>NZ_CP149510.1:45000-345000 GCF_040126305.1 Pararhizobium sp. A13 | reverse complement strand
ACGCTGAAGGGAATGGCCGAGGCCGTCGATACGATCATCGTCATCGTGCCGGGCACCGAGAGCACCCGCAGAACCGTCAATGCGGAGGTTCTGCAGGCCTTGGGGCCGCAAGGTGTCCTGATCAATGTCGGGCGAGGCGCGACCGTGGATGAGGCCGCCCTTGCCGACGCGCTGCAGCGCGGTGTCATCGCCGCCGCTGGCCTCGATGTGTTCGAATACGAACCCCATGTTCCAGACGCTCTGTTGACGCTGCCGAACGTGTCGCTGCTGCCGCATGTCGGCTCTGCCTCGCAGGCGACACGCAACGCCATGGCCGACCTCGTCGTCGACAATCTCATCGCCTGGTTCGAGACGGGCGCTGCGCTGACGCCGGTGGACGAGACGCCGTTCAAGCGCAGGACCGCTTAACGGGCCAGATCTGTCAGGCCTTCGCCTTCGAGGCCGCGTAGGCACGAACCGCGTCGCCGAAAGCCTGAAACAGGGTCGATGACGGACCGTCCTGGCCGACCCAGTATTCCGGGTGCCATTGCACGCCGACGGCAAAGGCCTTCGCGTCGATCACCGACACGGCCTCGATCGTTCCGTCTTCGGCGACGGCCTCGACGGCGAGACGCGGTGCCGCCTCAGAGATCGCCTGCCGATGCAGCGAATTCACCTGCACCTCGCCGGTACCGAGAACGGAAGCAAGGCAGCTTCCTTCCTTGACGATGACCATCTGGCGGATGCCGTAGGCGATATCGAGTTCCTGCACGTCCGGCTTGCGGTGATCCCAGATGCCGGGCCTGTCCTGGATTTCGCTCGCCAGCGTGCCGCCCAGCGCGACATTCAGTTCCTGTATGCCGCGGCAGATGGCCAGCAACGGCACGCCGCGCTCCAGCGCCCGCCGGATCAGCGGAAGGCTCGTTGCGTCGCGGCCCGGATCGAACGGCCCGTCCGCTTCGGTGGCTTGCTTGCCGTAGAGCGACGGATGCACATTGGTGCGCGACCCACTGACGAGCACGCCGTCCACACGGTCGAGAATATCATCGGCGTCGTTGCCGGTCTCGAGCGCCGGCACCAGGAATGTCATCACACCGGAGCCTTCGACGGCGGCGCGGACATATTGATGCGGCGTGGCATGCCAGACATTGCCGTCGAAGGCCCTGAAATCGGCCGGTATGGCAACAACGGGTTTGCGCATTGCGGGTCTCCATCTGCGGCTTCGGTCCGTGGTCTCGCCGACTCGAAGCCTCGTTTTGCGTCCTCTTGCCATTGCTCTCAGGCGCCGGGCAAAGTCAACTCTGCTCGTCGGGTGGCGAGCAATATGCGGATTGGGAATGGGGGATCGAGCCCTCTCAGCTATGTGGAGACGACTTGGCAGGCCGCGCAAGGAGACGACGTGTCGCAGGCATGGTACCGCTGAACCATTGCGTCGTGCTCCAACGGCTTGTTGCAAGGATTTTCATGATGCGCTGAAGCGTAGGCTATTCTTTCCGGGTGTGAGGGTACCGCTCAGGAGAAACTCTGTGTTTTGAAACGGCAGTTGGATGCGAAGCACCCGGATCCAGGTTTCGCGCGTTACGCCTTGGACTTCGATCTCGTATTCGCCCGGCTCGTTTGGGAGTCTGGAAATAATGTCAAAGCGGCATAGAGAAGAAATCCTCTCGCCATTGACGCTGACCCTAACGCCCTGTGCGTCCAAGTCCGAACCTCGCGGAAACAACTCGATGCGTTAGCAGTCTTCGGGTCATCAGACAGCGCGATCCAGACATCACCAACTTGTCGACCCCGCGCAAGTATCGACGCGTCGGATTTCCTTATGCTGGACGGGTCGCCCGTACTCGAATTTGCGCCGGACAGGCGGTCTTTTGCGCTCCATGATGCGGGCACGAGCTGGTCGTCAGGAAGCGGGCTCAAAGTGTAGTCCGAGGGTGCATCTCTCAGGTGCGCGGGCAATGCGGCGATGGCTGGCCAGTCTTCCCACACATCAGGAGAAGGTCTTTGTGCAATTAGCGTCTTACAGTCGCTTCTTTGATAGTCGCACAAAAGCAGCCGATGATGGATGATCACGACATCGCCGCGTTCGCCATGGAGTTCAAGCGGCTGCAATCGAACCCATCGGTTGAAAATCTCTTCGTACTCGGGTGTCGTCACATGTTCGAGCTTCGAACCCATATTGGGATAAATCTCCCGATGGCTTCCCGGCCATACGTGCAGACCGCCGCCGCCGGGCACGACATCCTCCAGATAGTGCAGGGAAATCAATTGCGCGGGGTGGCCTCAATATGCGGCCTGCCGCCAACCTTGTAGGTTATGGATGACGGCAATGGCACGATCGCGTAGAGGCCGCGAACATGAAACTTAGACAAGGGAGAGCCGATAAGCTCCTTCGCCAGCTGGCCGCCGGGACCATCAGACGAAAAGAAGCCGTCGACGACTGGATGATCGAGAAGGTCCCCCTTTTGGAACTGCGTTAAACCGCGACGCGCCTTCAAGTCTGCGATATGGCAGGAATCTGCCAGGTCGCCACTCCACGTCGCCGAATCATCTCGAGACCACTCCGGCGGGAAGCGTGTCCATGTATGATCAACGAGCTTCTCGCAGGTGACAGGATCGACAAAGTTTTTGACATGAAGGAAGCCGTTTCGGGCAAAAAAACTAAGCTCGGCTGCCGTCAGCATTGTGGTTCTCCCACATTGAGATCCATATGAACGTTGTTGCGACACCTAATTACGATTTGTAATAACAATCAATACTCAGCAGCGTTTTAAGATATGCTTCGTTGCCGAGTTTAAAGCTTCCAACAGGTCGAATTTCGTCTGTCGTGCGCAATATAGCGGCGTTTTTTCCGATCGGTCCGTGGATCTATCCTTGTGCCTTCGGCAATAACTCTTCGAGCGGGGGGCTGCGCGAGCGCAACGCTTGGTACGCCGCGCCATGTAGGGGAGGGATCCGGTTGCCGAGTTCGCCGCGTTTCCGTGGCGCCTGCTGCGATGGTTCTCCCTTGTCGGGTTTGAAGCTTAACCCTATCCCTGCTCTCGCTCCACCCCTGGCCCACAGGCTCGGTTCTCGGTTTCCGTTGCGCTCAGCCGTCACATTGTGTAAGGGCAGCTATGCGTAATTGGCAGCTTGCGGCGCGTAGATGCGCATGCAATGAATTTTGAGACGAGGCATGGTGCCCGCGGGCCTGTTAGGTGCGGCGCCATGGTATCCAGGGAGACATGCATCATGGCTGAACATCATTCCGGACCGGTCGAAACGGGCGCTCCGATGGATTACTCCGAACACGAGAAGACCTACACGTTCTTCCTCGAAGCAGCGAAATTTGGAACGCTTTTCTGTGCGGCGCTGCTGATCGCCATGGCGGCCGCTTTCTTCACCACGGCTGGCTTCTTCACCGCGCTCGTGCTGTTCATCCTCCTCAACGTCGCCGGCTTCGTGCTTCTGCGCTGATCGGCTTTCCAAAGTTTTGACGAAGACGGGCACTTGGGAGTGAGGTGCCTGTTTTCCCGTGGCCCGGCGAGTTTCCGGCCCGGAAGAGCATGCGCGCCAGCCGCCAAACGCGATCGGCGCGCGGACATCGAGTGTACGGGATTGGAGGTCTGGCGATTGCCAGGCACCTGAAAACCCGTTTCAGGGAGGAACCTGTGGCAGATACCGTATTCATACCGTTGGAAACCGTGGGTGGCGAAGGGCGTGTCGGCGGGTCGCCTGAGAGCGTCAAGAAGCTGAAGGCGCTTGGTTTCGAGGTTGTCGTTCAAGCGGGTGCCGGGGCCTTGTCGCGGATTCCGGATGGCGAGTTCGAGAAGGCCGGCGCGCGGATCGGCTCTGCTGCGGATGCGGGCGGCGCCGATGTGGTCTTGAAGGTGCGCCGGCCGACGTCGTTCGAGATTGCCGCCTACAAGCCCGGCGCCATCGTGCTGGCGATCATGGATCCCTATGGCAACGGTGAGGCGCTGGCCGAGATGGCGCGGGCCGGCATTTCCGCCTTTGCGATGGAGCTGATGCCGCGCATCACAAGGGCGCAGTCGATGGACGTCTTGTCGAGCCAGGCCAATCTTGCCGGCTACCAGGCGGTGATCGACGCGGCCTGCGAATTCGACCGGGCGATGCCGATGATGATGACGGCGGCGGGCACGGTGCCGGCGGCCAAGGTGTTCGTCATGGGCGCCGGTGTCGCCGGCCTGCAGGCGATCGCCACGGCGCGGCGTCTCGGCGCGGTGGTCTCGGCCACCGACGTGCGTCCCGCCTCGAAGGAACAGGTTGCCTCGCTCGGCGCCAAGTTCATCGCCGTCGAGGACGAGGAATTCAAGGCGGCCGAAACATCAGGCGGTTATGCCAAGGAAATGTCGGCGGAGTACAAGGCCAAGCAGGCGGCGCTGACCGCCGAGCATCTCGCCAAGCAGGACATCGTCATCACCACGGCGCTGATCCCCGGCCGCCCGGCGCCGCGGCTGATCAGCCGCGAGATGCTTAAAAGCATGAAGCCCGGCTCGGTCGCCGTCGATCTCGCCGTCGAGCGCGGCGGCAATGTCGAGGGTGCGGTGGCCGACCAGGTGGTCGAGGTCGAGGGCGTCAAGGTCGTCGGTTATCTGAACGTGCCCGGCCGCATCGCCGCCTCGGCCTCGGCGCTCTACGCCAAGAACCTCGTCACCTTCCTCGAGACCATGGTCGGTAAGGAGACGAAGGCGCTGGCGCTGAATGTCGAGGATGAACTCGTCAAGGCGACGATGCTGACGCATGACGGCGCGATCGTGCATCCGCATTTTGCCCCGGCTGCGGCCGCAGTCACCGCAACAGCTTGAAGATTGGAGAGGACGGCTCTGGCGCTTCGGGGGAAGTGCGGCCGTCCCAGGGAGATGTTTGATGGCCAATGACCTTCTCGACAAGGCGATCGGCGACCTCGACCGGGCGGTCGAAGCGGTGCGCACGGCAGCCGAATACGTGCCGGATGCGGCGGGGGCTGCCGCCCACGGATTGAGCGGCGGCGCGATCGACCCGTTCGTCTTCCAGCTGGCGATCTTCGTGCTGTCGATCTTCGTCGGCTATTACGTCGTCTGGTCGGTGACGCCGGCCCTGCACACGCCGCTGATGGCCGTCACCAACGCGATTTCCTCGGTCATCGTCGTCGGCGCGCTGCTGGCGGTCGGCATCTCGGCCTCCGGCCTTGCCACCGGCTTCGGCTTCGTGGCGCTGATCCTCGCCTCGGTCAACATCTTCGGCGGCTTCCTGGTCACCCAGCGCATGCTCGCCATGTACAGACGCAAAGACAAGTGAGGCGGCCCTGATGTCACCCAATATCGCAGCCTTCCTCTACCTCGTCTCCGGCGTGCTGTTCATCATGGCGCTGCGCGGCCTGTCGCACCCGACCACCTCGCGCCGCGGCAATATCCTCGGCATGACCGGCATGGCCATCGCCATTCTGACGACGCTTTTGCTGGCGACGCCGTCGCTCGGTGGTTTTGTCCTGATCGTCGTCGGCCTGGCCATCGGCGGCGGCGCCGGCGCCTATATCGCCCGCTCGATCGCCATGACCTCGATGCCGCAGCTGGTCGCCGGCTTCCATTCGCTGGTCGGGCTTGCCGCCGTCCTGGTCGCCGCCTCGGCGCTCTATACGCCGTCCTCCTTCGGCATCGGCGAGATCGGCCATATCCATGCCCAGGCGCTGGTCGAAATGGCGCTCGGCGTCGCCATCGGCGCCATCACCTTCACTGGCTCGATCATCGCCTTCCTGAAGCTCGATGGCCGCATGTCGGGCAAGCCGATCCTGCTGCCCTATCGGCATCTCATCAACATCGCGCTTTTGGTGCTGATCGTCTTCTTCATCGTCGGCCTCGCCGCGTCCGAAAGCCGTTTCGACTTCTGGGCGATCGTCGCGTTGTCGCTGGCGCTCGGCGTGCTGTTGATCGTGCCGATCGGCGGCGCCGATATGCCTGTGGTCGTGTCGATGCTCAACTCCTATTCCGGCTGGGCCGCCGCCGGCATCGGCTTCACGCTCGGCAACCTGGCGCTGATCGTCACCGGCGCGCTGGTCGGCTCGTCGGGTGCGATCCTCTCCTACATCATGTGCAAGGGCATGAACCGCTCGTTCGTCTCGGTCATTCTCGGCGGCTTCGGCGGCGACAACGGCGCGGTCGCCAGCGATGACGGCGTCAGCCGCACGGTCAAGCAGGGCTCGGCCGACGATGCCGCCTTCCTGATGGCCAATGCCTCCAAGGTGATCATCGTGCCGGGTTACGGCATGGCCGTCGCCCAGGCGCAGCATGCGGTGCGCGAGCTGGCCGACGCGCTGAAGGCTGCCGGCGTCGAGGTGACCTACGCCATCCATCCGGTCGCCGGCCGCATGCCCGGCCACATGAACGTGCTGCTGGCCGAGGCCAACGTGCCCTATGACGAGGTGTTCGAGCTCGAGGACATCAACTCGCAGTTCGCCCAGGCCGACGTCGCCTACGTCATCGGCGCCAACGACGTCACCAACCCGGCCGCCCGCGACGACAAGACCTCGCCGATCTACGGCATGCCGATCCTTGACGTCGACAAGGCCAAGACCTGCCTGTTCGTCAAGCGCTCGCTCGGCTCCGGCTATGCCGGCATCGACAACACCCTGTTCTACAAGGACGGCACCATGATGCTGCTCGGCGACGCCAAGAAAATGACCGACGATATCGTCAAGGCCATGAACCACTGAGGCCTCGAACGACGCGTTGAGGAACAAAAAATGCCCGCCGGCGAGCGGGCATTTTTGTTGGGGGGCCGGTTTGACGCAGACCGCAGTCCTCAGGCGAAGCGCGAGAGCCGGTAGGGATCAAGCATCAGCTCACTTTCACCAGTGAGGATTTCCGCAGCCGCAAGGCGTCCCACGAGCGGTGCAAGCGTCACGCCGGAATGCAGCGCGGCAACGTAGAGCCCGGCGCAGTCCGTCGGACCGACGATGGGGAAGCCGTCCTTGGGTGTGGGTCGGTAACCAACAGTGTGGAAGTCCATTTCAAGGTAGACATTCGGCAGCAATGCCTGGACGGCAGCAAACAGTTCCGCCGCTGCCTTGTTCGCCTCCCCTCCCGGATCTGTGCCGCCAAAGTCGCTGCCGGCGACGATGCGCCCCTCCCGTGTCTGCCGGATATGCGCCTTGTCCGCCATGACGAGGCCGTTTAGCGCCTTTGGTGCCGGGCGGGAGTGGACGAGCAGGCCCGGGGGCGCTTCAAGCGGGATGTCTATTCCAACGGAGGAAGCGAGCCGTGCGGTGTCCGTGCCGGCAGCAAGCACGACGCGACTGGCGGCGATCTCGCCCGCCGTGGTGACGACGCCAGCCATGCGGCCGCCCTTGCTGACAAGGGCGGTTGCGTGAACGCCAGTCAGGATCGTCGCACCCCTGCGTTCGGCATCGGCGATCAGTGCGATGGCGGCGGCCATAGGCTCGGCGGCTCCTTCCTCGACTGCGTGCAGCGCGAAGTCCGGCAGACCGGTAAGGTTTGGTTCCAGGCGGGCGATTTCCTCCCGATCGATTCTCCTGATGTTGTAGCCCCACGCGCTGTGCTCACGGGCATAGTCCTCCAGCTTCGGCGGCGGCAAATCCCAGCAGATGCCGCCGCATCGTGAAAACTGGACGCCTGGAACGGCCTGCGCCAAACGACCCCACTCATTCATCGCGTGGATGCGAAAGCGACAGTAGAATTCGGGATTGCCCCAACTCGCGTTGATCCAGCCGAAGGAAGACGGTGTCGCGACGCCGCCCTGCTTGCTGCTGAGAGCCACGACACTGGCGCCCGCCTCGGTCAGATGCCAGGCAATCGAAGCTCCGATGATTCCGGCGCCGACGACGATGACGGGTTCTGAGGCCATGATACAAAAATCCCGGAGAATGAATCACACTCCGGGACGATATTCAGCCGGCCTGTAGCAAGTCAAACCGGGAGGAGGTCAGCCCCCGGCCTTGACGCGGGCGAGACCGGCGCGGGCCGGTTCGTATTTGGTGTCGAGCGACAGCGCGTACGAGTAGGACTTCGCCGCCTTCGCCTTGTCGCCGCGGCGCTCGTAGACCAACCCCTGGTTGGCCCAGGATTCGGCGATCTTGCCGTTTAGCGTGATTGCGGTGTTGAAGTCCGAGAACGCGTTGTCGTCATCGTTCATGGCGACATAGGAGATGCCGCGGCCGTTATAGGGCTCCGGCGAATTCGGCGCTAGCGAGATCGCGGTCGAGAAATCCTCGATCGCCTGCGCATGCTGCTTGCGTGCCTGGTAGATCAGGCCGCGATTGTGGTAGGCGCGGGGATCGGTGGTGTCGAGCTCGATCGCCTTGTTGAAATCGTTGAAGGCCTGATCGAGCTGGCCGGCCTGGCGATACAGATTGCCGCGGCCGATGAAGGCGACGTCGTAGCGCGGATTGATCTGCAGGGCCGCGTTGTAGTCCGCCTGCGCTGCCGCCTGGTCGCCCATGTTGCGTTCGACCAGCGCCCGGTTGGCGTAGGCTTGGTAGAATCGCGGATTGAGTTCGATCGCCTTGTTGAAGTCGGCGAGAGCCCGGCGGAATTCACCCGCGCGGCCATAGGCCGAGCCGCGGACATTGTAGCCTTCCGGATCGCTCGGATTGGCCGAGATTACGCCGGACAGGGAGGCGATGTTTTCCTCGGATCCCTGAGCCCGCTCGACGCGCATCATGTCGCCGGATGTATCCGCCGTCGTGCAGCCGGAGAGCGTCAGCGCCGCGGCAACGGTCAGCATGGAGGCAAGAGCAAAGCCGCTACGGTTGGCAGGCGCGGCGCGCGGGCCGGAATGATCGGAAAAATCCGCAGTCTTGGCAGTCAATGTCAAGCGTGATCCCTCAGTTAAGCGAAGCCTCGGGCGCATGGTCCGAGCCTGCAGTGGCTTCCCGGATCGCCATGCGCAGTTTCAACGAGGAGCAACTCAAATGCATCTCCGTGGATGCCGGCTCCATGTCCGCAGACATTTTAGCGCGCCAGGCGCACTCGCGGCATGTGTCCGGATATTCCGGACACACAAGGTTCGAACGGGCTGCCTGAAGCGGCGGTTCAAACAGAAAAGGCGGCGGCGACCATGTCGCCCCCGCCGGAACTACGCGTCTGATGCGCGGGAAGCGCGGATCAGCGTGCCGGAGCCGCAGTGCGGCCGCCCGAAACCAAGCCTTCGCGCTGTGCGCGCTTGCGAGCCAGCTTGCGAACGCGGCGAACGGCTTCAGCCTTTTCGCGGGCGCGCTTCTGGGACGGCTTCTCGTAGTAATCGCGCATCTTCATTTCGCGGAAAATGCCTTCGCGCTGCATCTTCTTCTTGAGTGCGCGAAGCGCTTGATCGACGTTGTTGTCGCGGACTAGTACCTGCACGTTAATCCCGTTCCTTTGGTTTCGAGTGATCGCCTCATGAAGTCAGGTCAACGAGGCAAAAAAATAGGTTCGCTGAGCCAGAAGGCCCTACGATTGAAAAGAGCGGATACCAGATCGATCCGTCAAAGTCCAGACACGAGTTGCGCCGGCCTATGAATTTTGCGGGAAAGACCGTGCTTTTCCGGCAAAGCCCGCTCTTTGGTCACAGCGGTGCCATTCACCTCGTGTCTGGTACGGTCCGTCGGAGCGATAGGATCGTGTGATCGGAAATCAAATTGCGGCATGTCGCAACTCGTGCGACTCGCGCCGTCTCGCGTCGCAAAAGAAACGTTGCGGAAGTTCGGGATTTGCGATTTCTAGCGTCGACCAAGGAAATTCACCGGCCTTTTGGCGGGACCTACGGAGTGTGAAGGCGGATGCGCAAATATTCGGTTTTTGCTGTCGCTCGCGAAGCGATGCGCGGCCACAGGGGATGGGAGGCGCAGTGGACCTCGCCCGAGCCGCGCAAGGAGTATGATGTCATCATCATCGGCGCCGGCGGCCATGGCCTCGGCACCGCCTATTACCTTGCCAAGGAGCACGGCATCACCAATATCGCCGTGCTCGAAAAGGGCTGGCTCGGCGGCGGCAATACCGGGCGCAACACTACCATCATCCGCTCCAACTATCTCTATGACGAAAGTGCCGGCATCTATGACCATGCGCTGAAGCTCTGGGATGGCCTCAGCCAGGACCTGAACTACAACGTCATGTATTCGGCGCGCGGCGTGATGATGCTGTCGCACAACATCCATGACCAGCAGGTGTTCAAGCGCCACATTCACGCCAACCGGCTGAACGGCATCGACAATGAATGGCTGACGCCGGAGCAGGCCAAGGAATTCTGCCCGCCGCTCGATATTTCCCGCACCGCCCGCTACCCCATCAACGGTGCCGCCCTGCAGCGCCGCGGCGGTACCGCCCGCCACGATGCCGTCGCCTGGGGCTATGCCCGCGCTGCCGCCGACCGCGGCGTGCACATCATCCAGAATTGCGAAGTTACCGGCCTTCGCCGCCACGCCAATGGCGCGATCGCCGGGGTCGAGACCAATCGCGGTTATATCGGTGCGAAGAAGGTCGGCGTCGTTGCCGCCGGCCATACCTCGGTGCTGATGGAAATGGCCGATGTGCGCATGCCGCTGGTCAGCTATCCGCTGCAGGCGCTGGTGTCTGAACCGGTCAAGCCGATCTTCCCCTGTGTCGTCATGTCGAACACGGTTCACGCCTATATCTCGCAGTCCGACAAGGGCGAACTGGTCATCGGCGCCGGCACCGACCAGTATTCCTCCTATTCCCAGACCGGCGGCCTGCAGATCATCACCCATACGCTGGACGCGATCTGCGAACTCTTCCCGATCTTCCGCCGGATGAAGATGATGCGCTCCTGGGGCGGCATCGTCGACGTGACGCCGGACCGTTCGCCGATCCTGGCCAAGACGCCGGTTCCCGGCCTCTACGTCAACTGCGGCTGGGGCACCGGCGGCTTCAAGGCAACGCCGGGCTCGGCCAATGTCTTTGCCCACACCATCGCCAACGACGCGCCGCACAAGATCAACGCGCCGTTCACGCTGGAACGTTTCCGCACCGGCCGCCTGATCGACGAAGCGGCCGCCGCGGCCGTTGCGCACTAAGGGGAAAACACCATGCTTCTGATCTATTGCCCCTATTGCGAGGAAGAGCGTTCCGAGCTCGAATTCCGCCAGGCCGGCGACGCCCATATCGCCCGGCCGACCAACATGACTGAGATGACCGACGAGGAATTCGAGGCATTCTTCTTCCTGCGCGACAATGTGAAGGGCCTGACCTTCGAGCGCTGGCGGCACCTGAATGGCTGCGGCCGCTTCTTCAACGCGGCTCGCGACACGGTCAGCGACAAGTTCGTGACGACCTACAAGGCGGGTCAGCCGAAGCCCGATATCAGCACGCAGCGCCCGGCGACGGAAGCGATAGTCGAAACCTATGAAGCCACGGAGTCGAACGCGAAATGAGCGGCGCCAATCGTATCCCCGGTGCAGGCCGTCTCACCCCTGCAAAGACCGCGCGTTTCTTCTTCGACGGCAAGAGCTACGCTGCGCTCGAAGGCGACACCGTCGCCTCCGCACTTCTCGCCAACGGCGTCCATCTCGTTGGCCGTTCGTTCAAGTATCATCGTCCGCGCGGCATCGTCTCGGCCGGCGCAGAGGAGCCGAATGCCCTGATCGGCGTCGAGCGCGATGCCGCCCGCAAGCAGCCGAACGTGCGCGCCACGGTTCAGGAAGTCTTCGACGGCATGAAAGTGATTTCGCAGAACCGCTGGCCGTCGCTCGTTTTCGATGTCGGCGCGGTCAACAACCTGTTGTCGCCTTTCTTTGCCGCCGGATTCTACTACAAGACCTTCATGTGGCCGAAGCAGGCCTGGAAGCATGTCTACGAGCCGCGGATCCGCGCCGCTGCCGGTCTGGGCGTCTCGCCGACCGAGGACGATACCGACCATTATTCGAGCCGCTACGCCCACTGCGACGTGCTCGTGATAGGCGCCGGTGTTGCCGGCCTCTCGGCAGCGCTGGCTGCCGCCAAGACCGGTGCACGGGTCATCATCTGCGACGAACAAGCGGAAGTCGGCGGTGCGCTGCATTACGACAGGAGCGTTACCGTCAACGGGCTTGAGGGCTTCACCTGGGCTCAAGCGACCGCCGCTGATCTGGCGCAGATGGAGAACGTCACCGTTCTGCCGCGCACGACCGCCTTCGGTTACTACGCCCAGAATTTCGTGGCGCTAAGCGAACGTGTCACCGAGCATCTGGCAAAGCCGGACCGCAAGCTGCCGCGCGAGCGTCTCTGGCAGGTTCGGGCGAAACGCGTCATCATCGCCACCGGTGCCATCGAGCGCCACATGGTGTTCGCCAACAATGATCGTCCCGGCATCATGCTGGCGTCTGCCGCCCGCACCTTCCTCAATCACTTCGGCGTCGCCGTCGGCAAGAAGATCGGCGTTTATACGGCGAACGACAGCGCCTATGAGGCTGCCTTCGATCTGAAGCGTGCCGGCATCACCGTCGCTGCCATCGTCGACAGTCGCGAGAAGCCGGGCGAGGCGGTTCTGGCCGAGGCGCGCAAGCTCGGCATCGAGGTTCTCGCCGGCCACGCCGTCGTCGATACCGCCGGCAAGCTGCGCGTCTCGTCGATGTCCGTTGCGCGCAATGGCGGCGGACGTGCCCGTTCGATAGCCATCGACGCCCTCCTGGTCTCGGCCGGCTGGACGCCATCCGTCCATATGTTCTCTCAGTCGCGCGGCAAGGTGTCCTACGACTTCGAAAGCCAGCGCTTCCTGCCCGGCACCTACGCGCAGGATTGCCTGTCCGTCGGCGCCTGCAACGGGACCAACGATCTGCAGGCGACCATCGAGGAATCGCTGGCGGCCGGCGAACTGATGTCGAATGCATCCGGCTTTACCGCCGCGCAGAAGATCGACGTTCATGGCGGCAATGCCTTTGCCTGGACCGGCGGCATGGCAGGGGCGGCTGAAGGAGCCGGACCGGACACGACCGTCAAGGCCTTCATCGATTTCCAGAACGACGTCTGCGCCAAGGACATTCGCCTTGCCGTGCGCGAAGGCATGCACTCGATCGAGCATATCAAGCGCTTCACGACCAATGGCATGGCAACCGATCAGGGCAAGCTGTCCAACATCCATGGTCTGGCGATTGCTGCCGAAACGCTTGGCCGCGAAATCCCGAAGGTCGGCCTCACCACCTTCCGCGCCCCCTATACGCCAGTCACGTTTGGAACGCTGATCAACCACTCGCGCGGCGAACTGTTCGACCCGACCCGCAAGACGCCGATGCATGCTTTGGAAGAAGCCCAGGGCGCGGTGTTCGAGGATGTCGGCCAGTGGAAACGCGCCTGGTACTATCCGCGCGCCGGCGAAGACATGCATCAGGCGGTCAACCGCGAATGCAAGACGGTGCGTGATGTTGCCGGCATCTTCGATGCCTCGACGCTCGGCAAGATCGAGGTCGTCGGCCCGGATGCGGCGCAGTTCCTGAACCTCATCTACACCAACAGCTGGGACACGCTGAAACCCGGCCGTTGCCGCTACGGCATCATGCTGCGCGAAGACGGCTTCATCTATGACGACGGCGTCGTCGGCCGCATGGCGGAGGACCGCTTCCATGTGACGACGACGACGGGCGGTGCTGCCCGTGTCATGAACCACATGGAGGACTATCTCCAGACCGAGTTCCCGCATCTGAACGTCTGGCTGACCTCTGCCACCGAACAGTGGGCCGTCATCGCGGTTCAGGGTCCGAAGGCGCGCGAGATCATCGCGCCGCTGGTGGAAGGCATCGATCTGTCGAACGAAGCGTTTCCGCATATGAGCGTTCGCGAGGGCAAGATCTGCGGCGTGCCGACCCGGCTGTTCCGCATGTCGTTCACCGGCGAAACCGGCTTCGAAGTCAACGTCCCCGCCGATTTCGGCCCGGCCGTCTGGGCGGCGATCTGGGCACAGGCAGAGCCGATGGGCGCTTGCGCCTACGGCACCGAGGCGATGCACATCCTGCGCGCCGAGAAGGGCTACATCATCGTCGGCCAGGACACCGACGGCACGGTGACGCCGGATGATGCGTCGCTCAGCTGGGCGGTCGGCAAGAAGAAGCCGGACTTTGTCGGTATCCGCGGCCTGCGCCGTCCCGACCTGGTGGCCGATGGCCGCAAGCAGCTCGTCGGTGTGCTCACCAAGGATCCGAAGGTCGTGCTGGAAGAGGGCGCGCAGATCGTTGCCGATCCGAACCAGGCACTGCCGATGACGATGATCGGGCATGTGACCTCGTCCTACTGGTCGGAAAACTGCGGCCGGTCGATCGCGCTGGCTCTGGTAGCCGGCGGCAAAGAAAAGATCGGGCAGACGCTTTATGTGCCGATGCCCGACAGGACGATTGCCGTCGAGGTGAGCGACATGGTGTTCTTTGACAAGGAAGGAGGCCGCATCAATGGCTGATCTGGCAACCCGCACTCTGCCGCTCTCCGGCTTCCATGGCGGCTCCGGCGCCGCCGCGCTCTCGGTCGCCGCACCGGCAACCCGGCTTTCGCTGCGGGCGAAGCCGGATGCCGTCTCGGCGCTTTCGGGCGTTCTCGGGGTTACGCTGCCCACCAAGGCCAAGACCTCGGCCTCGACGAACGGCCGCCATGCGCTGTGGCTCGGTCCCGATGAGTGGCTGATCATCGACGAGAACGGGGCCGACCTGATGGCGGCCGTCGCATCGAGCGGCGTGCTGCATTCGGCGACCGATATTTCCCACCGCAACACCGCCATTCTCGTCAAGGGCCGCGGCGCGGCCGTGGCGGTCAATGGCGGCTGCCCGCAGGATCTGTCGCTCGGCGTCTTCCCGGTCGGCGCCTGCTCGCGCACCGTTCTCGGCAAGGCGGAAGTCGTGCTTCTGCGCACCGCCGAGGATACATTCCGGGTCGAGTGCTGGCGCTCGTTCGCACCTTACGTTTCGGGGCTTCTGAATGAGGCTGCCGAGGATGCGGGCAACTGACCTTGCAATACGCCCGGCCTCAATGCAGGCCGGGCCAGCCGATCCAATCCACCCAGCGGCCATGAAAATCGGCGCGGCCGATCAGGTGTTTTTCACCTGAAGGCCAAATCTGCAGCGTCAGCGCGGCGCCGTTCTTCTGGCCATCCGCTTCCATCTGCAGGCGTGCGAGTGGTGCTCTCTCCGTCGCTCGCTCGCCGGCTGCGGCGATCAGCGCTTCACCCTTTTGCTGTGACGATTTCGGCAGGTATTGCCAGGCGATCGTGTGGTAGATCACGTGCACCTGATCCTCCTGAACGGTGCCAAGCCGTTGCTCCAGCCAGTCAACCGCGTCCGCCTTTTCGACGGCCTGATGATTGGCGGCGATGGCGAGCGCAAGGCGCGTGCGTTTCAGCCGGTCGGTCTGATCGGCCCAGAGATAGGACAGGAGCCGCATGGCGTCCTCATCGCGCGCCGGGTCCAGCGGGTTGAGGTCGCAGCCGGCGCGACTTGTGACATGGACGGCGATATTCGGTGGCGTGGGCCCTTTCCATTCCGGCGCCAGCATCACCGGCGACGGCCGCAAGGCCCAAGACATCTCGCCCAGCCGGTAGGCATAGTGGTCCCAATACAGGTTGAGGCCGGCACTGGCGCCGACTTCCGACAGTACCAGCGGTTTGCGGCACAGGCTGGAAATCGTCAGGAACCCGGGAAGCAGGGCTGCGGAGCGGCGCACCTCGTTCGTCTGCGGTGCCGATTTCAGGCGCTCAAGAATAAAGGGCACATGCGTGCGGCAGGCGTTTTCAACGGCATTCCAAAGATCATCCGCTTCGGCCGCGTGAGGCGGATAGGCGGCGACAAGTTTTGGATCCGCCTTGGCGAGCACCAGCGCATGCAGGGCGCCTGCAAGGCGGAGCGGCACGGAATCGCCGTAGGGCGAGGGATCGCCCGGCCATGACAGGATCTTTGCGCCGACCGGATAGTCGGCGGTCAGCAGCCGGGAGGCGAGTGTACAGAGGCTGGCGGTGAAGGGCGAGCCGAGGCTCTGGCAGGCCTTGGCCTGCGTGACGAAAGCGAGACGGACGGTCTGCTCTGTCGTCCGGCCGTCAGGCATCTTCCGGCCGGTCCTTCGGGTCGAACTGGATGATGGTCAGCCAGTTGGCGGTGAGTGCCGGTTTTCGCTCGCCGTCGATGTCGACGGTGACGTCGTAGGTGACCATCAGCATGCCGGCGCCGCGGAAGCGGGCCTCGGCCATGGTGAAGCGGCCGCGCACTCTGGCGCCGCACTTCACCGGCGTCATGAAACGCACTTTGTCGAAGCCGTAATTGATGCCCATGGTCTGCTCGCGCACCTTGGGCAGGCAGTTGTAGTTCATCGCCGACAAGAGCGAGAGCGACAGGAACCCGTGCGCAATCGTGCCGCCGAAGGGCGTTTCGGCTGCCGCCCGCACCGGGTCGGTGTGGATGAACTGGTGGTCGTCGGTGGCATCGGCAAAACCGTCGATGGTCTTCTGCGTAACCGTGATCCAGTCGGAGACCCCGATCTCCTTGCCGACGAGATCCTTGACGTCAGACAGCGAAATTTCCTGCGGCATTCTCTTTCCCGATCAAAAACATCCCCCGTTTTCTCTATATGCCGCTCTTGTGAAAAACGGCAATCAGGCGGGCAGTATAGACTTATAGAATTTCCACGTGGAAACCGACGCTCCGCGCGGCGATTATTCCGTTGCCAGCCTCGTGCGAGGGCAGAAGGTTTTGCCACCGGGCTTCCTGCCGCTGCGGCAGATGGAAGGGATGCGGGGCATGGCTGCGGTTGATCACGACGGCAAGGCGGGTGCTCCGGTTCTGCACAGCGTCGCCGGTCGAAAGAACCATCATCAGATTATCGGTCGCGGGGCTTTCCCAGTCGCCGACGGTCATCGGCTGGCCGTCGAGCCTCAGCCATTCGACATCGCCGTTTCCTCTAAAGAATTCGGTCTCGCGGAAGACATCGAAGCGTGAGCGGATCTGCGACAGGGCTGCGGTGTGGGCGATGAGGTCCTCTTCCAGCGCGGTCCAGTCGAGCCAGGTGATCTCGTTGTCCTGGCAATAGGCGTTGTTGTTGCCGTGCTGGCTGCGACCGGCCTCGTCGCCGGCCGTCAGCATGATCGTGCCGCGCGTAGCAAACAATGTCGAGAGCAGGGCCATGGCGTCGCGGCGGCGGAAGGCGAGGACCTCGGGATCATCCGTCGCACCCTCGGCACCATTGTTCCAGGAGTGATTTTCATTGTGGCCGTCGCGATTGTACTCGCCGTTGGCCTCGTTGTGCTTGCCGGCATAGGAGACGAGATCCATCAGCGTGAAGCCGTCATGGGCGGCGATGAAGTTGATGCTGCGCGTCTCAGTGCCGCCGTTGCGCGAGAAGATGTTCGAGGAGCCGGCCAGCGCCGTCGCCAGGTCGCCGATGATGTGACGGTCGCCGCGCCAGGTGCGGCGCAGGTCGTCGCGGGCGCGGTCGTTCCATTCGAGGAAGGGGGCCGGGAAATTGCCGAGCTGATAGCCGCCGGGGCCGATGTCCCAGGGTTCGGCAATCAAGATGCGGTCCTTGAGGAGCGGATCGGCCAGCATTTCCGTCAAAAGCGCGGCGTCGCTGCGGAAGCCGTTCATGTCGCGGCCGAGGATGGAGCCGAGGTCGAAGCGGAAGCCATCGACGCCGGCCGAGAGGACGAAGTGGCAAAGACTGTCGAGAATCAGGCGGCGCACCACGGGGTGATCGCAGGCGACGGTATTGCCGCAGCCGGTGTCGTTGACCAACTCGCGGGGCTCGCCGTGTTCGCCGGGCCGGCCTTCGGCATGGCGGTAATAGGTGGGGTTGTCGAGGCCGCGCATCGAGAGCGTCGCGCCCAGCCGGTCGCTTTCGCCGGAATGGTTGAAGACGAGATCGAGGATGACGCCGATGCCTTCCGCATGCAGGGCCGCCACGGTATCGCGCAGTTCCGTCATGCCGCCGGGCACCAGGCGCGGATCGAGCGCCATGAGGGCGATCGGATTGTAGCCCCAGCCGTTGGTGAGGCCGAGCGGCGGCAAATGGCGCTCATCGATCCAGGCGGTGATCGGCATGAGCTCGACGGCGGAAACGCCGAGGCGCTTGAGGTGCGCGATGATGGACGGATGCGCCAGCGCGCCGACCGTGCCGCGCAGGGTTTCGGGGATATCCGGGTGGAGCATGGTGAAGGGGCGCACCGCGATTTCGTAGACGAGGCCGCCGGGCTGGAAGAGCGGCGCAGCTATCCGTGCCGTCGTTGGCTCCGTCACGATTGCCTTCGGCACGAGGTCGGCGGTGTCATCGCCGAACACCGAGAGGCGCGGCTCGTAGCGGAAGGGGCGGTCGAGTTCGCGGGCATAGGGATCGACCAGGAGTTTGGCGGGGTCGAACCAGAGGCCCTGATCCGGTGCGTATGGTCCCCAGGCGCGGAAGCCATAGCGCGTGCCGGCGGCTGCGTCGGTGACTGTCAGGCTGTGAACACCTTCCTCGCTGCGCTGCATCGGCAGGCGGCGCAACTCGATATCTCCCGTTGCATCGAAGAGGCAGAGTTCGATGCCGGCGGCGGAGGTGGACCAGACTGCGAAGGTCGTGCCGGCATCTCCGGTCGTGGCGCCGAGAGGCGAGGGTGCGGGCAGGTTCGGCATCGGGGTCACCTTGGGATTGATCAGGCAGGCGTGAGGAGCAGGGCAGCTTGATTTGACACTGATTTGTCCCGAGGCGGGTTGCAAGGGGTAAGTTTACCTCTCCTCCAAGGGGCGTGAATCTCCCCACTTCTCACGTTGGGAAGTGCCGCGCCTTGGCGAGGCGATGAGGGGGCGGGGCGGCAGGCGGTCGAGCAAGCGGCTCCCCCTCATCCGGCCCTGCGGGCCACCTCTCCCCGTGGGGGAGAAGAGGGAAAATGCCGTGCCTTCTGGCGTTGGCGTTATGCGCTTTCCTCCCCGCCGTCATGTCGTCGGACTTTCCCCTCGGTCGATCGGGGTCCGTGGCCGACTTTCACCCTCCCCTTGAGGGGAAGGGTCGGAGCGAAGCTCCGGGGTGGGGTGACTTTTGCGCGCCCCTGACGAACACCCCACCCGCGCGTTTCGCGCGACCTCCCCCTCAAGGGGAGGGTGGGAGACTGCCGAAACACCGTCACCCACGCCCGGGAAATCCGCCGTGGTTTGGCTCGCATGTTGACCTTACTTTCGGGTGCTTCGATCACGTCATAACCGTCGGTTCCGTTTGGTCCATCCGCTGTTTGATCCCCGGCCTTCTCTCAGCGTGCTGCCGGGGCTGCTTTCGTTTCGCGCAGGGCTTTCATGACCTCCCTGAGGCCGCGACTGAGATGCTTGTCGCGACGGACGACGATGCCCAGCCTGCGCACGAGCTTCGGGCGCACCGGGCAAGCCTCCAGAAAGTCTGTCCGGTCCCGCTTAAGGGACAGTCCGGGCAGAATAGACCATCCTAGTCCGGCTGCGACAAGTTCCTTGATCGCCTCGACGCTGCCGAATTCCATGGCGGGCTTTAACCGTATGCCGCCGGCAGACATCCATTCCTCAATGCTTCGACGCGTATTGCCGCCTTCATAGACGAGGAGTGTCTTTTCGCTCATGAACGCCGCATCCGGCCCTGCTGCGGGCATCCTGGCCCCTCGTGGCGCGACGGCCATAAGCTCGTCCTCGTAGAACTCCTCGACTTCGAGCGATCTTCCCGATGCCGGCATGGTGACCACCGCAAGATCGAGCGAATTCGAATCCAGATCGCGCAGGATGTCATCGGCATTTCCGATGCGAACCGTGATGTCCAGCCCCGGCATCCTGGCCTTGGCCTTGGAGATTGCCAGCGGTAGGAGGTGGATGAAGGCCGTCGCGCCGCTTCCGATCCGGACGCGCCCGGCGATGCCGCTCCTGTGGGGCACCATCGACTCTTCCGCATCGCTCAATTCCTGGATGATTCTCCTCGCGTGGGTGAGAAGCTCAAGGCCGGCCGGGGTCGGCTGCGCACGCCTGCCGACACGCTCGATCAAACGGACGCCAAGGCGCTGTTCCAGAAGTTTTACCTGAAGGCTGACGGCCGGCTGCGTAATGGCTGCCTTTTCGGCGGCGGCAGTGAAGCTTCCGAGTTCGACGACGTGAACGAAGGATTGAAGCTGGTCGAGACTGAGAGACATCAAAGAATTCCTTATGGAATGCATAAGTACCATAATCTTCTTTAATGAAAAGATCCGGCGCATGGTGAGGGGAGTTGAAGACGGAGATTAGTCGAGATGACGATAGACATACCGGATCACGGATCTGACGTGCTGGAGCCGAGCGGTGTCCGGGCATGCTGGATATCTGTAAAAAGCGTGGGGCTGGCTTTCGTGTCACGAGCAGCTCACTTCTTCGAGAAGCGCAACAGCCGAATCACCCTGTCGGAACTCAGCGACGAACAACTTCGCGATATCGGCGTCACGCGCTCAGAAGCCAAGAGCGAGGTCGCAAAGTCGTGGTTCTGGTGTTGAACCTGGCTGCTCCGCGGACCTATGATGCGAGGGCTCACGTCGTTTCTTCGCGGCCCGAGCGATCCCCGTCAGCTCAAAGTCTTGGCCAATTGCCACTCGCCATGTTCATCCTTCTCGACGCGCTTGTTTCCCCGGTAGCATCTGAGCTTGCCTGCCTGCTTGTCCATCACCAGGCGGGTTGGCGAGAATTTGGACTTTGCGTTTGCGCCGATCGCGGCGGCGAGGGCTTCCTTGAACTTCCCGGCTTTGTAGAGGGCGACGAGATCGTCGGCGGTCATCGTCGCGTTTCCTTTGTGGCCGGGTTCGGCATGGCACTTGGCATGACTGTGTTCTCAGCGGATCACCCCACCCCGGCGCAATGCGCCGCCCCTCCCCCTCAAGGGGAGGGTGGGCATTCGATCAGGTAATGACGGTCGGTTCCGTTCGGCCCGTGCGGCTCTTGATCCCGGCGATCTCGTCGGCAACTGTGATCAGGTCGGCGAGCGCTTCCTGGGTCTCGATGTCGTGGCGGGAGGCGTCGGGTTCGTAGCGTTCGATGTAGACGCGCAGCGTCGCGCCGGAGGTGCCGGTGCCGGAGAGGCGGAAGACGACGCGGGAGCCGCCTTCGAACAGGATGCGGATGCCCTGGTTGTTGCTTACCGACTTGTCGACCGGATCGTTGTAGGAGAAGTCGTCGGCGGTCGCGACCTTGAGTTTGCCGAAGCTCTTGCCGGGCAGGGTGGAGAGCTGATCGCGCAGCGCGGTCACCAGGCCGTTGGCGGCGTCGGTATCGACTTCTTCGTAGTCATGCCGCGAATAGTAGTTGCGGCCGTAGGTGGTCCAGTGCTGGCGGGTGATCTCGGCGACGCTTTCCATGCGCACGGCAAGGA
The DNA here is from genome assembly GCF_040126305.1 of Pararhizobium sp. A13. Taxonomy (NCBI): domain Bacteria; kingdom Pseudomonadati; phylum Pseudomonadota; class Alphaproteobacteria; order Hyphomicrobiales; family Rhizobiaceae; genus Pararhizobium; species Pararhizobium sp. A13. The sequence goes on along the minus strand of NZ_CP149510.1, from coordinate 323,776 downwards.
TGTTGAGCCAGAGCAACACCGCCCAGAGGCCGTCCTTTTCACGCACGTGGTTGGAGCCCGTGCCGGCACTTTCCTCGCCGCAGATGGTGACCATGCCAGCATCCATCAGGTTGCCGAAGAACTTCCAGCCGGTTGGCGTCTCGTAGATGCCGATGCCGAGTTTTTCGGCGACGCGGTCGGCGGCGGCGCTGGTCGGCATCGAGCGGGCGATGCCAGCGAGCCCCTTAGAATAGCCCGGGGCAAAGGTGGCATTGGCGGCGAGGATGGCCAGACTGTCGGACGGGGTGATGAAGATGCCCTTGCCGATGATCAGGTTGCGGTCGCCGTCGCCGTCGGAGGCCGCACCGAAGTCGGGGGCGTCCTCGCCCATCATCTCCTCATAGAGGGCGCGGGCGTGGACGAGGTTCGGGTCCGGGTGATGGCCGCCGAAATCGGGCAGCGGGATGAAGTTGAGCACCGACCCCTTGGCGGCGCCGAGGCGGTTTTCGAGGATTTCCTTGGCATAGGGGCCGGTGACGGCGCTCATGGCATCAAAGACGATGCGGAAGCCGCTTGACAGCAGGCGGCGGATCGACGGGAAGTCGAACAGCTTTTCCATCAGTTCGGCATAGTCGGAGACCGGGTTGATCACCACGACCTCCATGCCGGCCAGGTCCTGGCTGCCTTCGATGTCGAGATTGACGTCGGGAACGTCGGCTATTTTGTACTGGTTGATCGTCTTGGTGCGGGCAAAGATGGCGTCGGTGACCTTTTCCGGAGCCGGGCCGCCATTGCCGATATTGTACTTGATGCCGAAATCCTCGGTCGGGCCGCCGGGATTGTGGCTGGCCGACAAAACGATGCCGCCGAAGGCTTTGTATTTGCGGATGACATTGGAGGCGGCGGGCGTCGACAGGATGCCGCCGCGGCCGACCAGCACGCGGCCGAAGCCGTTGGCGGCCGCCATCTTGATGGCGATCTGGATGACCTCCCGGTTGTAGTAGCGGCCGTCGCCGCCGATCACCAGCGTATCGCCCTTGAAGCCTTCCAGCGAATCGAAGATCGACTGGATGAAATTCTCGGCATAGTTCTTCTGCTGGAAGACCGGCACCTTCTTGCGCAGGCCGGAGGTTCCGGGCTTCTGGTCCAGATAGGGCGTGGTTTGTACGGTTATGGTCATAGGGGCTTAGCCTTTCGCAAGAAGACTGGAATAAAGATCGGCATAACGATGCGCGCTCAAATCCCAGGAGACGTCTGATTTCATGCCTTGGGCCTGGAGGCGGGCCCAGACTTTCGGTTGCCGGTAGGCGGCGAAGGCGCGCCGAAGCGCCTGGCGCAAGCTCGCAGCAGAAACGGGCGAGAATTGGAAACCGGTGGCGACGCGTGCCGCAAGGGCTGCCTCGTTGGCGTCGATGATCGTGTCGGCAAGGCCGCCGGTATGGGCGACGATCGGTACGCAGCCGTAGCGCAACCCGTAGAGCTGGGTGAGGCCACAGGGTTCGAAGCGTGACGGAATGAGGATGGCATCGGCGCCGGCCTGCATCAGATGCGACAGCGGCTCGTTATAGCCGGTGACCATGCCCATACGGCCGGGATGGCGCGCGGCGGCGGTCAGGAAGGCGCTTTCGAGCGAGGGATCGCCGGAGCCGAGCACGGCAAGCTTGCCGCCATTGTCGACGATGTCGTCGATCACTTCGGCGAGCACGTCCATGCCCTTCTGCCAGGTGAGCCGGCTGACGACGCAGAAGATCGGGCCGGGCGCGTTGTCGAAACCGAAATGGGCCGACAGGGCCTTGCGGTTGCCCTCGCGCTTTTTCAGCGACGCTGGACCGTAGTTTTCGGCGATATGCGTGTCGGTCTGCGGGTTCCAGACTTCCGTGTCGATGCCGTTGACGATACCGCTGAGATGGGAAAGGCGCGTCGCCAGCAGGCCGTCGAAGCCCATTCCGAATTCGGCCGTGAGGATTTCCTGGGCGTAGGAAGGGCTGACGGTGGTGATGGCGTTCGCCGTCTGCAGGCCGCCCTTGAGGAAGCCGACATCGCCGAAATACTCGACGAAACTGATGGAGAAGGCCTCCGGCGGCAGCGCAAGCTGGGAGAAGACCTCCGGGCCGAACTGGCCCTGGAAGGCGATGTTGTGGATGGTGAGCACCACCGGCATCCCATGGGCCGGGCCAAAGCGCATGTAGACCGGGGTCAGCGCCGCCTGCCAGTCGTGCACGTGAACGAGGTCCGGCTTCCAGCTCGGCAGCAGTCCCCCTGCAATCTCGGCGGCTGCCAGTGAAAGCGCGGCAAAGCGGCGGAAATTGTCGACATAGTCCAAGCCCTGCCTGTCGACATAGGGGCCGCCATCGCGATCGAACAGTTCCGGCGCGTCGAGGACGAGAAGGTCGAGACCCTCATGATCGACGGCGTGGATCGAGGCGGGATGGCCGAAGAGATTGTCGAAGCCGCCGACCTTTTGCGGCTTCTTGAGCTTGTGCATGACGATCGGATAGCCCGGCATCAGCGTGCGCATGCGCACGCCGTGCGGCTTCAACGCCGCCGGCAGGGCGCCCGCCACGTCGGCGAGACCCCCTGTCTTGATCAGCGGAAAGACTTCCGATGCAACGGAAAGAACTTCCATGCCTTACATGTCCAGCTTGTCGATCATCGCCTGGGTGATCAGGCAAATGCCGTTTTCCGAGCGGCGGAAGCGCTTGGCGTCGAATTCCGGGTCGTCGCCGACGACGAGGCCTTCCGGAATGACGACGCGGCTGTCGATGACGACATTTTTCAGCTGCGCGTGCCGGCCGATCCTGACGTTGGGCAGGATCACCGCGCCGTCGAGGCGGGAGAAGGAATTCACCCGGACACCGGTGAACAGCATGCTGCGGTTCAATGCCGCGCCGGAAATGATGCAGTCGCCGGAGACGAGCGAAGAGGTTGCCGAGCCGCGGCGGTTCTCGTCGTCATGGACGAACTTTGCCGGCGGCTTGATCTCGGCGAAAGTCCAGATCGGCCAGGTGCTGTCGTAGATGTCGAGCTCCGGGGTGACGTGGGTGAGGTCGATATTGGCCTGCCAGTAGGCGTCGATCGTGCCGACGTCGCGCCAATAGGCCTCGCGCTCGAAATCGGAGCGAACGCAGGACTGGTTGAAACGGTGGGCAACGGCTTTGCCGTTCTGGACGATATAGGGGATGATGTCCTTGCCGAAATCGCGCGAGGAGGATGGGTCGGCCGCATCGCGGCGCAGGACGTCCATCAGGAACTTGGTGTGGAAGACGTAGATGCCCATCGAGGCGAGCGCCATCTCCGGATTGCCGGGAATGCCCGGCGGATCGGCCGGCTTTTCGACGAAGGCGATGATCTGGTCCTTGTCGTCGACATGCATGACGCCGAAGCCGGTCGCTTCCATGCGCGGCACTTCCAGGCAGCCGATGGTGACGTCGGCGCCGGAATCGACATGCTGCTGCAGCATGAGCTCGTAGTCCATCTTGTAGATATGGTCGCCGGCGAGGATGACCATGTATTCGACGCCGTGATCCTCGATGATGTCGATGTTCTGGTAGACCGCGTCGGCGGTGCCTTCGTACCACTGCGTTTCGGACACGCGCTGCGAAGCCGGCAGGATGTCGAAGCTTTCGTTTCGTTCGGGGCGGAAGAAGTTCCAGCCGCGCTGCAGGTGGCGGATCAGCGAGTGCGCCTTGTATTGCGTCGCGACGCCGATGCGGCGGATACCGGAATTCAGCGCATTCGACAGCGCGAAATCGATGATGCGGGCCTTGCCGCCGAAATAGACCGCGGGCTTGGCGCGGCGGTCGGTCAGTTCCTTCAGGCGGCTTCCGCGGCCGCCGGCAAGGACATAGGCCATTGCGTCACGGGCGAGGGGCTGGCTGCGTTTTTCCATTGATTTTTCCTCCCGATAGTATGGTTGCCGGAGAGGTCTGCCCAAGTCCTGGGGCCGGCATACTCTCCAAATATTCTTGCCTCGCACCGCACGGACAGGCCTTGGGAGCCCGCCTTGCCGTGCGTTAATCCTGCTCCAGCATCAGTGTCGCCAGAGGCGGCAGGGTGATGGTGGCCGTGATGACGCCTGCGCTGTTTTTCGTTGCCTGGACGGCCCCTCCATTGCCTTTGCCGCTGCCGCCATAGATCTCGGCGTCGCTGTTGAGGATTTCCTTCCACCGCCCCTCCACGGGCAGCGGGATGGTGTAGCTCTCCCGGTAGACCGGCGTGAAGTTGCTGACGACGGCGACCAGTTTCTCGCCGGGCGCCTTGCGCAGCCAGGCAAAGACGGAATTGTCGCGGTCGTCGGCGATCAGCCATTCGAAGCCGTCGCCCTCGCAGTCGCGGGCGTGCAGCGCCGCCTTGTTCCGGTAGGTGCCGTTAAGGTCCCGGACCAGCCGACGCATGCCCTCGTGCAGCGGATATTCGAGCAGGTTCCAGTCGAGCCCGCGGTCCTCCGACCATTCGCGCCACTGGGCGAATTCCTGACCCATGAACAGGAGCTTCTTGCCGGGATAAGCCCACATGAACGTGTAATAGGCCCGCAGATTGGCAAACTTCTGCCAGTCGTCGCCCGCCATCTTGGCGATCAGCGCGCCCTTGCCATGCACCACTTCGTCATGGGAGAGCGGCAGCACGAAATTCTCGCTGAAGGCGTAGAGCAGGCCGAAGGTCAGGTCGTTGTGGTGGTGCTTGCGGTAGATCGGCTCGCGCTGGAAATATTGCAGCGTGTCGTGCATGAAGCCCATGTTCCACTTGAAGCCGAAGCCGAGCCCTCCGGCATGAACCGGATGCGAGACCTTCGGCCAGGAAGTGGATTCCTCGGCAATGGTGATGATGCCGGGATGGCTGCCGTAGACCTCCTTGTTCATCGTCTGCAGGAAGCGGACCGCATCGAGGTTCTCGTTGCCGCCATACTCGTTCGGCACCCATTCGCCATGTTTGCGCGAATAGTCGAGGTAAAGCATCGAAGCAACGGCATCGACCCGCAGGCCGTCGAGATGGAATTTCTCGGCCCAGTAGAGCGCATTGTTGACGAGGTAGGAAAACACCTCGGCGCGGCCGAAATTGTAGATCGCGGTGTTCCAGTCCGGGTGGTAGCCCTGACGGGGATCCTCGTGCTCATAAAGGGCGGTGCCGTCGAACCAGCGCAGGCCATGGGCATCCGTCGGAAAATGCGCCGGCACCCAGTCGAGGATGACGCCGATGCCGACCTTGTGGGCGCCGTTGACGAAGCGGGCAAAACCCTCCGGCTCGCCGAAGCGGGCGGTCGGCGAATAAAGGCCGGTCGTCTGGTAGCCCCAGGACGGATCGAAGGGATATTCGGTGACGGGCAAGAACTCGATATGGGTGAAGCCCATGTCGACGCAATAGGGGATCAGCCGGTCGGCGAGCTCGTCCCAATTCAGCATGTCGCCATTGTCACGGCGCTGCCAGGAGGCGGCATGAACCTCGTAGATGGAGATCGGCTGGCGGCGGGCGTCGACACTTGCCCAATGCTTCCGATGCGCCTCATCCTCCCAGGCCTGCTCGATTTCGCCGGTCGTCATCGACGCATTCTTCGGGCGCAATTCCGAGCGCCGCGCGAAGGGATCGGCCTTCAGGGGCAGGACTTCACCATTCTTGCCGACGATCTCGTATTTGTAGATCGCGCCGGCCCGGATATCCGGCAGGAAGATTTCCCAGATGCCGGTGTCCTGGCGCAGCCGCATGACATGGCGCCGGCCATCCCAATCGTTGAAATCGCCGACCACGGAGACGCGCCGGGCATTGGGCGCCCAGACGGCGAAGTGAAAGCCCTCCGCGCCGTCATGCTTCAGCGGATGCGCCCCCATCCTGTCGAAGAGACGCAGATGCGAGCCTTCGCGGATGTAATAGTCGTCCATTGGTCCGAGTACCGGGCCGAAGCTGTAGGGATCGGTGACGGTCCATTCGCCGCCGGCGTTGCGGGCGCGGTAGCGGACCGGCTGGATCTTCTTGACGGCGATCGGGCCTTCGAAGAAGCCGGCATCATCACGCCGCGAGAGCGTGCCGATGTCCTTGCCGGCCAATGTCTCGACGGTCACCGTTTCGGCACCGGGGATGAAACAGCGGGCGACGAACTCTTTGCCCGCTGGATGGACGCCCAGAGCGGCGAACGGATTGCTATGAGTGCCAGCGAGGATCGCCGCAATCTCTTCCGTCGACAGGCTGGCTGGCGGAACGGTAGGCGTGGCGTCTTTTGGCACTACTGTCATCCGGCTCTCCAGATTTCCCCGGCATACTGCCGGATTGTACGGTCGGAGGAGAACCAGCCCATCCGCGCGGTGTTGCGAATGGTCTTGGAATACCAGCTGGTCGTGTCCGTCCAGATCGCATCAACCTCACGCTGGGCCTTGGCATAGGCGTCGAAATCGGCCGCCACCATGAACCAGTCGTGATTGTAGATACCATCGATCAGTCCGGTGAAGCGATTGCGATCGTCGGGCGAGAAGACGCCCGATGCGACGGCCTGCAATGCCTGGGAGAGTTCGCGCGACTGCTCGATGATGGCGCGGGGATTGTGACCCTCCGCGCGTACCTTGGAGACCTCTTCCGCGGTCATTCCGAAGATCTTGATGTTCTCCTCGCCGACCCAGTCGCGCATTTCGACATTGGCGCCATCAAGCGTTCCAATGGTCAGCGCACCGTTCAACGCGAACTTCATGTTCCCGGTTCCAGACGCTTCCATGCCGGCCGTCGAGATCTGTTCCGACAGGTCGGCGGCGGGGACCATGATCTCGGCGAGCGAGACGTTGTAGTTCGGAATAAAGACGACCTTCAAAAGACCGCGCACGGATGGGTCGTTGTTGATCACGCGGGCCACATCGTTGGCGAGCTTGATGATCAGCTTGGCGTTGTGGTAGCTCGGCGCCGCCTTGCCGGCGAAGAGCTTGACACGCGGCACCCAGTCGAGTTCGGGGTGCGAGCGGATCTGGTCGTAGAGCGAGATCGCCTCGATGATGTTCAGAAGCTGGCGCTTGTATTCGTGGATGCGCTTGATCTGGATGTCGAACATCGCCGACGGATCGAGGCGGATGCCCATGCGGCTCTGAACCAGCTGGGCGAGCTTGACCTTGTTGGCACGCTTGATCGCGGCGAATTTCCCCTGGAAATCCGGCTTGTCGGCGAAGGGATCGAGGGCCTGCAGGGCCTCGGTATTGTCCATGAACTCGTCGCCGATTGCGTCGCGGATCAATGTAACCAATTCAGGGTTGCATTGCATCAGCCAGCGCCGCGGTGTGATGCCATTGGTCTTGTTGTTGATACGTTCCGGATAAAGCCGGTGCAGGTCGGCGAAGACGGTTTCCTTCATCAGTTCGGTATGAAGGGCCGAGACGCCATTGATCGAGTGCGAGCCGACAAAGGCGAGGTTGCCCATGCGCACCCGGCGGTCACCGGTCTCGTCGATCAGCGAGATATTGCGGACTTCCTGGTCGCTATGGGCCTTCTGCTTGCGGGCCTCGAGCAGGATCTTGGCGTTGATCGCATAGACGATCTGCATGTGGCGCGGCAAAAGGCGCTCGAACAGCGGCACCGGCCAGGTTTCGAGCGCTTCGGGCAGAAGCGTGTGGTTGGTGTAGGAGAAGGTGTGGCGGGCGATATCCCAGGCCGCTTCGAAATCCATGCCGTGGACGTCGGTCAGCAGGCGAACGAGCTCGGCAACCGACACGGCCGGGTGCGTGTCGTTGAGCTGGATGGCGACCTTGTCGGGGAGCGAGGTGAAATCCGGATATTGTTGCAAATGGCGGCGCAGGATGTCCTGCAGCGAGGCGGAGGAGAAGAAGAACTCCTGGCGCAGGCGCAGCTCCTGGCCGGCCGGGGTGGCGTCAGCCGGATAAAGCACGCGGGCGAGGCTTTCCGCCTTGTTGCTTTCGCGAAGCGCGCCGATGTGGTCGCCGGCATTGAAGGCATCGAGCAGGATCGGGTCGATCGGATGGGCGGTCCACAGGCGCAGCGTGTTGACGCGCTTGGCACGCCAGCCGACCACCGGCGTATCGCAGGCCGTCGCAATGACGCGCTCGGCCGGCTTCCAGACATAACGGGTCACTTCCTCATCGACATTGACGGTTTCGACCGAACCGCCGAAGCCTATTTCATAGGAGCTTTCGCGGCGCTCGAACTCCCAGGGGTTGCCGTGGGCAAGCCAGGTTTCCGGCAGTTCCACCTGCCAGCCGTCGGCCATCTGCTGGCGGAAGAGGCCGTGGACGTATCGGATGCCGTAGCCATAGGCGGGGATATCGACTGTCGCCATCGACTCCATGAAACAGGCTGCGAGACGGCCGAGGCCGCCATTGCCGAGTGCCGCATCCGGCTCCAGCGTCGCGATGACGTCGATATCGACGCCGAAGGAGGCGAGCGCCTCGCGCAGTTCGTCCATCAGGCCGATATTGGTGACGGCGTCGCGCATCAGGCGGCCGATGAGGAATTCGAGCGATAGATAGTAAACGCGCTTGGCATTGGACGAGTAGGTCTTGCGCGTCGATTCCATCCAGTTGTCGGTGATGCGGTCGCGCACAACCAGTATCGCGGCGGTCAACCAGTCGTGTGGTTTGGCGACTTTCGGATCCTTGCCGATACGGTAGGTAAGGCGCTCGATGATTTCCTTGGCAAGGACTTCGGAGTTCGATGCCCTGGGGGCGGCGCTCGGAATCTTTTCGTTGTGCAAACGATCGATCATGAAAAAGGTTTACCCTTTGCTTGCGGTTTGGGAGACCGGAGGCGAACACCAACGGGGCATGGGAGCGATTTATGCACCGATACGAAGCGCTTGCAATAGCGTTTTCAATAAGATGAAAATTGGATGGGGGCGGCTTACCAAACGGCTTGCAAATGGCTGGAGGCATTGCGGAAAACGCGAAAAGGCCCGCCGCGATTTTTCGGGACGGGCCTTTGGCAGGAATGTTGGACGGTGCTATTTCGTCAGGCGTACCGTCATCGCCGAGGCTTTCTCGCCGATATATTCGAAGGCGGCGTTCAGCTGTTCTGCGTTCTCGGCGGCGAAATAATGGTCGCTGGAGGTGGCGCAATAGTTCAGCAATGCCTGGCCGCGTTCCGGTGCCATGAAGGCGACGGTAAAGACCTGAATGCCATCATTCCTGGCCTCGTCGCACCAGTATTTGGTCGTCGTATCGGCCGACGTGTAATTGTTGTCTCCATCGGTCATGAAGACGATGTACTTTGTCGGGACCTGCTTGTTTTTTTCGCTGTGCGCAGCGTCCTCGACCATTTCCGTCTCGTTCTTCTTCAGCACGAGCTTCTGGTAGGCGGCCTTGAACGCGTCTCCGGAATCCGTGCCGCCGGTTGCCGTCAGGGCGTTAACGTAGGTTCCGACGGCATCCGTGCCCCAGGCGAGGTCCGTCTGCTTCTGCATCGAAGCGTTATAGGACACTGCTCCGGTCCTGACGAGCGAGGCGGTCGGGTCCGCGGTCTTCATATAGGTCATGAGATTTTCGGTGGCCGTCTTCAGCGCATCGATCTTGATGACGTAGTTGGGAACGTCTCGCGAACACGTCTTCGGCTTCTTCTTGGTGCCGCACGCGTAATACTCGACCTTGGTCGGATTGTCCGCGTCGACCGTTGCCGTGTCCTCGGCCATCGAGCCGGAGCGGTCGAGAACCAGGAACATCGATAGGGCATTCTTCGATTCGGACGAACTCAGGGACTTGCTTGCGGTGCCGATTTCGGCGGTCTCCTCACCGAGAAGCCGGGTCAGCGCGTTGAGCGGGAGATCGAACTTCGAGGATACATCGACGACATAGGTCTTGCTGTTGCCGACGGCGGCCGCCTCGCCGGTCGCGGTCTGTTCGGTGATGTCGACGGTGGTGTTGTCTGCAAGAGCCTGTTCCAGCGCTGCGAGTTCCTCCGCCGACAGGCTGGCGTCGCTCTGCATCTGGCTTTTGACGAAATCCTTTGCCAGCTCTTTTGCCTGTTCTATCGATAGGCCGTCGTTCACCAGAGCGGACGCGGCTGCGAGTGCGGCTGCATCGGTCGCGTCCTGCAACCGGTCCTTGGTCAGCATCATATTGGTCATGTCGATCGCGACACCGCCGGCTGCGAACAACACCGGAACCAGCAATGCGGCCATCATCCCGAGGTTGCCGCGACGGTCGCCGATCAGATTCGAACATGACTTCAGAAAAGTTGCACGTTTTGCCATTTTATCTACCCGTATCAGACATCATGTCGATGAAACGGGTTCTATCCGGCAAGTCTCACCGGACAATTTAAGTTACCTATCAGATTTAATTATAGTTTTAAGGATGCCGGAGACGCAGTCCTTGGAGCCCTCTGCGGCTGTGCAAAAAGAAGACGCCCGGGCTTTCCCGTTCGGATCACTGCAAGGGAATGACGTCCACAGCCTGCTCTGTCTTGTGCGATCCGTAGCTTTTCAGCACGCCGATGACGGGTGCCACGTCACTATAGTCGCGGCCGTGGCCGACGACGATGTGATCCATTCCGGCAAAAATATTGTTGGTGGGGTCGAGTTCCAGCCATCCGATGGTGGTGCCGCACCAGAAACGCACCCAGGCATGCATGGCATCGGCACCTTCGAGACGTTCTTTGCCCGGTGGCGGGATGGTTCTGAGGAAGCCACTGACATAGCCTGCGGGGATACCGAGGCTGCGCAGCGCGGTGATCATCACATGGGTGAAATCCTGGCAGACGCCGCGCTTCAGCTTGAAGGCCTCGCGTGGGGTTGTGTCGACCGTCGTCGCCTTCGGGTCGTAGGTGAAATCCTTGTGGATCTCGGCGCAGATGGCGGTTGCGATCTGGCGGATGGTCATGCCCGGCCTGGCGATGCCGCGGGCATAGGAAGCAATCGCCGTATCCTCGGGAAGGCGGGGGCTTGCGCCCAGGAAATGATGCGGCGAATTGGCGTCGAGCGACCAGACGGTGGCGATCTCGCCGGGGAAGGCCGCAAGGTCCGGCGAAAAATCGGCGGTGAGTGGCTGGGGCTCGAGCTGGACGCGGGCCTGCATGCGGATCACCAGCTTTTCATGCTGCTTGCGAAACAGGATCGACGTCGAGGGGTTGGCGAAGAAATCGACGCTGTCCCTGCGTTCCTCCGGGCCCGGCGTGCAGGTAACGGTGCCTGCCACCAGCCGCTGGCGGTCCGGCAGCGAGACAGGCAACACGCGCACGACGTGCCTGCCGCCGGAAACCGGGACTTCGTAGGTATAGGTGATCCGCAGATTGATGTCGTAGAGCATGGAACTCTCAGTTTGGGCGCAGCAGGTCTGTCATATCCTATCCGAGATAGGTTTGCGCGAGGATATCGGAGAAGCGCCCCAGTTCCTGTTCGAGCCGATTGTAGACCAGAGCGTTCATGGCTTCCGGGGTCATGACGGCGAGACCTGCATGGAGGCGCATGGCTTCGCGGTAGAAGGGCGACATCTGGCCGTTCGAGAAGGCGTTCGGCAGTTGCTCGACCTCGGTCTTGATCTCGTTCAACTGGTAGAGGATCGAGCGCGGGTTGAGCGGATCGAGGGCGAGAAGGTCCGTTACCGTGAGCGCCGCGGTGTTGACGTTGTAACGCCGGCGGTGGGTCATGACGCTGTCGCCGATTTCAAGCAGCATGTCGTAGGCGCCGTCCGGCGCGTCCTCGCCCGACATATGGCCGAGCAGCCGGGTCATGTGCAGGCCACGCTCGAGATAGCGGCCGATCGACAGGAAGCGCCAGCCGGTGAAGCGGTACATGTTTTCATGGACGAGACCGGCAAAGCCTGCGAGCTTGCGCAACAGGATCGTCATCGCGTGCGTGGCGTCGTCGCCTGCCTGCACCGTCGACTGGAATTTTCGGGCGGTCTTGGCGAGATCGTTGAGCGCCAGCCAGCCATCGGCCGAGAAGCGGTCGCGGATGTTGCTGGCGGAAAACAGCGCGCTGTTGATATTGGTGATCAGGCTTTCGGGCACCGCTTGCCTGGTGTCGATATCGAGACCGGCCAGATAATCGGTGATGTCCTTCAAGAGCGGCATTTCGGTATTGGCGGTTTCGGCAAACCGCCCGTGCCAGGCGCGCAGGATGCGCAGCGCGCCTTCCGCCCGCTCGATATAGCGGCCAAGCCAGAAGAGGTTGTCAGCCGCGCGGCTCGGCAGACTGCCGGGCAGGATGCGGATGAAGCTCTCCTCGGCCGGCAGGAGCGTCATGTGCTCCACCGGCTTCTGGCTGACGATCCAGACATCGGCCGCGGAGCCGCCCGCCTGCATGGCGATCGCCGCCGCATCGGCGCCGGAGCCGATGCGGGCGAAGCCACCCGGCATGACCTGCCAGCCATCGCGGGTGCGGGCAACGTAGACGCGCAGGCTCATCGGCCGCGGCGTCAGCTTGCCGTTGATCCAGGCAGGCGTTGTCGACAGCGTCACGACTTCCTGGCCGACGAGCTTCGGACCGTCGTTCTGCAGCCATTCCGAAACGGAGACCTTGGCGGTATCGCGCAGGGACGAGCCCAGAACAGAGCGGCCATTGTCGTCGAAGAACGGCCTGGTGGAATAGGCGGGGCCGATCACCATCTTCTCGATGTTCTGGGCGACCTGATCGCGCTCCGGCTGCTGGCCGCACCACCAGGTGGCGATGCTCGGCAGGATCTGGTCTTCGCCCAGCACGTGTCGACAGATCTTTGGAAGGAAAGCAAGGAAGGCGCGGGTTTCAAGAATGCCGGAGCCGAGAGAGTTGACGATCGAGACCGAGCCGGAACGCAGCGCCTCGACCATGCCCGGCGTGCCGATATGTGAGCCCTGGTTCAGTTCCAGCGGATCGGCGAAGGCGGCGTCGAGGCGGCGCCAGAGGACGCCGACGGGTTTCAGGCCGGCGACCGTGCGAACCATGACGCGGCCATCGATGACAGTCAGGTCTTCGCCCTCGAGCAGCATGAAGCCGAGGTAGCGTGCGATATAGGCGTGCTCGAAATAGGTCTCGTTGGCGACACCTGGCGTCAGAACGGCGATGCGGTCGTCCGGGTGCTTCTTGCGCGACTGCAGCGTATCGCGGAAGGCGCCGAAGAAGCCGGCGAGGCGATGGACGTGCGTTTCGGCATAGAGATCGGAGAAGGCGCGGGTGGTCGCCACCCGGTTTTCAAGCGCGAAGCCGGCACCCGAGGGGGCCTCGGTGCGATCCGACAACACCCACCAATTGCCGTCCGGCCCGCGGCCGATCTCAAAGGAGCAGAAATGCACGAAATGGCCGTCGGCGGGAAGCACGCCGACCATCGGGCGCAGGAATTCCGGATTGCCGGCGACCAGTGATGGCGGCAGGAAGCCTTCGGCCACAAGCCGGTTGGGACCATAGATATCGGCCGCGACGCGCTCCAGCAGTTCGGCCCGCTGAACAAGTCCCTTCGAGACGGCCTGCCATTCGACATCGTCGATCAGGACCGGAACGTGGGACAGCGGCCAGCTACGCTCCGAATTCTCCTTCGTGCCATAGGCTCGGTAAAAGACGCCGGCGTCGCGCAGATAGCGGTCGGCGCGGGCGAAGCGGTTGGCAAGGTCCGTCTCGTCCATGCGGCCAATGGTCGAGAGAAGGTGCTGCCACACCGGCCGGACATTGCCATGGGTATCGAGCATTTCATCGGCAATGCCGGGAAGCGCGCGATAGCCGAAAACCGGATCGTTTTCGTCCCGGTTCTCCGCACGTGTCGCTTCCGCCGTCTGCTTCTTTGACATTGAGGCCCTACACTCCTGCCGGACGCCGCAAATCGAGCGTCAGGGGAAATTCCGCTGATGGGGTTTCTTGCACGAGGGCGTAAGCGCCGGCTGTGTGACCCCACGGCTCGAAGCGTGCCAGCCTGCGGGCTTCCGCCTCGTTGCCATTCACCGGGAACGTGTCGTAACTGCGTCCGCCCGGGTGGGCAACATGATAAATGCAGCCGCCGATCGAACGCCGTGACCATGTATCATAAATGTCGAATGTAAGCGGTGTGTTAACCGGCAAAGTCGGGTGCAAACCCGACGCCGGCTGCCAGGCCTTGTAGCGCACGCCGGCAACCGAGACGCCGTTGAAGCTTGTCTTGGTAAGCGGAAGCGCACGGCCGTTGCAGGCAACGGTGTAGCGTTCCGGATTGGCCGTCTCCAGCCTGACCTGCAGGCGTTCGACCGAACTGTCGACATAACGTGCGGTGCCGCCAATCGCACCCTGTTCGCCCGTGACATGCCACGGCTCCAGCGCCTGTCGCAGTTCGAGCCTGGCGCCCTCGTATTCAACCTCGCCGCAGAAGGGGAAGCGGAATTCGAGCTGGGCCTCGAACCATTCCGACCTTAGATCGAAGCCGTTGGAGCGGAGGTCGGCGAGCACGTCGAGGAAATCCTGCCAGACATGGTGCGGCAGCATGAAGCGGTCGTGCAGCGTCGTGCCCCAGCGGACGAGCTTGCCTTCGGCCGGATTCTGCCAGAAGCGGGCAATCAGCGCACGCACCAGCAGCTGCTGGGCAAGCGACATGCGGGCATTGGGCGGCATTTCGAAGCCGCGGAACTCGACGAGGCCAAGGCGGCCGGTCGGACCATCCGGTGAAAACAGCTTGTCGATGCAGATTTCCGAGCGGTGGGTGTTGCCGGTGACGTCAGTCAAGAGATTGCGGAACAGGCGATCGACGATCCACGGCAAGGGCCGCTGCGCCATGCCGGGCAGTGGCACTTGCGCCATGGCGATCTCCATCTCGTAGAGCGTGTCGTGGCGCGCTTCGTCGATGCGCGGCGCCTGGCTGGTCGGGCCGATGAACATGCCGGAGAAAAGATAGGACAGCGACGGATGCCGCTGCCAATGCAGGATCAGGCTTTTCAACAGGTCTGGCCGACGCAGGAACGGGCTGTTGTTCGGATTGTCGCCGCCGACCACCACATGGTTGCCGCCGCCGGTGCCGGTATGGCGGCCGTCGATCATGAACTTGTCAGCGCCAAGGCGGGTGAGGCGGGCCTCCTCGTAGATCGCGGTGGTGATCGCGACGCAATCCTGCCAGTTGGAGGCCGGGTGGATATTGACCTCGATGACGCCCGGATCGGGCGCGACGCGCATGACGTTGATGCGCTCATCCTGCGGCGGCGAATAGCCCTCGATATGGATCGGCAGGCCGAGATCGGACGCAGCCTTTTCAGCGGCGGCGATCAGGTCGAGATAGTCCTCGATGCGCTCGACCGGCGGCATGAACACGCAGAGCCGGCCGTCGCGTGGCTCGACGCTGAGCGCGGTGCGAACAGCGCCGCGGATGTCGCCCGTCGATCCCGCGATATTCTGCTCGTTGCGGCCTTGGCTCGGCTCGCTCGCCGTGCGGGACGCTTCCGCCAAGGCCCGCACGGGGGCGCTGTAGTCCGGCAACGGCTCGCGCGGGATCGATGGATCGGCCTGATGGATGTAGGGATATTGCGACGGCGGCACGTAGGGCAGGGTTCCGAGCGGCATGCGGAAGCCGATGGGCGAATCGCCGGGGATGAGAAAAATCTTGCCGCGGCGCGTGCGCCATCTCTCGCTCACCCACCGGCGTCCCTTGGCCTTCGCGTTCCAGGCCTGGACAGGAAGGATATAGCCGGTCGCGGTCGTCAGCCCGCGCTCGAAGACCTTGGCGATCCGGGCGCGTTCTTCCGGGCTCTCGAGCTTCGAATTGGAGGGATCGACGTTTTCCGGCAGGCTGCCTTCCTTGATGATCCATTCCGCCGGGTCCTCGAAGGCCGGGATGATCATCTCGGGCTCGATCTCAAGCTCCGTGGCGATGCCGGTCAGGAGCGCTTCGGCCTCCTTGTCGGTGACCTCGGTGTCTTGGCCCTCGGCTGCAATAAGCTTTGGATCATGCCAGATCGGCTTGCCGTCCTTGCGCCAGTAAAGCGAGAAGGTCCAGCGCGGCAGGCTTTCGCCCGGATACCACTTGCCCTGACCGTAATGCAGGAAACCGCCGGGGGCGAAGCGTTCGCGCAATCTGCGGATCAGCTGGTCGGCCTTGTCGCGCTTGGTCGGACCGACGGCGCCGGTGTTCCATTCCTCCGATTCGAAATCGTCGATCGAGACGAAGGTCGGCTCTCCGCCCATGGTGAGGCGCACGTCGCTGCCGTTCAGCACTTTGTCGACATGCTCGCCGAGCGCATTCAGCGCCTGCCAGCTTTCCTCGGAAAACGGCTTGGTGATGCGCGGATGTTCGGCGACGCGCGCCACCTTCATGTCGAATTCGAACGTCGTGTTCGCGTCGCCATAGAGGCCGCCGGAGATTGGCGCGGCGTTACGATAGTGCGGCGTGGCGGAAAGCGGGATATGGCTTTCGCCGGTTAGCAGGCCGGAGGTCGGATCGAGACCGACCCAGCCGGCGCCGGGGATATAGACTTCGCACCAGGCGTGCAGGTCGGTGAAATCGACCTCGGTGCCGGACGGCCCATCAAGCGCCTTGAGATCGGGGGCCAATTGGATGAGATAGCCGGAGACGAAGCGGGCGGCGAGGCCGAGATGGCGCAGGATCTGCACGAGCAGCCAGCTCGAATCGCGGCACGAGCCGAGCGCCAGCTGCAACGTCTGTTCCGGGGTCTGGACACCGGGTTCCATGCGGATGACGTAGTTGACGGTCTGCTGCAGGCGGGCGTTGAGGCCGACGATGAAATCGATGGTTCGCACAGGCGTCAGGTCGATGGACGCGACGTAGTCGGCCAGCGCCGGGGTCATCGGCTCCGGCTGCATGTAGATTTTCAGGTCGTCGCGAATATCCTCGGGATACTGGAAGGGGAAGGTCTCGGCGTCTTCCTCGATGAAGAAATCGAACGGATTGTAGACCGTCATGTCCGCGATCAGATCGACCTCGATCTTCAGCTCGGTGACCGGATCAGGAAAGACATAGCGGGACAGGTAGTTGCCGTAGGGATCCTGCTGCAGCGTGACGAAATGATTGGACGGCGAGACCTTGAGGGAGTGGCTGATGACCTTGGTCTTGGAATGCGGCGCCGGTTTCAGCCGGATGATCTGCGGCCCGAGCCGAACCGGCTTGTCGTATTTGTAATGCGTCAGGTGATGAATGCTTGCTTTGATCGCCATGCGGTTTTTTATCCCCTCGATGATGGGTCTGTGCCACCATTGTGAAGACTTTGTGCAATGCGAAGAAAGATTGCAAGGCTGAATTCACAGCGATGCCGGGAGTGGTGCCGCGGCCGGTATGGTGTGGCGGAAAATCCGCCCACCAAGATTTGTCGCCCACGTCAGCCGGCGAGCACGCGTCGGGCAAGGGGAACAATGGCGGAATGACGTTTTGGCGGCTCTTCCGTGGTGTCCTGCGGGCTTGAACGGTGCGCTACGATGTCGAACTGGCCGACGAGTTTTGCGAGCGCTGCCGCATCCGCGGACAGGCGGTGCGTCACCGCGTTGCTTTCCTCGACCATGGCCGCATTCTGCTGGGTCACGGCGTCCAGCTGGCGCACGGTCGCATTGATTTCCTCAATGCCAGCCGACTGGCTGCGGGCAGCACGGGCGATTTCCTTGATTTCGACGTCGATCGCATCGACCCTCGTGGCAATCTCGGCCAGCGCACCGCCGGTGGTGCGCACGAGGCTGGCGCCTCGGCCCACCTCTTCGGCGGAGCGGGTGATCAGCTGCTTGACCTCACGGGCGGCGCTGGCAGTTCGCTGGGCCAGCTCGCGCACTTCCTGTGCGACGACGGCAAAGCCCTTGCCTGCGTCGCCGGCACGGGCGGCCTCGACACCGGCATTCAGCGCCAGAAGATTGGTCTGGAAGGCGATATCGTCGATGACGCCGATGATGTTGCCGATCTCGTTCGACGAGGCCTCGATCAGGCTGATCGCCGCGACCGCGTTGTGGACGACCTCGGAGGAGGCAAGCGAGCTCTTGTGGGCATCGTCCGCGAGCCGCTCGGCGGTCGTGGTGCGCTCGGCGGCCGAGCGAACGGCGCCGGTCATTTCCGCAAGGGCTGAAGCCGCTTCGCCAAGCGATGCGGCCTGTTGTTCGGTGCGCTGCGAGAGCTGATCAACGGCGACCTGTATCTCGCCGGAATTGTCGCGGATCTGATGGGTGCCGCTGCGGACATCAGACAGCGCGTTGGCGAGTTTTTCGACGGCGGCATTGTAGTCGAGCCGCAGGCGATCGAGGCTTTCGGTAAAGGGCTTTTCGATCCGGCTGGTCATGTCTCCGTGTGCCAATTGTTGCAGCGCCTCGGCGAGCGCTCCCACGGCCTCATCCGTCTGGGCCTCGGCGTGGCGCTTCTCCAGCTCACGATGCAGGCGCTCGCCTTCGCTGCGCTCGCGCATATCCGACGCCTCCGCCTGCAGCCGCGCCTTCTCGATTGCGGCATCGCGGAAGACGAGCACCGAACGGGCCATGTCGCCGATCTCGTCGGTACGGTCGGTATCGCGCAAGGGAATGGCCGTGTCGCCGCCTGCAAGTTTCTCCATGTTGCCGACAAGGGCGGAAATCGGGCGTGAGAGGCGGCGGGCAAACCAGACGCCGAGGCAGGCCGTCAGCGCCAGCACGCCGAAGGAGATGGCGAGGGTCCAATGGATGAGCCGGGTCAGCCCTGCAAAGACCTCGCTTGTGTCCATGATCGCGACCACCGTCCAGCGGGTGCCGAGAAAATCGACGGCTGCGGCGGAAAGGCGGCTTTGGCTGCCGCGATGATCGGAGAGTGTAGCGTTGGCGATCGGCTTGTCGGCATCGCTGGCAACGACCGTGGGGTCGATCCGGGCCTTCAGGACCTCGCCACTGCTGCGCACGGAATCGGTCAGGAACTGGCCGTCGCTGTTGAGCAGGATCGCTTCGCCGGTGTCACCGAGACCCACCTTGTTGTTGAGGATCGATGCGATGCGGGCGTCGGGCATCTGGAAGACGAGCACGCCGATCTTGCCGGCGACCGAGGCGAGCGGGATGGCAATGAAGGCGGCCGGGGCGCCGGAGGGCGTATGGATCCGGTAGTCCGCGAAAGAAATGATCGACGTATCGGTGCCCGGCGCTGCGGCGGCGAACACCTGGCCGAGACCGGTCTCTTTCAGGGCGCCCGATGTCAGGTTGGCGGCGAAATCGCGGTGCTTCTGCAGCGAATAGACGACATTGCCGGAGAGGTCGGCGAGCAGGATGTCGCGGTAGCCCTTTTCCGCGGCGAAACGCTGGAAGAAACCGTGATAGCGGCCGTGAAACTTGTCGTACTCGTCGCGGCCGGCCGATTTCATGTCGGATTTCTGGCCGTCCGGCGCGGGATTGTCATCGATATAGCGTCGCTGGAGATCGGCGGCACGATCTCCAGGGATCGCGTTGAAGGCGTCCGACAGATCGGAAAGCGCTTTGCCGACGACTTTCTCGCGGCTGAAGCCGCGCAGGTCCTCTTCGACCGAGCGGAGATATTGCGCCAGCTCGTTGCGGCGGCCATCGGCCAGCGTCTCCAGCTTGGCCACGGCCGCGTCCGAGGATTGCGACGCGCTGATATAGAGCGCGGCGGCGCTGGTGGCGGAAATGGAGAGGACCGCCAGCAACAGCGAGGCCAGCGACAGCTTGAACGACAGACGCATGAAATGGTGTCCGCAAAACGCAGGTTACAAGGACATGCCGTGTTGCGGCTTCCAGAATGCGCATCCTGCGGCCGGACGCGATCCGGTTCTGGGCGGGGTTAGTGTAGGCTGCGCCGATGAAAGTTGCGTGACAGTTTGATGACGGGGTCAAATTGCCGCAGCGCGGGGGGGGCGCTGCAGGTCACCGTTCCAGGCTGCCAACAGCGGCGATGATCTGCGCCGCGGTCGGGAAGATGCCGAGGCTGTTCGGCCCGTCGCGCGCCTCGATTTGCACCCAGCCGACGATGCCGGTCGCATCGACCAGGAAGTGCCCGACGAGCTGCGTACCGTGGTTCGCCAAGATCGCATGATCCGCTTCGTCAAGCTCGAAGCCGTCCCTGGCGTTGAGAACGACGTTGGCTTCCATCGGCTGTAAAGCTTCCGGCAGCTCGCCGGTAGGGTTGATGCGTGCCGCCCCGAATTGCGCCATGGTGGTGCGAGAGGGCCATTCGGGCCGCTCGCTGCTGCCATTGGGCACGAACTCGACGCGCGGCACGCCGAAGGCGCGGTGCGTGCGGCATTCCGGGTCGCACAGAAGCATGACCGGCGTCGGTTGGTAGCGGAAATACAAGCGGGCGCGTTCCACCGGCGTGTTGATCACGGCAAGGATCTCTACCCCGGCGGCGCGCAGGGTGGGCTGCAGGCCGGCAAGCTGCCCGAGCTGACGCCGGCAGAATGGGCAGTGCAGGCCGCGAAAGAAGCCGATCAGGAACGAGCGGCCACGCAAGCTGTCGAGAGAAACCAATCCGTCGAAGTTGGCCGCGGGGAGGGCGAATGCCGGCGCGGGCTCACCCGGTTGCAGTGGGCGTATCTGGTCTCCCATGGGATATTTCCTTTTTGCGTCGTCCAGGTGAACGACGGAAATTCGACCATATCACGTGTTGCAAGACGGCACCGCGCTCAATGTTGATGCCGCGGGTTCGGCGCTGCACACCTTGGGCGACCTGTATTCGCCAGTGCCCCAGCGACTGCGATGGCCGGCAGTCGTCGTTTGTGGTGGCTGCGACCCCATAGTGCGAGGACGCGCAGGCAGCGATCCGCCGGCGTCCATCAACTGCGAAAGCGACGTTTCAGCGCTTCATCGATACCAGGCTGAAATGGGCGCCTTGCGGATCGACGCCGCCGATCACCCAGGCGCCTCCGGGAACCTCCATCGGGCCCATGACGATCTTGGCGCCGCGCGAGGTCGCCCGCTCGACCGCGGCGTCGAGAGCATCGACGTTGAAATAATAGCCCCAATAGGGAGCGGGAATTTCCGGCGTCTTCGTCATCATGCCGCCGATCTGCGCGCCGTTGTGATTGAAGAGCTGGTAGACGCCCATTGCCCCCATATCCATCGCCTCGTCCTTCCCCCAGCCGAACATCTTCTGGTAGAAGGGGAATTCCACGGCGAGATCACCAGCCATCAGCTCATGCCAGCCGACATTGCCATTGGCATTCTGCGCGAGCTCGGGCATCTCGCCGTCGCCAGCGCCCTTGAACAGGGCGAACACCGCGCCGTGCGGATCGGCAACGATGGCGAAGCGGCCGATGGTCGGAATATCCTCCGGTTGGCGATACACCGTGCCGCCGAGTTCGGCGATCTTCTTTGCCGCGGCATCGACATCATCGACGCCGATATAACCGACCCAGGCCGGCGGAGCGTTCATCTTCAAGGCGCCCTCGGGCATCGTCATCAGGCCGGCAACACGCACGTCGCCCGCCTTGAAAAGCGTGTAGTCGGCGCCGGGCATGCCGCTGTCCTCGGACGTCCAGCCGACGACGGCATCGTAGAATTCTTCCGCCGCCTTGGTGTCGGTGGTCATCAGTTCGTACCAGACGAACGCTCCATGTTTGTCGCTCATTGCAATCCTCCCTTTGATGTTTGCGGGGCCGTATGGCCGAAAAAGGCAGAGTGTCAGACTGCGGAAATGCGTTTGTAGTCGGAAGACATGACAGGCTGCCAAATGCCGTCGGCATTTTGCATGCGGGACGAGAAATTCCGCGTGTTCTCGTCCTTGATCGCAACGATGTCCTGGTACCGCGCCGTCCTGCCGGTATTTTCGAAATCGGGACCTTCGCAGTCGAGCGTCAGCACCGTGCCGGTCTCGTCGAGCGTGCCTTCGTAGACCCAGAGATAGGTCATCATCGAACTGGCGAAAGAGCCGACATAACGTTTTTTCGCAGGATCATAGCCGAGCGTCATGATGTTCGTCGCCTTGCTGCCGTCCGGCATGATCCCGGTCGTCTCGGAGATGATCCAGGCGTCGCCCAGCGAGCGGGTTTCCTCGATCCATGCTCCCTCGGATGCCTGTTCGCCGGTGGCAGCGGGCATGTCGAAACTCACACGCCACCTGCCCGTCAGCTGCTCCAGCCACCGGTGTTCCTCAAGAATTTCCGCCTTCATCGCAGCGGTCTCCTCATTGTCGGTGCGATATTATCGGTCAGGCGCAGCAGGACTGTGCCTGAGACGTGTCCTCATATTCGTCGTGGCGTTTCACGAAGCTCAATGTCGACGTCTCATTGCGGCCTTTTGGCGCCCGGTCGAGGATCATCAGCGTCGTCAGGATCTCCTCGCCGCCGCGGGCGTAGTCGGAATAGGTGTGATAGACATTGCCGGCTTCGTCGCGGATGAAGGCGCTCATGCCCGGCAGTTCGTCATTGGCCTGGTCACCGGATATTTCGCGGAAGTTGTAAAAGACCTTGCCGCTCTCCAGCTCTTCCTTGGTGAAGGAGACGTGGTAATCGAAGTTGAAATCGCTGCCGAAGGACGAGATCCAGGGGAATTTCCAGCCCATGCGTTTCTTGTAGGCCTCGATCTTGGCAAGCGGCGCGCGGGAAACAGTGACATAGGTCACGTCATGATTGTTGAGATGGGCAAGCGTGCCGTCGATGTGGTCGGAAAGGAAAGAGCAGCCGGGGCAGCCGGCCTCCCAGTCGGGGCCGAACATGAAATGGTAGATCATCAGCTGGCTGCGGCCATCGAACAGGTCGGCCAATGTCTTTTTGCCCGACGGAGTATCGAACGTGTAGGTCTTGTCGACCTTGACCCAGGGCAGCTTCTGCCGTTCGGCACGGATCTTGTCGCGTAGCCGCGTTTCTTCCTTTTCGGTGGCGAGCAGCGCCTTGCGGGCTTCGAGCCATTCTTCGCGGGATACAACCGGATTCGTCAACATCGTTCATTCCTCCTCAGAGATCGTGTTTCATTCCGCTTGACTAAATACGTTGATATCAACATTATTACGCCATGTCAAAGCCTGTCGTGATTCCTTTCGAGACCACCCTTCATGTGCGCGACACATGCCTGTGCCTTCATGTGCAAAGAGCGGCGCGGGCGTTGGCGCGGAAATTCGACGAGGCGCTGCGGCCCCTCGACCTGACCAACGGGCAGTTTTCGCTGCTGATGTCGCTCAACCGGCCGGAGCCGCCGGGCATGGGCCCCGTCGCCCATCTGCTCGCCATGGACCGGACGACGCTGACGGCGGCACTGAAACCGCTGGAGAAGCGGGGGCTCTTGGAAACCATGACCGACAGCAAGGATCGCCGCCTGCGGCGCATGAAGCTGACGCCTGCGGGACACGCCCTGCTCGCAAGGGCGATGCCGATCTGGACGAAAACGCATGCCGAAGTCGACAAAACGTTGGGCGACGGCGCCCCGGACCGGTTGCGCACCGACCTTCTGGCGCTCGCGTGAGCGCTTTTTCTTTCCGCCGGAGGAGGCGGACGATCCCCAACAAATAGGCCCATAACAAGAGGAGAGAGCGAATGCGGATGATTTTTGTGAACCTACCGGTCAAGGACGTTTCGCGTTCGAAAGCATTTTTCAGTGGGCTCGGTTTCAGTTTCAATCCGGAATATTCGAGCGACGATACGCTGTGCATGATCGTCGAGGAAAATATCTTCGTCATGCTGATGCATGAGGCACGCTTCAAGGAATTCATCATCGATGAAATCAGCGACACCAGCAAGGCCACGGAAGTGCTGACGGCGCTGTCGGCCGGGAGCCGCCAGGAGGTGGACGAAACGCTGGCCAAGGCGCTTTCGCTGGGTGGCAAGGAATGGCGGCCGGTGATGGACTACGGCTTCATGTATGGCTGCAGCTTCCAGGACCCGGACGGTCATGTCTGGGAGCTCGCGTATATGGAGCCGCAGCAGGCGAATTGAAGCAGGGAGGTCCTGCCGTTGCGTGGAGAGGGCGCTGGGTTTGGCTGGCGCCTTTTCGCTTTGGTGGCAGGTGCCCCGGCCTCGTTGCGAGCATCCACTGGCGCATCCGCTGGTTTCCGTGCGGGGTAGCCGGACGCTCAGCGACGTGTTTTCGCCTTCGGACGGGCGAGGCCGTCCAGCACCCGGGCAAGGACTTCGGTCGTGATACGCAGATCATCTGCTCCGAATTCGGCGCCGAGCGCATCCGCCCAGGCGGCCTGCCTCATCTGGATGTCGCGCAGCGTTGCCTCTCCTTCGGGCGTCAACAGCAGCAGCTTGGCGCGCTGGTGTGCCGGATTTTCCTCGTAGCGCACCAGCCCCTCGGCCTCCAGGATATCGGCGATCCGCTGGACACCCTGACGCGCCAGGCCGAGAATGCGGCCGATGTCGGCGACGGACATATTGGCATGGCTGGCCGCCGCCAGCACCTGCCAGCGGGCGCTGGTCTGGCCGCTCGGTTTTGCGAGCGCATCGCCTTCGGCACTGAGATGTGCGGCAAGCCGGATAACTAAGATCGAGAAGGCGGCGAAGGCATCGCCGGCAGCGGTACGGTCTGGTTTTTTCATATTGACAACATATTGTCATTCTGTAGGATGCGGATATGACAATATGTTGTCATATTACGACGCGTCAGGCAAGGGAGAGCCGGGATGAAAATGACCTACAAGGGAAGCTGCCATTGCGGCCGCATTCGATTTGAAGCTGATATCGATCTTGAGGCGGGTACGAGCCGGTGCAATTGCTCCATCTGCTCCAAGCGGCGGTACTGGGGTGCGAACGTGAAGCCGGAGGACTTCCGCCTGTTGTGCGAGGAGGCAGGCATCGGTGACTACCAGTTCGGGACGATGAGCGGCCATCATCGGTTCTGCCTCGTTTGCGGCGTCGCGCCCTATGGCCACGGTTATGTCGAGGAGATCGGCGGCGCCTTCGTTTCCGTCAATATCGCTTGCCTGGACGATATGGACCCCGCTGTGCTGGCATCCTTGCCGGTCCAGTATATGGACGGCCTGCACAACAACTGGTGGAATGAACCAGCGGAAACGCGACATATGTAGCGAGCTTGCGCGAGGGCTCAAGGAGCGCCGGCGTTGACCGCCCGCCGTTCCAGAGCCGCGGTTCGATCTCGGCGACCGTGGAGCGCGGGCCGGTGATCGACAGGCCCATATAGGTCTCGGCGTCTATCCGGAGGAGCGCGCCGTCCAGCTGGAAGTCGATGACCTCGAGCATTTGCGAGCCGGCGACGGAACAGGACTTGTCCGTCAGATCCACCCCATCTCAAGCAGAACCATCAGCACTGCGCCACGGAGCGCGTCGTCATATTCGTCCCCGAGAACGGTTGAGTGTTGTTCTGTCAACAGGCCGCTCCGGGGATCGATCGTCAAGTTGCGCCTTTCCGGGGGGGACGGCGTTCAACCTCTTTAGAGATCGCCGAGGTCGCGGACAGCGCCGCGATCGGCGGACGTGGCGAAGGCGGCATAGGCTTTCAGCGCGGTCGTCACCTTGCGCTTGCGCTGCTCGACCGGCTTCCAGCCCTTGGCGTCCTGCTCAGTGCGGCGGGCGGCGATTTCGGCCTCGTCGACGCGTAGCGAGATCGTCCGGTTGGGGATGTCGATGTCGATCATGTCGCCTTCGCGGACAATGCCGATCAGGCCGCCATTGGCGGCTTCCGGCGAAACGTGGCCGATGGAGAGACCCGAGGTGCCGCCGGAGAAACGGCCGTCGGTGATCAGCGCGCAGGCCTTTCCGAGGCCTTTCGACTTCAGGTAGCTGGTCGGATAAAGCATTTCCTGCATGCCCGGTCCGCCCTTCGGGCCTTCGTAGCGGATGACGACGACGTCGCCGGCCTTGACCTCGTTGGCAAGGATCGCCTTGACCGAAGCGTCCTGGCTTTCGAAGACGCGGGCGGGGCCTGAGAATTTCAGGATCGATTCATCGACACCGGCGGTCTTCACGATGCAGCCGTTGAGCGCGATGTTGCCCTTGAGGACAGCAAGACCGCCGTCCTTAGAGAAGGGATGCTGGGCGTCGCGGATGACGCCCTTTTCGCGGTCGAGATCGAGCTCCTTCCAGCGGGCGCTCTGGCTGAAGGCGACCTGCGTCGGTACGCCGCCGGGGGCGGCGCTGAACAGCTCGAGCGCTGCCGGGTTATCGGTGACGGCGATATCCCAGGTGGCCAGCGCGTCGGCGAGCGTCTTCGAATGAACCGTCGGCAGGTCCCTGTTCAACAGGCCCGCCCGATCGAGTTCGCCGAGGATCGCCATGATGCCGCCGGCGCGGTGCACGTCTTCCATGTGCACGTCGGCCTTGGCCGGTGCCACCTTGGAGAGGCACGGCACCTTGCGCGACAGCCGGTCGATGTCGTCCATGGTGAAATCGACTTCACCTTCGTGGGCGGCGGCCAAGATATGCAGGACGGTGTTGGTCGAGCCGCCCATGGCGATATCGAGCGCCATGGCGTTTTCGAATGCGCCTTTGCTCGCGATCGTGCGGGGCAGGGCGGTGACGTCTTCTGCTTCGTAATAGCGTTTGGCGAGCGAGACGATCTCCCTGCCGGCGCGCAGGAACAGCTTTTCGCGGTCGGAATGGGTGGCGAGCGTCGAGCCGTTGCCCGGCAGCGACAGGCCGAGCGCCTCGGTCAGACAGTTCATCGAATTGGCGGTGAACATGCCCGAGCAGGAGCCGCAGGTCGGGCAGGCGGAGCGCTCGATGATTTTGACGTCCTCGTCCGAGACCTTGTCGTCGGCGGCGGCA
Organism: Pararhizobium sp. A13; assembly: GCF_040126305.1. NCBI lineage: Bacteria > Pseudomonadati > Pseudomonadota > Alphaproteobacteria > Hyphomicrobiales > Rhizobiaceae > Pararhizobium > Pararhizobium sp. A13. The sequence continues at coordinate 297,343 of NZ_CP149510.1, read as the reverse complement.
ACCATGGCGTCGACCAGGTCGAGCGCATGGATCTTGCCGTCGGAGAGCACGACCTTGCCGGCCTCCATCGGGCCGCCGGAGACGAAGATGACCGGAATGTTGAGACGCAGCGACGCCATCAGCATGCCGGGCGTGATCTTGTCGCAGTTGGAGATGCAGACCATGGCGTCGGCGCAGTGGGCGTTGACCATATATTCGACGCTATCGGCGATCAGTTCGCGCGACGGCAGCGAATAGAGCATGCCGTCATGGCCCATGGCGATGCCGTCATCGACGGCAATCGTGTTGAATTCCTTGGCGACGCCGCCATTCGCCTCGATCTCGCGCGCAACCAGCTGGCCGAGATCCTTGAGGTGAACGTGGCCCGGCACGAACTGCGTGAACGAGTTCACCACGGCGATGATCGGCTTGCCGAAATCGCTGTCCTTCATGCCCGTTGCGCGCCACAGGCCGCGAGCGCCGGCCATGTTGCGGCCGTGGGTGGTGGTGCGGGAGCGATAGGCGGGCATGGACGTCTTCCTTGAACGTTAAGCCTGGGGTAACGGCGGATGTGGGGAGCAGGGCTCGCAATTGCAGCGGTTCCTATCGCAAAACTGCGCCCGCGTCACGATTTTCGTAACAATATTTCGTGTTTTTTCGACGCGGTGGCGCGGGTTTGCGCCCTCGCCGCGCGGGAGACGAGCGGGGTACTGCTGCAGACGGCGGCAGGGACTAGCGGTTTCGCGCCGCTTTGTCGGCTTCGCCGGGCCTGTCGGCCAGGCCCGTTCTCTCAACCTTTTGATTTTGAAGAAAAACAGCGTCCGTCTACCCCATTTGGGGGATGCGCGGTCAGGCGTTTCATTCTCTACTGCCGGCGCTGGACACTTTGCAGGCCGGCGATTTCATCACCTAGGCATTTTCAAGTCCCCTCTACGGCAACGTGGAGGGGCCTTTTTTAATGCCAGGGGGATGCTTCGTGCCGATGACGTTGTTGTTTGGCATCCCGGCGGCGGCTGCCTTGACCGGCGGTTTCCTGACCCTGTTCACATGCATCGCGTTCAGAAAGGAAACTGACGAGCAACGCGTGCGCTACAGGACCGCTTACCTGATCGTGATGACGGGGTATTTTCTTGTCGGATGGAGACGGTTCACTTCTGGAACGCGACCTATGTGCTTTTCCTGTTCCTTCTCGGCAGCGGCAGTTGGCTGCTTGACGATGTGGCAGGCGCGAACGCGCCTCCATTGAGGCAGAGAGCACGCGACCGGTCTCCGCGCGAACGCGTGAAGGCAAGGGCGGCTTCGTCCCGCGTGCCCCCGTCCCAGGCGAAAAGGCGATGAACTGCCAAAAGGCGGGACGGAACCCTCAAACCAGCGGACTTTCGCGGCCGGCGAGATAGTCCCGGTTCAGCGCATCGGCGATATCCTTGGCATCGTCGCGGTCGAGGCCGGTCAGATCCCGCCCATCCGATGCCGCAGGCAGGCTGGTAATGACATCCAGGACGGTCCAGGTGCCGTTCTTCTCCTGGCGCAGGCCGTAGCGGGGTTCGTTCATCGGGAGATGTCCTGGCAGGCGCAGCCTCAATCGGGGGTGGTGCTCAACGGGGCTGGCAAACTCCGTAACATGATCCGGGTGGGAAACGGCAAAGTCAACCGGCGACGTGCCGACGGCGCAGTTGGAGCCGCCAGCCGGCTATCCGGCGGGCTTGACCCGATGACGTGATCATCACGCGAGACCGCCGCTCGGCTGTGGGGCCCACAATCGAACGGCGGCCTGCGCAGGGCTGAACGCGTGACGATCTGGCGTGCGGGACTAGGCGCAGACCATATCCATCATCCTGGAGTCTCTTTTTGCTTGTGCTAAGAACGGCAGATTATCTGCTCTGCCGAATTTTCAACGTCGTCTCAAATATCATTTTGTTGCGATAAGTAAGAAAAGGCGCCGGGGCGTTCCTGTGGGCGGCTTCAATAAGCTTTTCTCTCATATAATCTACTGCCGCCTCCAATTCTTCGGTCCCGACGCTTGGATCAGCGGCTAATTTCTTGGCCACGGTTTTGGGCATCATGCTCTCCATTCGGCCGCATCATGCGGCTAGTAGAGACTATAGATCGCCCAATATTGATGAGAAGAGTCAAGAATGCCTGAAACGATGATGTCCTTAGCAAAGGATAAATCGTGTCCCAGATGGGAGCAGTTCTTGTCGATATCATTCAGGGCGATACGGCAGGCGCGTTGAACATGCCTGATAAGGCACTACCGGCAAATATGTAAAAGGCTCCCGAAGGAGCCAGAAACATTGAGCGAAGGAACCGGATGGTGGGCCTGCCGCGAAAGTGGCGGTGTATTCGTAAATGGCCCGATAATCGTCTAAAGACGGCTTTCCGCGACGGCGCTCAAATTGTCCTCCTTGGATACCCGCTCTTGCCCCAGTTCGTCGTTGCGAAGGCGATACTGGGGAGAAAGATCCATTATCGGGAGAAGAGTTATGACCCGATACGTCTCGGCCGCGGCCGGGGAGAGCCCAGTTCGGCTTATCAGCCGAACCTCTGCGCCGATTGCAAATTTGTGATGGGCCATGCGCACCTGCCTATCTGCTATCGTCCATCGCCAATGCCATCACGCCGGAGCATTTCTTCGAGCGCCTCGGCATCGATCGGAAGCATGCGGGAAACGTGGCCATTTTCCGGCGTCGCCGGTACGGTGATGAAAGTAGCGACGCGGCGATAGGCGAGCCAGGAGAGACCCTCAATCAATTCTTCGTCTTCATTCACCTGATAGTCGCCGGGTGCCAGTGGAAGATCGAGACCGTCCAGCGATGCCGGTGCGTTGAAATGAATGGTTCGGTGTGTCGTCCGCGTCAGCATGATCGTCATCGTTTCCCTTGCGTGGGTTTCAAAGCGGTCGCGTCAATAGCCGCCGTTCGTTGATCTACCAAAGGTAGTCCCCAAACGTGATGTAGGCTAAAAAGGCCAGGCTCAGTGCCGGACTCGATCTGATCAGGAAGTCGACATATCGAAACCGGCGAACGAAACTGCCCAGATTTCCCAGAGAGTGGATTTTGAGAATGGAAGACATCAAGCGTCCTCCTTATCGATTGGGGCAGGGTAATGAACCCTTAGGCGACAGCGCCCGTTTTGTTGGCTATCGACAACACCACAGTGCGCGCTCCCAATTGGATTAGCAAACATTAAATTTGTATTCAGCCACAGAATGCCATCACCCCTGAATTGACATAAGCACTCCCAAATTTGGCGATCGATTATTTTATTAGCATAGTCTAATTCTATTTCGCCGTTGCCATACTCTAAACCGGCTCGGCTTTTACAGCGAAAGCATTATTGGCTTGTAAGTAGATTTTGAGTTGCTCTGTATCTGCGAGGCTATTTAGCATCCCGTCACCTTTTTGGTGGCGGGTTCTCTGTTTCCGCCAAAGCCCGATAAATGGCTACTCCCTGCGAGTTTCCCATGGTCAGTGCCGGCAAGAGTTTGATGCGCGCAGCAGTCAAGCGAGAAACAAAGCGTACCAAGGCCGCGACCACAAAGACACGGGGCATTACAAAGGCAGGCAGGTATCTTGAAGCGTCGCTAGGTGAACGGTGGGCAAGCGTGAGAGAACCCGACGATCACCGCGATCGTAACGATAAATGCGAAGATTGGTTCATCGAACCCACCGGGAAATGTGCGAAGGGCTCAGCGATCTCTCGCTAAGCCCTTGATACATCTAGAAACTGGATGGTGGGCGTGACAGGGATTGAACCTGTGACCCCTACGATGTCAACGTAGTGCTCTCCCGCTGAGCTACACGCCCATCCGATGTCGGCGCATAGATCACAAAACCTCTTGTGGCGTCAATAGGCTTTTATCGGCTTTTTGACAGGAAGTTTCGCGACCCGTTGGACGCCTTGCAAACCGGGCCTCAAGCCGCCAACATCTTGTTCACTTCATCGACAAGATCGCGCAGGTGGAACGGTTTGGACAGCACCTTCGCGTCCTTCGGAGCCTTCGAATCGGGGTTCAGTGCGACGGCGGCGAAGCCGGTGATGAACATCACTTTCAGATCCGGATCGAGTTCGGTCGCCCGGCGGGCAAGCTCGATGCCGTCCATTTCGGGCATGACGATGTCGGTCAGAAGGAGCGAGAACGGTTCTTCGCGCAGTCGGTCGTAGGCGCTTGCGCCATTGTCGAAGGACAACACCTTGTAGCCGGCCTTTTCCAGGGCTTTCACCAGGAAGCGGCGCATGTCGTTATCGTCTTCGGCGAGGAGAATTTTTGGACTCATGGATAAAGCCGTTGCACCTTACGTGTCGATGTCGGGAATAGCGGTAACTTCATGAAACCGCATGCGAGTAAATATCCGGTGAAGACATGAGGTCAACCTCCGTTCACTGGCAGGAAACGACTATGGACATGAATGCTGCCTGCTGGCAACATACACGAAGCAGCAAGATTGTGACATGGTAAAAAAGGGCCGCGATGGCGCAGAACGTCAGCGAAACCGAACAGTTCGAAGTTCGCGAGCCGGACATGCAGCGCATTCCCTTTGTGTTCAATTCCCCCCATAGCGGCCGCATTTATACCCAGTCCTTTCTTGAACAGTCGCGTCTGGACGGCCTGTCGATCCGCCGCTCGGAAGATCATTTCGTCGATGAGTTGTTCCACTCGGTGACCGGTCTCGGCGCGCCGCTGCTTCTGGCGCATTTTCCGCGCGCCTTTCTCGACGTCAACCGCGAGCCTTACGAACTCGACCCGCGCATGTTCGACGGCGCCCTGCCGCCGCATGCCAATATCAGTTCGATGCGGGTGGCCGGCGGTCTCGGCACGGTGCCGCGGCTGGTGGCGGAAAACATGGAGATCTACCATGGCCGCTTTCCGGTCGCCGAGGCGCTCGACCGGATCGAAACCATCTACAAGCCCTATCATGCCTGCCTGCGGCGGCTGATCGCCCGTACCCATGTCCAGTTCGGGCTGGCAGTGCTGATCGACTGCCATTCAATGCCGGGCAATATCCGGTTGGCGGGCACCGGACAGCGCCCGGATTTCATCATCGGCGACCGCTACGGCACCAGCGCCGCGGCCGACCTGTCGCGCACGGCTGTCTCGCTGCTGGAGGATCTCGGCTTTTCCGTCGCCCGCAACAAGCCCTATGCCGGCGGCTTCATCACCGAGCACTACGGCCGCCCCGCACGCGGGCTGCACGCCCTGCAGATCGAGATCAATCGCGGTCTCTATGTCGATGAGGCGACGCTGCAGAAGAAGAAGGATTTTGCGATGCTGGCTCAGGCCATAGGCATCTTCCTTGGCGGCCTTGCGGCGCATGTGGAAAAATACGCTGGAAATTCTTCGCTCGCGGCCGAATAACGCCGGAGGCCCTTATCCCCCGAATCTGGCCCCAAAATCCGGGCAAAAAAAACCGCGCTTGTGGCGCGGCTAAGTCTAGGGAGGAAACACCCAAGGAGGGTATTTACAGCCACAAGTGACTGTAGGAAAAAGCTATTATTGCAGCGCACAATTGTCAAGCGAGATCGGGCTTCCTTTGCTGCGGTGCGCCATTTCTGGATCGCCTGAAAATTGGCGAAATGGCTCGATTTCGAAGCGCTTTGGGCATTTTGATGTACGTTCTCCCGAATTCTGGCGACATGTCGCTTTCTCGCGAGCGATTCCGCGGTGTTTTTCCTATTTTTCGGGTGCAGACTTCTTTTTTGAAAAAATCTGCAATAAGCACGTTATGCATCCCTTTCCCTCGAATTTCGTGAGGCATCATGCTGCCGGACCGTGAATTTTTCGACCGCCTCGCCGACGCGGCCAAGGCGGAAACCCTGCCGCGATTCCGTACCGGCATCAGCGTTGCCAACAAGGAAGCCGCCGGTTTCGATCCGGTGACGGAAGGCGACCGCGCCGCCGAAGCGGCGATCCGCAGCCTGATCGAAAGCCATTTTCCCGATCACGGCATTCTCGGCGAGGAATTCGGCAGTGTCGGGCTTGACCGGGATTATGTCTGGGTCATCGACCCGATCGATGGTACCCGCGCCTTCATCTCCGGCCTGCCGGTCTGGGGCACGCTGATCGGCCTCTATCACAAGGGCGAGGCGGTGATGGGGCTGATGGACCAGCCCTTTACCGAGGAGCGCTATTTCGCGGACGGAAAGGACGCGTTCTATCGCGGCCGGGACGGGAACAGGAAGATCGCCACACGCCCGTGCGCCGATCTCGCCCAAGCAATCCTGTTCACCACGTCGCCGCATCTCTATACCGGCGACATCAAGACCCGCTTCGAGGCCGTTCAAAACAAGGTGCAACTCGCCCGCTATGGCTGTGATTGCTACGCCTTCGCGCTGCTTGCCTCCGGCCATATCGACCTTGTCATCGAATGCGGTCTGAAGCCCTATGATGTCGGCGGGCTGATCCCGCTGATCGAACAGGCCGGCGGCATCGTCACCGACTGGAACGGCGGGCCGGCGGAAATGGGCGGCGAAATCATCGCGGCCGGCAGCGCCGAACTTCACACGCAGGCGCTGGCGATCCTAAAGGGCTGAGTGCTCGACGCTCTCGCCGTGGGGTTCGTCTGCATCCGTCATCGCCGTATCGGCGCTGCTGCCGGGGATGAAGGCCTCGATCGCGGCCATGGCCTGGGCGCGGTAGTAATCGGCCTCATGCAGCAATTCGTGGCGGGCGCCGTCGATTGGAATCATGTGTCCGGCGCGGAAATTGCGGGCGAGGTTCTCGACGGCGAGATGCGGCACCAGCAGGTCCCGCGTCGGCGCCAGCATGATTGTCGGCACGCGGATATGCGTCAGGTGCTCGCGGCTTGTAATGCGCTTGATCGCCTTGAAGGTCTCGTGCAGCCAGCGGGCGGTCGGCGGCCCCAACGCCAGTTCGGGATGCGTGTCGGTCAGTGCCTTGTTACGGGCGAAGCGCCAGGCATCCGATGTCAGCAGGTTTTCCGAAAACGGCAACGAGCCCTTGTCGCGCATCAAAGGCAGGAAACCGAGGCCACACAGGCTGAAGGCCGCGGCGAGAAGGCTGATCGTGCCGTGTCCGAACTTCTGGCCGCCAAGCGCAACGAAGGGCGCCAGGATTGCCAGGCGATCGATGCGGCTGGCGAGCAGCGGCGCTTGCGACAGCGCGATCAGTGCGCCCATGGAATGGGCGAGCATGAAGAAGGGCAGGCGTGTGTCGGGCAGCACGATCTTGTCGAGGAAAATGGTGAGGTCGCGCTCGTAGTCGCAGAAGCGGCGGACATGGCCGCGGCGCGGCTTCTTCAGCAGGCGTTCCGAGCCCGCCTGGCCGCGCCAGTCGAAGGTCGCGACCCAGAGGCCTCGCGCGGTCAATTCGCCGATGGTCTCGGCATATTTCTCGATCGACTCGTTGCGGCCCTGCAGAAGCACGACGGTACCCTTGGCAACCGGCGCATCGCATTTGAAAATCGCATAGCGGATTTTCTTGGCCCCGGCGCCCTCGAAAAAGCCGACGGTGTGATTGCCGGGGATCGGATTGTTCGGGGTGGAATGAAGGGTGGGCGTCATGGGCAAGGTCGATCCGGCGGGGCTAGGCAAGGCGCGGTGATAACACTGATACGATTCCGATTAAGGAAGGGTGCAGCAACCGCGTCAAGGGATAGGCGCCCCTGTTTCGGGCGTCAAAGAAAAAGGACCGGAAACGGTGGGGGACTGATTTACCGTTCCCGGCCAGAAACAGTCGGTCGGCTGAAGGCCGGCAGCATGCGGGAGAAGGGACGTTCACCGTACTGCCTGCCTTGTCTTCCGATAGCCGCAATCTAGCCCATGGAAGCTGAACGCCACCGGAACCGGCCGTTCATGCTGCGTTTATCGAGAAAAGGCAGCTTTCCCGAGACGCGGAACATGCTTTTTGGGGTCTTGAAGGTGGGAAAAACAATTCCCATCTCATCGTAGCGGGCGCCGAAGACGGGCCCGTCTAACCGGCTTTGCCATCGCCGCTTTCGGGATGACACAGCCATGATCGCTAACAGTTGCTCTCAAGAGGACACCATGCGTCACGTTGATTTTTCCCCCCTCTACCGTTCCACGGTCGGCTTCGACCGTCTCTTTACCATGCTTGACAGTCTCGGCCAGCCGGACCAGTCGCAGACCTATCCGCCCTACAATATCGAGCGGACCGGTGAAAACACCTACCGGATCACCATGGCCGTCGCCGGTTTCGACGAAACCGAACTTTCGATCGAAGCGCGCGAGCACACGCTGACCGTCAAGGGTGAGAAGAGCGAAGAAAAGACCTCGGAAAACCAGTTCCTGTATCGCGGCATCGCCAAGCGCGCCTTCGAGCGCCGCTTCCAGCTTGCCGATCACGTGGAGATCCAGTCCGCTTCGCTGAAGCACGGCCTGCTTCACATCGATCTCCTGCGCCAGATTCCGGAAGCAGCCAAGCCGCGCAAGATCGGTATCTCCGTTGCGCAGTCTCAGCCGAAGCAGATCGAAGCGACCCAGGTCGAAACCGCTGAGATCGAAGGCAGCGCCAACTAAGGCACGGCATCGGTCAACATGAAGAAACGGCGTCCGCTAGCGGCGGCGTTGACCCACTGGCGGACGGAACTCCCGTTGTCGCAGAAACCGCTTGTAACCGCGCGTTGCAGGCGGTTTTTCTTATGGCAGAGAGATTGAAACGGGTTTTCCGCTTTTCGCGAGGAGGCGGCCCAGATGCCGCGGCATTCGCTACGAGAGACACTAGTAAGGGTTTTCGATGAGTGAATTGCCCCTCACCCTGAATGTCGCCGATCTACCGCCTGAGTGGCACGTCCGGATATCGCCCTACACGTGGGAGCGAGATGAGGTCGGCCGCTCGTCGGCAGGCGTGTTCAGGTTGGTTTCTGACAGCCAGCCCGGTCTTTTTCTCAAATGCGAGCCGGTTGGCCCGTTCGCCGAACTGCCCCATGAGGCAGGGCGGCTTCAATGGCTTGCTGGAGCCGGGATGCTATGCCCCAGCGTCGTCGCGCAGGAGATCTACGCTGGCAAAAACTGGCTGTTGACCACTGCAATTCCCGGCCAAGCTCTATCCTCATCTGCATCGATCGCGCCCAAAGAGTGTATCGAAACTCTTTCCGCCGCGCTTTGCAGGTTGCACTCGATCGACATCGGCAGCTGCCCTTTCGATCATAGGTTGGCTAATCGGTTGGCGCTTGCAAAAGAGCGGATGGAGGCGGGGCTGGTGGATGAGTCCGACTTCGATGAAGAGAGGCTGGGCAATTCCGCCGAAGATTTGTTCAAGCTTCTGGAAGCGCAAATGCCGAACGGCGCGGACCTCGTCGTAACGCACGGAGACGCATGTCTACCGAACTTCATGTCGCGCAACGGTCAGTTCAGCGGGTTTGTTGATTGCGCCCGTCTGGGAGTCGCCGATCGCTATCAGGATATAGCTTTGGCGTATTGGAGCGTTCGATACAATTTGGGGGAGAAATGGGGACTGGCTTTTCTCGGTTCGTACGGCGTTTCCAAGCCGGATACTGCCAAGCTGTCCTACTATCAGCTTTTGGACGAATTCTTTTAATTGTCGCGAATCTCTCTTTTTGAAAGTCCGCGTTCCGGCATCGATTTCTCCGGCGGGCACCAAAACAAATTTTCACATTTCAGTCAGCAATTGGCGTCCCGGGAGGGCGCGGTATCTGTTTGCTCTTTCAGGCGGCGCAATTCTTTACCCGCAGGCCGGGCTCAGCAAGCCGCGATAAATTGCTCCACGTCCTCTTTCGTCGTCGCGAAGCTGGTGACGAGACGATAGAGGCCTTCGTCGGCCGCGACCGATCCCGCCAGCGTGTGGGGCACGGGCCAGTCGTAGAAGACGGCGCCCTTTTCCTCCAGCTTTTTCGCCGTTTCCTTCCTCAGGATGATGAAGAGTTCATTGGAACCGCTCGGCCAGGCGAGCCGTGCGCCGGTCGATGCTTCGATGCCCTCGGCCAGCCAGTTCGCCATGAGGTTTGCGTGCCGGGCGAGATCGAGCCAGAGGCCGCCTTCGAGATAGGCGTCGAACTGGGCGGCGATGAAGCGGGACTTGGAAAAGAGTTGGGCGGAGCGCTTGCGCAGGTAGTGCATCTGCTGGGCCTTTGCGGGATCGAACAGGATCAACGCCTCTGCACACCAGCAGCCGTTCTTGGTGCCACCAAAGGAGAGAAGATCGACGCCGCGCTTCCAGGTCATCTCGGCCGGCGTTGCGCCGAGGCTGACGAGGGCGTTGGCGAAGCGGGCGCCATCCATGTGCAGTGGCAGATGGTATTTCCGGGCAATCGCTGCGATCCTGTCGATTTCATCGAGGCCGTAAGCCGTACCGGCTTCGGTAGCCTGCGTTATCGTGATCGCCATTGGCTGTCCGCCATGGACGAAGCCCGGCGGGAAGCGCTTGATTTCTGTTTCCAGCTTCAGCGGGTCGATCTTGCCGAGCGCGCCATCGACCGGCGCCAGCCGGCTGCCGTGCGAAAAGAATTCCGGAGCACCGCATTCATCGACGTTCACATGCGCTTCGCGGTGGCAGAAGACATGGCCACCGGGACGGTTGGCGCTGGCAAGAGCCAGCGAATTGGCGGCCGTGCCGGTGGCGACGAAGAAGACGGCAACGTCGCGTTCGAATATTTCGGAAAGTTTCTTCTCCACCTTTCTATCGAGATCGCTGGCGCCGTAGGCCGAGGCAAAGCCGCCGGCAGCCTTGACCAGGCTTTCGGCAATCACGGGATGGGCGCCCGCCCAATTGTCCGAGGAGAAAATCATCAATGTGGTCCTGTGGTTTCCGGGGATGGAAAGCTCCGGCGGGATTGTTGGCATCGACCATAAAGATGCTGGAGCCGCAAGCAATGCGGAACTGGTGCGATAAGGACAATGTCAGACCAGTTTGAAACCAAATCGAAGAAAATGACGAGCTGACGAAAGAAAATTACAAAAATGCGAAATTAACCGCAATGTTCGGTAAAATCTCCCAGAATATTTTATATTGGTACCCTTGCGGTCCGGGGAGGTTTCTGGCATAGAGCCTATGAAATAGGACAGCAAGACTGTCCTATTTCGGTCTCAAGACCGGAAAGACGCCGGAAGGCCTGCACAAAAGCGGGTGCCGGCCGACGATTGTAACCGCGCAGGACGCTCAAGGTCCGGGCTGACGCAGCAATCGCAATGGTCGCGAGCACTTTGCCTGATGCGGTAAATGCTTCATTTGCGACCGGATCAGGATCATGCAACGATAATGCCGGTGCCGGCCTGAGCGGGGTTCTTGCTCGCGAAAGCCTGCCTGGACTGCGGAAATACCCGGTCGCTGCCGGGTTAACAGGAGGAAGACGATGACGGACTTTACGCCATCCACCGAAACTGGACTCAACATCGTGCGCCACACGGCGACGGTTGAGAAAAACACCGCATTCCCGTCCGGCCTGCCAAAGAAGCAGGGTCTTTACGATCCGCGCAATGAGCATGACGCCTGCGGCGTCGGCTTCGTCGCGCATATGAAAGGCGAGAAGTCGCACCAGATCGTCAAGGATGGCCTGTTCATCCTGGAAAACCTGACGCATCGCGGCGCCGTCGGTGCCGATCCGCTGATGGGCGACGGCGCGGGCATTCTCGTACAGATTCCCGACCGTTTCTTCCGTGAGGAAATGGCGCTGCAGGGCGTGACCCTGCCGAAGGCCGGCGATTATGCCGTCGGCTATCTCTTCATGCCACAGGAAGAGGCGCAGATTGCCCATTTCAAGCAGGTGATCGCCGATGTCGTGGCCGAGGAAGGTCAGACCCTGCTCGGCTTCCGCGAGGTGCCGGTCGATAATTCCTCGCTCTCCAAGGCGCCTGACATCGCCGCGACGGAGCCGCACCACCTGCAGGTATTCATCGGCGCCGGCCGCGATGCCGCGACCAACGCGGAGTTCGAGCGCCGCCTGTTCACGCTGCGCAAGGTGATCTCCAACCGCATCTACGACGCCTTTCACGGCGCCGAGACCGGTTTCTATCCGGTTTCGCTGTCGTCGAAGACCATTGTCTACAAGGGTATGTTCCTTGCCTATCAGGTCGCTGCCTATTTCAAGGATTTGGCCGACCCGCGCTTCGAATCGGCAGTAGCACTCGTGCACCAGCGGTTCTCGACCAACACCTTCCCCTCGTGGAAGCTGGCGCATCCTTACCGCATGGTTGCTCACAACGGCGAGATCAACACGCTGCGCGCCAACGTCAACTGGATGGCGGCGCGGCAGGCTTCGGTATCGTCACCGTTGTTCGGCGACGATATCTCCAAGCTCTGGCCGATCTCCTACGAGGGCCAGTCGGATACGGCCTGTTTCGACAACGCGCTCGAATTCCTGGTGCAGGGCGGCTATCCGCTGTCGCATGCCGTCATGATGCTGATCCCGGAAGCCTGGGCCGGTAACCAGCTGATGGCGCCGGCGCGCAAGGCCTTCTACGAATATCATGCTGCCCTGATGGAGCCGTGGGACGGTCCGGCTGCCGTCTGCTTCACCGACGGAAAGCAGATCGGCGCGACGCTCGACCGCAACGGCCTGCGTCCGGCCCGTTATCTCGTCACCGACGACGACCGCGTCATCCTGGCGTCCGAAGCCGGCACCCTGCCGGTGAAGGAAGAGAGCATCGTCAAGAAGTGGCGGCTGCAGCCGGGCAAGATGCTGCTGATCGACATGGAGGAAGGCCGCATCATCTCCGACGAGGAGGTGAAGTCGAACCTTGCCAACCAGCATCCCTACCGCCAATGGCTGGACAACACCCAGCTCATTCTCGAGGATCTGAAGCCAGTCGAGCCGCGGGCGCTGCGCCGCGACGTGTCGCTGCTCGATCGCCAGCAGGCGTTTGGCTACAGCCAGGAAGACACCAAGATCCTGATGTCGCCGATGGCGACGACCGGCCAAGAGGCAATCGGTTCGATGGGCACCGACACGCCGATCTCGGCGATGTCGGACAAGACGAAGCTGCTCTACACCTATTTCAAGCAGAACTTCGCGCAGGTCACCAACCCGCCGATCGATCCGATCCGCGAGGAACTGGTGATGAGCCTCGTTTCGTTCATCGGTCCGCGCCCTAATATTCTCGATCATGCGGGCATGTCGCATGCCAAGCGGCTGGAAGTGCGCCAGCCGATCCTGACCAATGGTGATCTGGAAAAGATCCGCTCGATCGGCCACACGGAAGACCGGTTCGACACCAAGACGCTCGACTTCACCTATGACGTCGCGCGTGGCGCCGAAGGCATGCCGGAAATTCTCGACCGGCTTTGCGAGCGGGCGGAAGCCGCCGTCAAGGGCGGCTACAACATCATCGTGCTGTCCGACCGGCAGATCGGCCCGGATCGCATTGCCATCCCGGCGCTTCTCGCGACCGCAGCCGTGCACCACCACCTGATCCGCAAGGGGCTGCGCACCTCTGTCGGCCTCGTCGTCGAATCCGGCGAGCCGCGCGAAGTGCATCATTTCTGCCTGCTGGCGGGTTATGGCGCCGAAGCGATCAACCCCTATCTCGCCTTCGACACGCTCACCGACATGCACAAGCGCGGCGAGTTTCCGAAGGAAGTCGATGGCGGTGAAGTCGTCTATCGCTACATCAAGGCGGTCGGGAAGGGCATTCTCAAGGTCATGTCCAAGATGGGCATCTCAACCTACCAGTCCTATTGCGGCGGCCAGATCTTCGACGCCGTCGGCCTCTCGTCGGAGCTCGTCGATCGCTATTTCTTCGGTACGGCGACGCAGATCGAGGGCATCGGCCTTGCCGAGATCGCCACGGAAACCTTCAACCGTCACAAGGCGGCCTTCGGTTCAGACCCGATCCTTGCCAACACGCTCGATATCGGTGGCGAATATGCCTACCGCATGCGCGGCGAAGGCCATGCCTGGTCGCCGGACGCCGTTGCCTCGCTGCAGCATGCCGTCCGCGGCAATGCCGTCGACCGCTACCGCGAATTCGCCGAGATGGTGAACGGTGCGGCGCTGCGCATGAACACCATCCGCGGGCTGTTCTCGATCAGGCAAGCGGAGGCGCTCGGCCGCAAGCCGATCGCGATCGGCGAGGTCGAGCCGGCCGTCAACATCGTCAAGCGTTTCTCGACCGGGGCGATGTCCTTCGGCTCGATCAGCCGCGAGGCGCACACGACGCTGGCGATCGCCATGAACAGCATCGGCGGCAAGTCCAACACCGGCGAAGGCGGCGAGGAGAGCGATCGCTACTTTCCGCTCTACGACGGTTCGCCGAACCCCGAGCGCTCCGCCATCAAGCAGGTGGCGTCCGGCCGCTTCGGCGTCACGACCGAATACCTGGTCAATGCCGATATGCTGCAGATTAAGGTGGCGCAGGGTGCCAAGCCCGGCGAGGGCGGCCAGTTGCCCGGCCACAAGGTCGATGCGACGGTTGCCAAGACCCGGCATTCGACGCCGGGCGTCGGCCTGATCTCGCCGCCGCCGCACCATGACATCTACTCGATCGAGGATCTGGCGCAGCTGATCTACGACCTGAAGAACGTCAACCCGGAAGCAGATGTTTCCGTGAAGCTCGTCTCCGAAGTCGGCGTCGGCACGGTTGCGGCCGGTGTTGCGAAAGCACGTGCGGATCACATCACCATCTCCGGCTATGACGGCGGCACGGGTGCCTCGCCGCTGACCTCGCTGAAGCATGCCGGCTCTCCCTGGGAAATCGGCCTTGCAGAAACGCATCAGACGCTGGTGCTGAACGGGCTTCGCTCGCGCATCGCGCTGCAGGTCGATGGCGGCCTGAAGACCGGCCGAGACGTCATCATCGGCGCGCTGCTGGGTGCCGACGAGTTCGGCTTCTCGACAGCGCCGCTGATTGCCGCCGGCTGCATCATGATGCGCAAGTGCCACCTCAACACCTGTCCGGTGGGCGTTGCGACGCAGGACCCGGTCCTGCGCAAGCGCTTCAAGGGTGCGCCGGAGCATGTGGTCAACTACTTCTTCTTCGTGGCCGAAGAAGTGCGCGAAATCCTCGCCTCGCTCGGCTTTGCCAGGTTCGACGACATCATCGGCCTGTCCGAACTGCTCGAGAAGGACGCGATGATCTCGCACTGGAAGGCCAACGGGCTCGATTTCAGCCGCATCTTCCACAAGGTCGATGCGCCGAAGGCAAAGACCTACTGGACCGAGAAGCAGAACCACCCGATCCACGACATCCTCGACCGCAAGCTGATTGCGGCGGCACAGCCGGCGCTGGAAGCGAAGACCCCGGTTACGATCGAGGTCGACATCAAGAACGTCGACCGTTCGGCCGGTGCCATGCTGTCGGGTGAAGTTGCCAAGCGCTATCGTCACAAGGGTCTGAAGGACGACACAATTTCCGTGAAGCTGCGCGGCACGGCCGGCCAGTCCTTTGGCGCGTTCCTGGCACGCGGCATCACCTTCGAGCTGATCGGCGACGGCAACGACTATGTAGGCAAGGGTCTTTCGGGCGGCCGCATCGTCGTGCGCCCGCCGGAAAACTCGAAGATCGTCGCGGCCAAGTCGATCATCGTCGGCAACACGGTGCTCTACGGCGCCATCTCGGGCGAGTGCTACTTCAACGGCGTTGCCGGCGAACGCTTCGCGGTGCGCAACTCCGGTGCCATCGCGGTCGTCGAGGGCGTGGGCGACCACGGTTGCGAATACATGACCGGCGGTGTTGTCGTCGTTCTCGGCGAGACCGGCCGCAACTTCGCGGCCGGCATGTCGGGCGGCGTCGCCTATGTGCTGGACGAAAGCGATGATTTCGCCAAGCGCTGCAACATGGCGATGGTCGAGCTCGAGCCGGTTCCGGAAGAGGACGACATGCTGGAGAAGCTGCATCATCACGGCGGCGATCTCATGCATAAGGGCAGGGTAGACATCTCCGGCGACATGACGCGCCACGATGACGAGCGGCTCTACCAGCTGATCTCGAACCACTTGCATTTTACCGGGTCGCCGCGCGCCAAGGAAATCCTCGACCACTGGGTCGAGTTCCGGCCGAAATTCCGCAAGGTCATGCCGGTCGAATACCGGCGTGCGCTGGAGGAAATGGAGCGCATGCGGATGGGCATCGCGGCGGAGTAATGCCGCACGGCGTTGCCATTCATCGGGTGATTTCGGCGGGTGTCGCGGTCGCTGTTCCGGCGATCGCGTTCATGGCGAACGGCGAGATCAATATGGAATTCATCGTGCTGGGGGCGCTGATCGGCTTCGCCTGCTGGTACTGGGGTCCCGCGTGGCCTCCTCTATGATATAAGGGACGAAACATGGGTAAGGTTACAGGTTTCATGGAAATCGACCGGCAACTGGCGAAGTACCAGCCGGCGTCCGACCGCATTCGGCATTTCCGCGAATTCACGATCCCGATGTCGGACCCGGAAGTGCAGAAGCAGGCCGCGCGCTGCATGGACTGTGGCATCCCCTATTGCCATGGCCCGACCGGCTGCCCGGTGCACAACCAGATCCCCGACTGGAACGATCTCGTCTACAACGGCAACTGGGACGAGGCGATCCGCAACCTGCATTCGACCAACAATTTCCCGGAATTCACTGGTCGGATCTGCCCGGCTCCTTGCGAGGAGGCCTGCACGCTGAACCTCGAGGATGCGCCCGTCGCGATCAAGACCGTCGAGCAGGCGATCGCCGACAAGGCCTATGAGATGGGCTACATCGTGCCGCAGCCGGCCGTCACGAAGACCGGCAAAAAGGTTGCGATCATCGGTTCCGGCCCGGCCGGCATGGCGTCGGCACAGCAGCTCGCCCGCGCCGGCCATGAGGTTCATGTCTATGAGCGCGAAAGCAAGCCCGGCGGTCTGCTGCGTTACGGCATCCCGGACTTCAAGATGGAAAAGAACTTCATCGACCGTCGCGTCGACCAGATGCGCGGCGAAGGCGTGACGTTCCATTGCGGCGTCAATGTCGGTGTCGACCGCACAGTCGACAGCCTGATAGACGAGCATGATGCCGTGCTTTACTGCGGCGGTTCGGAAACACCGCGCAATGCCGGTATTCCGGGCGTCGATTTCGCCGGCGTGCATGACGCGATGCCCTATCTCGTCCAGCAGAACCGCCGCGTCGGCCGCGAGAACATCGACAGCATCGGCTGGCCGTCCGATCCGATCCTGGCCGGCGGCAAGCATGTCGTCGTCGTCGGCGGTGGTGACACGGCGTCCGACTGCGTCGGCACCGCCTTCCGCCAGGGCGCCGTCAAGGTGACGCAGCTGGATATCCGTCCGATGCCGCCGGAAAAGGAAGACAAGCTCGCCGTCTGGCCGTTCTGGGCGACGAAGATGCGCACTTCGTCCTCCCAGGCCGAAGGCGCCGTGCGCGAGTTCCAGGTGGCAACGCTCGAATTCGTCGGCGAGGACGGGATGCTGACGGGCGTGAAATGCTGCCAGGTCGACGAGCGCCGCAAGCCGATCGCCGGCACGGAATTCGTCATCAAGGCCGATCTCGCCTTCATCGCCATCGGCTTCAGCGGTCCGTTCACCGACAGCGTGCTGAAGGATCTCGGCGACAAGCTGACGATCAACACCGACCGCCGCGGCTCGACCAATGTCGTCGCCAACGACAAGGACTACCGCACTTCGGTCGACAAGCTCTGGGTGGCCGGCGACGTGCGTCGCGGCCAGTCGCTGGTCGTCTGGGCGATCCGCGAAGGCCGTCAGGCGGCCCGCGCCATCGACGAGGCGCTGATGGGCTCGACCGTGCTGCCGCGGTAAAGGCGACGGGAGCCGTCGTAGTTCAATAGAACAAGATCAAGACTGCGCGGATGTCGGATGGGACGCACCGCGCAGTTTAGGATTGGTCGTTGAGTTTATGATTTTCCTGCAATGGTCAGGCAAAGCCGAAGAACAGGGCCAACGATCGATTGACGGAAATCATCGTTTCTTCATCGATGCGACCGAAGGTCTCTCCAAGCCTGTCACGTCTTACCGTCATGACCTTGTCGATCATGATCTGCGCCGGCTTTTGAAGACCGTTTGCCGGAGTCGGATGCGCGGTCAGCCGGATCAGCGACGCGTCTACCAGCATGCTGGAAAGCAACAACACTGTGAGTGTCGCTGTGGCGGAGAATTGATCCGACTGAATGACGAGGGCAGGACGCGGTTTACCGAAATCGCCGGGCATGGCGACCGTCACGAGATCACCGCGCCTCATTCGCCGCCGCTATCTAGATCGGCAAGGGCCGCATCCATAAAGTCCCGTAAATCCCGATCGGCCGTATCGGCCTTTGCCACCAGCAACGTCTGGCGGCGGCATTCCTCGGTAAATCCTGGACGTCGTGTGTCTGGGACCCAAATTTGCAAAGGCCGCAGGCCTGCGGCGCGCAGATTCTCGCGGCGCTTTTGAACCCTCTGGTTTACCGGTGTCGGCACGGATCAAAGCTCCTTTACTTTCTGTTACATGTAACGAAAAGGATCGCAATCGTTAAGTCACAGCTTTAGCGTCGAGGCGTGATACCGCGATCGTCGCGGGTCAGTTCCGGATAACCGGATTGCTGATCACCGTTTCCGGCTTCGCGAGCCGGAAATCGTCCACCCGTCCGGCCGGGGCCTCGGCGATTTCGCCTTTTTCGACGAGGCGGTCGCGTGGGCTTTTGCCGTTGCTGGTGAGCGTCGCCGGCCCGCCGAGAAGGCTTGCGCCGCCGTCGAGATTGGGGTCGTCGAGGCTGATCGGCTGGGTCTGGATGATGTCTTCGTTGGCGGTCGGGGCGGCTACGACGAGATCCTTCATACCGTCGGCGCCTGGAATGTCCTGGGTTGAAGCGGCCGCATCACCGAGCAGCTTGCGGATATCCTTCTCGACATAGAAGGCAAGCTTGCGTTTGCCG
The DNA here is from genome assembly GCF_040126305.1 of Pararhizobium sp. A13. NCBI lineage: Bacteria > Pseudomonadati > Pseudomonadota > Alphaproteobacteria > Hyphomicrobiales > Rhizobiaceae > Pararhizobium > Pararhizobium sp. A13. The sequence continues at coordinate 278,602 of NZ_CP149510.1, read as the reverse complement.
GCCTTGGTCAGGTTGACCCCGTCCGAGCCGCGCAGGCGGACCTGCTGGCCGTTGATATCAGAGCCGGTCATGACGAATTTGCCGCCCTCGTCGACAAAACCGTCCCAGATATCGATGAAAGTGCCGCCGACCTTTTCCGTTTCCGTGCGAAAGATGCCGTTCAGAGTGACCATGTCGGCGGTCATCGCGGTAGACTGGAAAGGCGGCATGCCGACCCAGAGCAGGGGAATATTCTCGCTGCGCGCGAGCGCTGCGAAGGCGCCGGTGCGGCGCGTATATTCGGCAAGCCAGCGGTCGGTGCGGAATTTTTCCTTCTCGCCGTTGATCGACATCTGCTGGCGTTCGTTGGCGCCGAGGCTGACGATGACGATCGACGGTTTCAGCTCGGCGACATAGACCGGCAGGCTTTCCGGCCAGTTGAAATAATCCTCGCGCACCAGGCCGGAGGAGCCGTTGGCGCGGGTTTCGATGACGATACCTGGGGTCGTCTCGAAGGCAACTTTCAATCCGTCGCCGAGACTGCCGGCCATGAAATCGCCGACGACCAGAACCTTCTTGGCATTGTCCAGTTTTTCAACCACGACGGGCGCGGGCTCGACCGGAGCGGGCTTAGCCTTCTGCTTAATCTTTCTTGGCTTCTGGCGCTGTTGCTGCGGCTGCCGTTGCCGGGGCTCGTAGATCGGAACGTCTTCATAGACCGGCGGCGGCCGCCGCCGGCCGAAGCCGAACAGCATGTCGAGGATTGACCGGCGTTCCTGGGCACCGGCCTGTCGTGGCGGCTCGATCACGAATGCCGTGACGCCGACCGCAATGACGATCAGGCCATTGAGCAGCCACCTCATGCCACGTCTGAATGCCGTATTCATGCTCATGGAACTTGTACCGGGCGTCTTTCGCGCTAAAGCCAATGCGCAGCGGAGGATGCGCATTGGCTCCCTTTAGGAGCTATCGGCCGATCGTGGCGCAGGAATGCGCCGCAATTGAGGGCCTGACCTAGTTCCGCAGAGCCTTCAACAGATGCTGGGTCGGCTCGCCATCAGGGGCGAGGCCGTTGCGGCTCTGAAAGGCCTGGATGGCGGCCTTGGAGCCGGAGCCGAAATTGCCGTCGACCTCGCCGTCGTAGTAGCCGAGTTCCTTCAGGCGGGACTGCAGCTCGAACTTCTGCTTGATGTCGAGCGAACCGTCCGGGCGGCTCCATGCCTGCTGCATGCCGCCGTAACCGGCGATTTCGTCGGCAAGCAGGCCGACGCCGAGCGCGTAGGAATCGGACGCATTGTAGCGCTTGATGACGAAGAAGTTCTTGGTCATCAGGAAGCCGGGACTGACGGCGCCGCCGGGCATTTTCAGCTCAGCGCGCTGGTCCGTGTTGCGGAAGCCCTTGCCGTTCGGGCGGGTGAAGCCGAGGGCTGCCCATTGCGCCAGCGTCTTCGTCTGGCCGGCATACTGGCTGCCGTCCCGCGGCGGCGCGACTTCATAACCCCAGGTCTGGCCCGGCTGCCAGCCGTTCTTCTTCAACAGATTGGCGGCTGTCGCCAGAGCATCCGGTACGGAATTCCAGATGTCCTTGTGGCCATTGCCATCGGCGTCGATGGCGTAGAGCAGATAGCTGGTCGGAATGAACTGCGTGTGGCCCATGGCGCCTGCCCAAGAGCCGTTCAGCTCGCGCGGGCTGATGTCGCCGTTCTGCAGGATCTTCAAGGCGGCGATCAGCTGGGTCTTGGCATATTTCGCCCGTTTCGGATCGGCATAGGCAAGGGTGGCCAAGGCGCGCGGAACATAGTGCAGCCGCTCGTCCTTCTCCAGGACCGCGCCATAATTGGATTCCATCGACCAGATCGCCAGAAGAATGGTCTTGTCGATGCCGAAGTGGCGCTCTAGCGCGGCCAGCGTTCGGCCATGCTTGACCGCCATTTCCTGTCCGATCTTGCGCGTATAGGGGTTCACGCGGCTGTCGATATATTCCCAGATCTTGTGCTTGAATTCGGGCTGATAGCGTGCTTTCTCAAGCACGTCCGGGTCGGGCGTCTTTATACCTGCGAAAGCCTGGCGATAGGTGGCCTTGGTGATTCCGCTCTTTGCCGCCGTGGCATAGAAGCTGTTGATCCAGGTCTCGAAACTGGCGTCGGCGAATGCGGGTGACGAGCCAAACAGGGCTGTGGCTGTGATGAACGCGGCTGCGGCACGGCAAAGGAGATTTTTTCGGGTCTTTGTCATCAGCTGTCGTTTCCGTTGGTCGGCGCTCCGCACAGGATCGTGTGGTCTGATCGGCGGTGCGCAAATTTACAGTCTTAGAGCCAGCTTCATGCACAGGTTACATGCATGTGGTTCCATTTTCGGGCCGTTCAGCCAAAAGGCAACCGCCAGAGTGGGAATCTTACGAAAATGAAGTCAACAAATTCTTTACCATGAATAGGCGGCATCGTCTTCCTTCGCAAAAAAATAGCAATTTGCCGCTTAATCCCTATTGATAACAATTTTCCCCGTTTAAGATCGCAATGTCGTGATTCTGGAGATGTCAATGACTGACAAGCGTAAAGTTCGTAAGGCCGTGTTCCCCGTGGCCGGTCTTGGAACAAGATTTCTGCCCGCGACCAAAGCCGTTCCCAAGGAAATGCTGACGGTCGTTGACAAGCCCATCATCCAGTATGTCGTCGACGAGGCGCTCGAAGCAGGCATTGAACATTTCGTTTTTGTCACAGGCCGCAACAAGCATGTGATCGAAGACTATTTCGACATTCATTTCGAGCTTGAGCAGACGCTGCGCGAGCGCAGCAAGAAGGCCGAGATGACGCTTCTGGCGCAGCAACTGCCGAAGGCGGGCTCGGTGAGCTTCACCCGCCAGCAGGAGCCGCTGGGGCTTGGTCACGCCGTCTGGTGCGCCCGCGAGATCGTCGGCAACGAACCCTTTGCGCTGCTTTTGCCGGACATGATCATGCGCGGCGAGCCGGGCTGCATGAAGGGGATGATCGATCTCTATTCGCAGAGCGGCGGCAACATCGTCGCGGTGGAGGAGTGCGAACCGGACCAGGCGCACAAATACGGCATCGTCGGTGTCGGCGAGAAGGTCGGCGACGGTTTCCGCATCACCGACATGGTCGAGAAACCGGCCAAGGGTACGGCACCGTCCAACTTCTTCATCAACGGCCGCTACATCCTGCAGCCGGAAATCTTCTCTATCCTGGAAAATCAGGCGCGTGGAGCAGGGAACGAAATCCAGCTCACGGACGGCATGCTGAAGCTGCTCAAGTCCCAGGATTTCGCCGGCTATCTGTTCCGTGGCGAGACTTTCGACTGTGGTGCCAAGGATGGCTTCATTCTTGCGAACGTCGCTTTTGCGCTTGAGCGCGCCGACATCCGCCCGGCTGTCGAAGCCCAGTTCAAGGCGCTCGTTGCGAAGCTGCAGTAGGCTCGCGCTTGAATGAGAGAAAGCCCCGCTTGCGGCAAAGCAGGCGGGGCTTTTACGTGTTTAACGCCGCAGCGTTAGGCCGACGCCGACGCGCGCAATATTCGTCGAGGGGCCGGTATCCTGCGTGGTGCGCTCGTAGCCGACATCGCCGGTAAGGGCGAGATAACGGTTCAGGTCCCAGGTGAGGCCGGCGCCGGCGAGCCAGACCCTCTGGTCCTCCGAGACGCTGCCGGAGGGATAGTTGCGGAAGGTCAGGCTGTTCGACAGGCGGGCCACCAGGTTCGAGCGGAGCTCATGCGTCGCGTTGCTGCTCAGCGTATAGGCGAGTGCGCCGCTGTCGCCGGCCGTGGTCGAAGGCTCGATGCCGGTCGAAATGCCGTAGGTTATGTTGGTGCCGCGCTGGGGCGACCAGTTGAGCAGGCCGTCGATGGTGAAGCCGCTCAGATTATCGAGGCGATTGTCGTCGAAGCGGTAGGTCTCGTAGCCGAGCGCGATTTCGCCGTTGAGCTTTTCGCCGAGATCGACTTCGACGCCGGCCCGGCCGCCGTAGCTGTCATAGGATCGCGCGAAACCGGACGTATCTGTACGCAGGTCGTAGACCGATTTTCCGGCGGACGCCTCGATGAACGGGACGAGTGCCGGCGAGAGCTCGTAGCCCGCCCGCAGGGTGACAGCGCCCGCATTGCGGTTCCTGTCCTGCTGCGACAATGTTGAGCCGTCGCTGAGATCCACATCGCCATAGACGTAACGGTCGAAATCCACCTTGGCGGAGCCGCGCAGGATGCCGAAGTCATGCGCAATGCCGGCGCCGAGCGTATATTGGTTGACGCCCGACTGCGTGCTCGCGTCGCTGATTGCGTTCGGATCGGTCGCATCCTCGCGCTCGAAATGATAGCCGGCCTTCAACGTTCCCGTGGTGTCGTTGCCGATGTCGAGGCGAAGGGCAGCCTCGATGTCGGCGGTCGGTTCGGTTTCGCCGGAACCGGAGACGTTGCGCTGCCAGGTGCCTTCGCCGGTCACGGATAGCTGGTGACGCGACCAGTCGGAGGTCAGCGTGCCTTTCAGGCCGGTTTCGAGATAGCTGCGGGTTTCCTTCGAACTGCCGGTCTTCGTGCTTTCGTAATTGAAGGTCTGGCCGAGGGCCGGTTTCAGGATGAAGCTGCCAAGCCGGATGCCGGGCGCGTCGTCGCGTTCGAGATCGAGTTGCGACCGCAGACCATCGACGGTGTTTTCGCGCAGATTGGTGCGAGCCATGTCCTCATCGATGCTCGGATCGTTGAGCAGCGGTTCGCCTGCATCGGTGCTGATCGAGCCGGTGGTGAGGGCGGCGTCATCCTCACCGGTCGCGGTAGCGGCGATTGCGGCAGCGTTGGCATTCGTCGTGCCGGGTGTGGTTGTTGCAGGGTCGTCGGAAGCCGTCGTTCCGGTGCCGTCGGGCACTGGAACAAGAGCCTGGGCGGCGACGGTCCAGGGCGAAAATAGCGCACAACCGGCAACGAGCCAGGCAGCAGCGGCCGGGCGAAGGACGCAAGTCCTCTTCGTGCGTGGAAAGATTGGCGTCATCTGCCGAATGCCCGGAAATCCGTTTACCAGTGTTGAGCAACCGTAAACGGATGTGGTTAACCATTCCTTTCCGAAACGGCTTTCGCCTTTAATTTCAGGCGCTTTCCACGGTCAGCTGGCCGCCGCTGCTGCCGGTCACCTTGACGCGGGCGCCGGCGGGCAAGTCCGGCCCGCTGACGGTCCATGTCGTGTCGTCGAGCCGGATCCGGCCGCGGCCTTCGGTGATTGGCTTTTCAAGCACGGCGGTGCGGCCGATCAGGCGGGCGCCGCGCTGATTGAGGAGCGGCTCGTCCGACATGTCGGCGGAGCGGGCAAGCAGGCGGCGCCCGGCGAAAACCGCAAGCACGGAAAGGACGGCGAAGCACACCAGCTGCACCTGCCAGACCCAGAAGCTGGTTTCCCAGAGCAGCAGGGAGACGGCGCCGGTCAAAATGGCAGCAATGCCGATCCAGACGAGGAACATGCCGGGCGCCACGACTTCCGCTGCCAGCAGCATGAGACCCAGCGCCCACCAGCCCCAGGGACCCAGTTCAAGGATGATGCGCTCGATCATGGATCAGCTTTCCTGTTGGGGCGTTGCGAAGGGATTACGGACGGGCGCCGTGCGCGGCGTCGCCTGCCGCACGGGGGCCGGCGAATTGCCGCCATCGCCGAACACTTCCCTGGCGATCGCGCCGATGCCGCCGAGCGAACCGATCAGCGATGAGGCCTCCATCGGCATCAGCACGATCTTCGAATTCGGGGCGGTGCCGATCGACGCCATGGCTTCCGTGTATTTTTGCGCGACGAAGTAGTTGATCGCCTGCACGTCGCCGGCGGCGATGGCCTCCGAGACCATCTTCGTCGCCTTGGCTTCGGCTTCTGCAAGGCGTTCGCGCGCTTCTGCGTCGCGGAAAGCAGCTTCGCGCTGGCCCTCGGCCTGCAGGATCGCCGATTGCTTGGCGCCCTCGGCGCGCAGGATCTGGGCGTTGCGCGAGCCTTCGGCTTCCAGCACCTGGGCGCGCTTCTCGCGCTCCGCCTTCATCTGCCGGGCCATGGCATCGACCAGATCCTTCGGCGGCTGGATATCCTTGATCTCGACGCGGGTGACCTTGATGCCCCAGGGGCCGACGGCTTCATCGACGACCCGCAACAGCTTGTCGTTGATCGTGTCGCGGTTGGACAGCAGCTCGTCAAGGTCCATCGAACCCATGACGGAGCGGATGTTGGTCATGGTGAGGTTCAGAATGGCCGTCTGCAGATCGGATACCTGATAGGCGGCCTCGGCGGCGTTCAGCACCTGGTAAAAGGCGACGGCGTCGGCCGATACGCTCGCATTGTCGCGGGTGATGACCTCCTGCGTCGGCACGTCGAGCACCTGTTCCATCACGTTCATCCTGGCGCCGATGCCGTCGATGAAGGGGATGATGATGTTCAGGCCGGGCTCAAGGGTTTTCGTGTATCGGCCGAAACGTTCGACAGTGTAGCGATAGCCTTGCGGGACAGTCTTGACCCCCTTGAAAATGACGAGAATGGCCAGGACCACGAGTACAATGACGGCAATATCCAGTCCGGCCAGAGGCATTGGGCGTTTCTCCTGTTGGATGCATCCTGTTGTTGGCGCACTCTAGGATAAGACGTGGCAGTTGATAGGGATATTTGCAAGGATTGTTGGAATTTCCCGGGATGTTCTGATCTCCCTCCACCTCCCCGTTTAGGGGAGAGGTCGCGACGAAGTCGCGGGTGGGGGTGATCCGTTGGGTGTCGCGGGCGGTCACCCCACCCCGGACCTGCGGTCCGACCCTCCCCCTCAAGGGGAGGGTGGTCAGGCCCAGCCCTGCAACTCCCGGCGCACGACGTGCTCCAGCACTTTCATGCCGTCCGTGCTGTCGTTGAGGCAAGGGATGTGGGTGAACTTCTCGCCGCCTGAATGGTGGAAGCTCTCAGCGGCCTGTTCGGCGATTTCTTCCAGCGTCTCCAGGCAATCCGAGACGAAGCCCGGATTGATGACGGCGATGCGCTTGGTGCCTTCCTTCGCGAGTTTCTCGACCGTCTTGTCGGTATAGGGCTGCAGCCATTCCTCAGGCCCGAAGCGCGACTGGAAGGTGACCTGCAGCCTTTCCTTCGGCCAGCCGAGCTTTTCGCGCAGCAGCCGGGCTGTCTTCTGACACTGGCAGTAATAGGGGTCGCCCTTGTCGAAATAGGATTGCGGGATGCCGTGGAAGGAGGCGAGCACCACGTCCGGCTCCCAGTCGAGTGTCGCGAGGTGGCCCGTGATCGAGTTCGCCAAAGCGTCGATATAGACGGGATCGTCGTGATAGGGAGGAACGGTGCGCAAAGCCGGCTGCCAGCGCATTTTCAGCAGCGCCTTGAAAGCCTCGTCATTGACGGTCGCCGTGGTCGCTGCCGCATATTGCGGGTAGAGCGGGAAGACGAGGATCTTTTCGCAGCCGTCCTTCTGCAGTTCCTCCATCTTCGACTGGATCGATGGCTGGCCATAGCGCATTGCCCAATCGACCCGCACATTCTGCATATCGGCGAAGGATTTCGCCATCCGTTCCGCCTGGTCGCGGGTATAGGTGCGCAGGTAGCTCTCGTTCAGATCCTTGTTCCAGATCGTCTCATAGGCCTTGCCGACCTTGGCCGGGCGGGTGTTGAGGACGATGCCGAAGAGGATCGGATACCAGAAGAACGGCGACCATTCGATAACGCGCCGATCCATCAGGAATTCCTTGAGATAGCGTCGCATCGACACCTTGTCGGTGCCGTCGGGCGTGCCGAGATTGACCAGCAACACACCCACTTTTCCGAATTTGACGGGCGGGTGGCTCGGGGTGGTCATATCGGTGGCGGCGGTCATTTGGATATCCTGCATGTGACGGGGTTGTGCCCCTCTTATACGGAAAGGCTGCCCCACGGTTCATGCCGTTCTTAAAAAGAAAAACCGGCCCGGGAAAGCCCGGACCGGTCCTTGGACAAGAGACATATTGTCTTACTTGGCGGGAATCTGCAGTTCCTTGCCGATTTCCAGCTTTTCCGGAACCGGGTTGCCGTTGGCCGCAGCGATGGTTTTCCAGAGTTCGCCATTGCCGTAGATGGCCTTCGCCAGAGCCCAGAGCGTGTCGCCCTTGACGATGACGTGCTTGGTCTCTGCCGCTGCCGCGGTTTCTGCTGCCGGCTTGGTTTCCGGTGTCGCGGTTTCCGTCTTGGTCTGTTCGGCCGGCTTCACCTCTGGCGTCACGGTTTTTGCAGCGGTGTCGGTGCTTGTCTGCGCCGAGGGCTGGGTCTCTGTCGCAGCGGCGATTTCCGTGATGCGGCCGTCGGTCATCGGCTTGTAGGGATTGTGTGCCGTGAGGTAGTCGGCGAGAACCGTCTCGAGGCCCGGACCGTAGTCATAGGCGTTTTCGGCCTTGGTCTTGAAGACGCTATAGCCGTCGCCGCCATTGCGCATGAAGTTGTTGGAGACGACATTGTAGGTCTTGGCCGGATCAAGCGGGACGAAGGTCTCGCCTTCCTTGACCTCGATGTTCGAGACGCGGCTGCCAACGGGCTTGGACTTGTCGAAGGCGAACTTCATGCCGGCCACCTGCGGGAAGCGGCCGCCGCCTTCCTCGATCTGGCCCAGGCCGTTTTCAAGCGCCGCGGTGATGTCGGCACCCTTGATCTGGAAGGTCGCAACCGTGTTTTGGAACGGCAGGACGGTGATCGCTTCGCCCATCGAGACGTCGCCGGCGTCGATCGACGCCCTGAGACCGCCGCCGTTGGTGATGGCGATGGTCACGCCCTGGCCCTTGACGCGGTCAAGCATGGCGTCGGTCACCAGGTCGCCCATCTGGCATTCGCGGGCGCGGCAGGATTCGCGGCTTCCATCTATCGGCGCGTCGGTCTTGCCGATGATCCTGGTCTTCAGCTCCTCGATCGGCTTTGCCAGTTCCTTGATGCGGGCGAGGATCGTTTCGTCCGGCTTGATCTTGGAATCGATCAGGATCGGATCGCCCTTGGCCGCCTTGACGACGCCACTGTCGTCGAAGGTGACGACGAGGTCGCCGAGATACTTGCTGTAGGACCCGGCCTGAACGACCGGTACCTTGTAGCCGCCGGGATTGTCGACCATCGTCGGGTATGGGCCCTCGGCCTTCTCGTCCGTGTTGGACAACAGGCTGTGCGAGTGGCCGCCAACCACGATGTCGACATCCGGAATTTTAGCGATCACGGCGAGATCGCGCGGATAGCCGACATGGGTGAGCGCGATGATCTTGTCGACGCCCTGCTTCTTCAGTTCCTGTACGGCAGTCGTGATGGTGTCGACGTCAATCCCGATCAGCACATTGTCGCCCGGCGAAGAGATTTCGGCCGTGTCGTTGGTGACCGCGCCGACGATGCCGACCTTCTGGCCGCCGACATCAAGCACAAGTGAGGGCTTGATGCGATCGATGAGTTTCGACTTGTAGCCGGCGAGCACGTTGGAGGAGAGAACCGGGAAAGTGACCTTGTCGAGGAAGGTGGCGAGCCCGTCTTCGCCGTCGTCGAATTCATGGTTGCCGACGGTCATGGCGTCGAAATTCATCAGGTTGAGGAATTCGGCTTCGGCGGCACCCTTGTAGGTCGTGTAGAACAACGATCCCTGGAAGTTGTCGCCGGCATTCAGAAGCAGCACGTTCTTGCCAGCCAGTTCCCCGCGCTTCTGGTCGATCGCCACCTTCAGCCGGGCAGCACCGCCGAAGCATTCGTTCTTGCCTTCTTCCTCTGCCGTGCAGGTGGAATCGTACTTGTTGATCGATTCGATGCGGGAGTGGAAATCGTTGATGTGCAGGATGTTCAATTCATAATCGGCGAAGGCGGCGCTGGTTGAAAGCGCAAGGATCGAGGCCGTCATCAGCCCGGTTCGCAAATGTCTGATCATGTATGTCTCCAATGAAAGAACGCAAGGAGCAGAACACCACCATTTGGCGGCTTTTTCCTTGGGTTCGGTTAATGTTTGACCGGCAATCGCGCCGATCGGCAAAGTCCTTCTTTCCCGCCGGACAGATTGCTTTTGCTGTCCTTCGGTTCTTGAACCATTCTCCAATGCGTGACCCTGATGCTTGTGGCTTCGGTCACAGAGTGGCGTTCGGCTCCCGGCTTCCCATTCTCCTGTAAGAGCGCAGCCCAGTCCTGCCGGGCTCGCTAGACTGTCATCAGGACAACCGGGATATCGTCGACGCGCCTTCCCTGGTGCTGGTGTCGCGCGGCTCATAGGCGCGCTGGTCACGCAGGATCTGGAAGGCGATCGTCAAAAGCTTGCGTGCAATGGCCACGCGCGCCTTGTTCACTCCTCTGATCTTCAGGTGTTCGTATTGGGCGCGCAGCTGCGCATCGCTGGCGATGGCGGGGGCCACCGCCTCGACGAAAGCCCAGCGCAGCCACTTGTTGCCCTGCTTGATGATCTTGCCGTGATAGGTCTTGCCGCCGGAGGAGTAGGTCGAGGGCACAAGGCCGGCATAGGCGGCAAGCTTCTTCGGGTTGCGGAACCGCGATATGTCGTCGATCTCCGCGTCAATCAGCCGGGCGAAGAACTCGCCGATACCGGGGATCGTCTTCAACAGCTTGACGTTGGCATTGGCCTTGGTCATCGCTCGGATCGTTGCTTCCGACTGCTTGATCCGGACGTCGATGTCGCCGATGAAGTCGAGGCCACGGTCGATCTGGATGCGGTCGATTTCCGAGACCTTCACTTGCGCCAGCTGGACGCGGCCGGCCTTGCCGAACAGGTCGCCGAGCTTCCTCAGCAGTGCCGTTTGCTCCGGATAGCGATCAAAGACGGTGACGATCCGGTTCTTCGTCATCGTGCGTAGCCGCACGTAAAACATCCGCTCGCGCAGGGCGACGCGCAGCTCCCGTGACTTCTCGGTTGGCGCCCAGGCCTCCGGCACCAGGTCGGCGCGAAGCAGATGTGCCAGAACCGTGGCATCGATCTTGTCGGTCTTGATTTTGGCGTCGGCGATCGCCTTGACCTTTAACGGATGGGCGAGAACGACATCATCACAAATGTCGTCGAGCCAGTCGTACATCACCATCCAGTTGCGCGTCGCTTCGACAACCGCATGCGAGTTCTGGCGATAGCGTTCCAGGAAGCCGCCCAGCGACTGGCGATTGTTCTTCACCCGGCCTGATCTCAGCGTCTTGCCGCTACTGTCCTGGACAACAAGGTGGCTGTAGGATTTGTGGTAGTCCACGCCGATATGGTATTCATAAGAGGCAGTCATGCTTCTAACTCCCTTATTGAGATCTGCGAAACCCCAATAAGGTAAGCCGAAAGGCTGGAAGTGTGACTGTCCCTCGATCATCACCTGCATCTCAGTGATCCGTTCTCTCAGCGGGCGCGGCCTCTTTCATGCCACCTCCTGTTTTGGCGGGTTAGGCAGGCAGCACAGCGGATTAGACCACAGTTGCGATTGTTCCGTGACAGCCGTATCGACCGCGATGGTTTCATCAGACGCCGCAGACATCAAGTCGCAAAATCAGCTCTTTGCAACCATTTCCCGGCAAGGTTAAAAACCAAGGGTTTGGGCAAAAAGCCTCCGCGCGGGAAGGCTTCAGACTGTATTGGGACATCCTCGTTCGAAAAGCGCACGTCTACCGTCCCTCATAGCCGCCCTTGTGGCGGGTATCCAGTGCGCCCAAGTCCTTGGGCGCAAGGGACTCTTTCACGCGATAGACATCGCGCGGCTGGATTACCGCCACACGGGCGGTAGTGACGGAGAAGTGGAATGCCCGACTTTGTCAGCAACCTGAAGTCTCCGCGGAGGGAGGCTTTTCAGTCTGTCGTGAGCCGGCTCAACTCCTGCGGATAAGCGTGAACTGCGCGCCGGAATCCGTGGTGCAGTTGAGCTGCGTCTGGCTGACCATGGCGCAGTTGACCTTGGACTGGGTGTTGCGGACCATCGAGGTCATGTTGATTTCGACCAGCTTGGGCGAGAGATTGACGTAGTTTCCGGAGGCCAGGACCTGGTTGGTGTCGGTGGTCCGCGTCGTGAAGGTGCCGCCTGCGAATGTCGAGACGATGCCGTTCGGATCGGTCCAAGACCCTTCGACGCCAGCCGGTGCCTGAGCGGGCGGCAGTTGGCGCACTTCGCGCGGGCCCATGCAGGAGGCCAGCGCCGCTGCTGCGGACAGAAGGGTCAGGATGGCGATCGGCTTCATATATGTCTCCCGGATGCTGCGCGGAAAGCTGTCTTTCGGTTGAAAAAACCATGCCGTGATCAGGAGTTGAAAGCAAGAGTGGGGCACGAGCACGGCGGGATTATTCGGCGGTCAACGAAAAACACCCGGGGATCGTTCCCCGGGTGTTGAATTTTTGAAGCGTAATCAGCCGGTTCAGCGAAAGAGGATGTTCTTGAACTGCCACGGATCTTTCGTGTCGAGCTCTTCCGGAAACAGGCCCGGACGGCCGTCAAGCGGGGTCCAGTCGGTGTAGTGGCCTTCAACCGGGCCGAGATAGGGCGACTGCACTTCGAGGCAGCGCTTGTAGTCGATCTCGTCGGCTTCGACGATACCGGCGGTCGGGTTTTCCAGCGCCCAGACCATGCCGGCGAGAACGGCGGAGGTTACCTGCAGGCCGGTCGCGTTCTGGTAGGGGGCGATGCGGCGGGTTTCTTCCAGCGACAGGCGCGAACCGTACCAGTAGGCGTTCTTGTCGTGGCCGTAGAGCAGGACGCCGAGTTCGTCGATGCCGTCCTCCAGTTCGTTCTCGTCGAGAACGTGGTGGATCGGCTGCGCGTTGCCGCCATTGCCGAACATTTCGTGCAGCGACAGCACGGCGTCGTTGGCCGGATGATAGGCGTAATGGCAGGTCGGACGATAGGTTACGTCGCCATCCTTGTCGCGGACGGTGAAGAAGTCGGCGATCGAGATGGATTCGTTGTGGGTGACGAGGAAGCCGTACTGCGGGCCAGGCGTCGGGCACCAGGTGCGGACGCGGGTGTTGGCGCCCGGCTGCTCCAGATAGATCGCTGCCTGGCAGCCCTTCTTGTGCTTCTTGGCGTTCTTCGGCATCCAGTTTTCATGCGTGCCCCAGCCGAGTTCGGCGGGCTGCAGGCCTTCGGAGATGAAGCCCTCGACCGACCAGGTGTTCCAGAAGACGTTGAGCGGCTTCGGCTTCTTGGTGAGCTGCGTATCACGTTCGGCGATGTGGATACCCTTCACGCCGACCTTCTTCATCAGCTTGGCCCAGCCTTCGCGGTCATGCTGGTCCGGCTCGTCGAACTTCACCTCGAGATCGTTGGCGAGGTTGAGGAGCGCCTGCTTGACGAACCAGGAAACCATGCCCGGATTGGCTCCGCAGGTGGAAACAGCGGTCGCGCCGCCCGGGTTCTTCGCCTTTTCCTTGCGCATGGTTTCGCGCAGCGCATAGTTGGTGCGGTCGGCGTTGCTCATGGTCTTGTCGAAATAGAAGCCGAGCCAGGGCTCGACGACCGTGTCGATGTAGAGAACGTCGAGCTTGCGGCAGAGCTTCATCAGGTCGACCGACCCGGTATCGACGGAAAGATTGACGCAGAAACCCTGTCCGCCGCCTTCGGTCAGAAGCGGCTTCAGGAGTTCCTTGTAGTTGTCCTTGGTGACATGCGACTTGATATGCCTGACGCCGTGCTTTGCCATAATTTCGGTGTGGTCTGCGTCGTCGCGCGGGTCGATGACAACCATCCGGCTCTTGTCGAATTTGAAGTGGCGCTCGATCAGGGGCAGGGTGCCGCGGCCGATGGAGCCGAAACCGATCATCACGATCGGCCCGGTGATTTCGCCGTAAACCGGGTAGGTTGTTTCTGTCATTTTGGTTTTTCTCCTGGGGACGGGTTCTTTGACTGTTTAGCGGGCGGATTTCGCACTGTCATGCCTCGAATGGCCCTAGAGCATAGATTTCTGTCACAATAAAGAGCCGGAAAGCGCGTGTGGGCGCGATCTCGAGGCGGCCAGCATGAGTTGCGGGGTGGACGCGCGACGCCGATCGCAGTTGTTGCGCAATTTCAGGGACCGCATGTGATTGAAAGAGAATAAGAGCGACAATTCAACGCGCTACGTATTTGGCGCCTTCTGGTGGCGCAGGATGCCGCAGGCGCTGCTGCACTTTCATGTTTTCACGCCCGGGCCAACCGGGACCGTTTCCCAGTTCTGGCCGGCAAAGATCACGCAGCTACGACCGCTGACGTTGGTCACCAGCATGGTCCAGCTGCCGCTCTCGGAGGCATAGACCTCAAGAATGGCGGTCTCGTTGATGAGGCCGACGGCGAGCAGCGTCTCGGAATAATGCGAGCCGAGGAATTCGACGATCTTGGAATGTTCGGCGCAATTAAACGTCGGCTGCGCCGCTGCTGGATGCGCTATTGCCGCAAATGCCATAAACGCGGCCCCGGTGAGGATGCGGATCAGTTTGCGTGCCATGACGCACCTCCTTTCGCCGGTAATCTGGCGGAAAAGGAGATCGGTTCGACCTGTCCTGCCGGGCCGGCATTTCTATGGTCGGAACCTAACGCGACACGCGTAAATGGTGCCGCCACGCATGCATTATGGCAGAATTTTCATTATTTTTCAAAATATTGTTGGGGATGGCAACCGCATGACCGCTATCGCGGTTTTGCATTCGACAGTGTGACTTGATCCGGATGCGCTCGCGCAACTGGCGGAAGACGCTCGCATCTGTCCGCGATCGCTGCGGCACGCGGGCAGACGGAAAGATCGACGGTCCACCGGCGGGCATTGTAGATTTGCGGTACGAGGCAGAGATCGGCCATCGTCGGTTGGTCGCCGTGGCAGAATTCGCCGGTCTGCGGGTTGTCCAGCATCCGCTCGAAGGCAGCCAGACCCTCGCCGATAAACTTGCGCATCCATGCCGATCGCGCCGCATCCGGGTCTTTCGATTGCTGCATGACATGGAAGACGACGCCGAGATTGCAGACCGGATGGATATCCATGGCAATCGCATAGGACAGCGCCCTGACGCGCTGGCGCCCCGGAGGGTCTGTGGGGAGCAGGCTGGAGCCGGGCCGCGTCTCTGAAAGATATTCAATGATCGCCAGCGACTGTGTCAGCATTTGTCCATCGATCGAAAGCGCGGGAACCAGGCCTTGAGGATTGCGTGCGAGATGTTCCGCCTGCTTGTGTTCTCCGGCCAGGAGGTCGATGGGAACGGAGCGATAGGGGATCGCCAGCAGGTTGAGCGCGATCCGCACCCGGTAGCTGGCCGACGAGCGCCAGTAGTCGAACAGTATCGTATCGCTCATGACGATGCCCTCAGCGCTTTTCGTACTTTGTCACGGTCTGTTCGATTGCCCCGAAAATCGAATGTCCGGTCGTGTCCTTCATCTCGATGCGGACGGTATCGCCGAACCGCATGAACGGCGTGGCGGCAGTGCCGGTCTCAATGGTTTCGATTGTGCGGATTTCGGCGATGCAGGAATAGCCGACACCACCTTCCGCGACTGGCTTGCCGGGTCCGCCGTCGAGTTTGTTGGAGACGGTGCCAGAGCCGATGATGGTGCCAGCCGAGAGCGGCCGGGTCTTGGCCGCATGGGCGATGAGCTGGCCGAAATCGAAGGTCATGTCCACGCCGGCATTGGCGCGGCCAAAGGGCTTGCCGTTGAGATCAACAAGAAGCGACAGCTGCAGCTTGACGCCGTCCCAGGCGCCGCCAAGTTCATCCGGTGTAACAGCAACCGGCGAGAAGGCCGAGGAAGGTTTCGACTGGAAGAAGCCGAAACCCTTGGCGAGTTCGGCCGGGATGAGGCCGCGCAGGGAAACATCATTGACGAGCATCACGAGGCGGATGGCGGTGCGGCCTTCGTCGACCGTCGCACCCATCGGCACATCATCGACGATGACGGCAATTTCTGCTTCCATGTCGATGCCGTAGGATTCGTCGGCCATGACAATCGGGTCGCGGGGCCCAAGGAACGCGTCCGAGCCGCCCTGATACATCAAGGGATCGGTCCAGAACGTTGCCGGCATCTCGGCGTTGCGCGCCTTGCGCACCAGTTCGACGTGATTGACGTAGGCCGAACCGTCCGCCCACTGATAGGCGCGCGGCAGCGGCGAGGCGGCCTCGTGTTCATGAAACCGTGCGGACGGCTGGGCGCCGGTTTCCAGCCCTTCTGCGACCGCAGCCAGACGCGGCGCCACATGCTCCCAGTCGTCCAGCGCCGCCTGCAGCGTGCGGGCAATATGGCCGACTTCGGAGCAGCGGGTCAGGTCCCGGGAGACGACGACCAGCCGGCCGTCCCGGGTGCTATCCTTGAGGGTTGCAAGTTTCATGGTTTTGAATTCCGTTTTTGAATGATCGGTTCTGCTCGTTCGCACCGCAATGGGATCACTTGATGCCGGGCGTGCCGTCGAACCTGCGCTCCAGCCCGTCCCAGCATTCGAGGTAGTCGTCCTGCCGTGTTTCGAGGTCGGCTGCGTAGCGCGTCAGTTGTTGCGGGTAGCGGGTCTCGAACATGAAGGCCATGGTGTGGTCGAGCTTGACTGGCTTGAGATCGACGTTGGACGCCTTCTCGAAGCCCGTCGCATCTGGACCGTGCGGCAGCATCATATTGTGCAGGCTCATGCCGCCCGGCACGAAGCCCTCTTCCTTGGCGTCGTATTGTCCGTGGATAAGGCCCATGAACTCGCTCATGATGTTGCGGTGGTACCAGGGTGGGCGGAACGTGTGTTCTGCGACCAGCCAGCGCGGCGGGAAGATGACAAAATCGACATTGGCGGTTCCCGATTCCTCCGTCGGCGCCGTCAGCACGGTGAAGATCGACGGATCCGGATGGTCGAACAGGATCGCGCCGACCGGCGAGAAGGTCCGGAGATCATATTTGAACGGGGCGTAGTTGCCGTGCCAGGCGACGACGTCGAGCGGCGAATGGCCGATCTCGGTGACGTAGAACTTGCCGCACCACTTCACATGCACGCGGCAGGGCGTTTCCTTGTCCTCATAGCTTGCTACCGGCGTCTTGAAGTCGCGCGGATTGGCAAGGCAATTGGCACCGATCGGGCCGCGATCCGGCAGGGTGAATTTGGCGCCGTAGTTCTCGCAGATATAGCCGCGCCATTCGGAACCGTCGCCGAGGCGCGAGACCTTGAACATCATGCCCCGCGGGATAAGGCAGATCTCGGATGGCTCGACATCAATGATGCCCATTTCGGTGAAGACCCGGATGGCGCCGAGCTGCGGCACGACCAGCAGTTCGCCATCGGCGTTGAAGAAATAGTCGTCGATCATATCGTCGTTGAACACATAGGCATGCGCCGCCATGCCGACCTGGGTCATCACGTCGCCCGCAGCCGTCATGGTGCGGATGCCGGCGAGGAAGTTGAGCTTTTCCGTTGGCGCCGGGATCGGGCTCCAGCGGAGCTGGCCGAGCGGCAGGGAGTGATCGTCCAGGCACGGGGCCGATTTCCAGAAGGGATAGCTCGCATTGGAGAAACGGCGGGTGTGCCGCACGCTCGGGCGGATGCGGTAGAGCCAGGAGCGCTCGTTGGTGCCGCGCGGGGCCGTGAAGGGGGAACCCGAGAGCTGCTCGGCATACAGTCCGTAGTTGCATTTCTGCGGGCTGTTCTGGCCCTGCGGCAATGCGCCCGGTAGAGATTGCGTCTCGAAGTCGTTGCCGAAGCCCGGCATGTATTGCGGGCTGTTCGCCACCGCGTCGACAGCGGTGTTTCGGGTTTTCTCCAGCATGGCTTGCACCTCTTCCGTAAATATGGTTACAAATGTAACTGTCAATTTTGTAACTATCAAGGAAGCTATGGACGCCGGCGACTTCGATCTTGAGCAATTCGTGCCGTTTCGCCTCAACCGCGCCGCGGAATTCATCGCCTTGCGCTTTGCCGCCGCCTACAAGGCCGAATATGGCCTGACGCGGCCGGAGTGGCGGACACTGGCGGCACTTGGAAGCTCAGGGCGCATGACGGCGACGGAGGTCGGCGTTCATTCGACGATGCACAAGACGAAGGTCAGCCGTGCTGTTTTCGCGTTGGAGGAACGCCGGTGGCTGAAGCGCACCCAGGACGATGGGGACCGCCGCGTCGAACATCTGGCGCTAACGGCGGCGGGGGCCAAAGCTTATCAGGAGCTGACGCGGCTGGCGCGTGACTATTCGGCGGAGTTGGAAAGGCTTTTGGGAACGGATGGCCTGCAGGCCCTGTCGTCCGGCCTGACTGCCGTTGAAAACGCCATGGCGCAACGCCGCCGCTGAGGCATTCTCAATGCTTGCCGCGTTGGCGGACCGGCAATCCCTGAAAATCCTTCAGTGTCGCCAGCACGATCGATGTTTTCACATGCTGCACGCTGTCATGCGGCAGGAGCACATCGTTGACGAAGTGCGATAACCCGGCAAGGTCATAGGTGACGACCTTGAGGTGATAGTCCATTTCGCCGGTCAGCGCGTAGCATTCCAGCACCTCCGGCAGATCGGCGATCAGAGCTGCGAAACGCTTGGCATTGTCGCGGTTATGGGTGGCGAGGGTGACGGCGATCACGACCATGAGGTCGAGCCCCAGCCGACCGCGATCGAGTACGGCGCGGTAGCCATGAATGAAGCCTTCAGCCTCCAATCGCGCACGGCGGCGGGAACATTGGGACGGCGACAGGGCGATCAAATCCGACAGCTCATTGTTGGTCAGGCGGCCGTCTCGCTGCAATTCGGCAAGGATCTTCAGATCATAGCCATCCATCTGTTCCATTCGTGCACACCTTCGTCAAATCTCGCACAGATCGTGCATTGATCCGGTTATAGCACGCAAGAATGCAAGCACAATGCGCAGGATTTGCGTCATGATCGCCTCAACAGTCGATGAGTTCAGAGGAGAGAACCATGGGACCCTTCCCGCATGATGCCCCCCCGTCCGGCATCACCGCAGAGAATCCGGCCGGCACGGACGGTTTCGAGTTTGTCGAGTTCGCCCATCCGGAGCCGGAACAGCTGAGAGAACTGTTTACCCGCATGGGCTACACCTGCGTTGCCAAGCACCGCACGAAAGACCTCACGGTCTGGCGCCAGGGCGATATCAACTATCTGCTCAACGGAGAGCCGGGCAGTCATGCCATGCGCTTCGTCGCCGATCACGGCCCCTGCGCGCCGTCCATGGCTTGGCGCGTCGTCGATGCCAAACATGCTTTCGAGCACGCCGTGTCGAAGGGGGCGATGCCCTATGAAGGCAAGGACAAGGTGCTTGACGTTCCGGCCATCGTTGGCATCGGCGGGTCGCTGCTCTATTTCATCGAAACCTACGGCAAGAAGGGTTCGCCCTACGAGGCCGAGTTCGAATGGCTGGGCGAGCGCGATCCGAAGCCGCAGGGTGTCGGCTTCTATTATCTCGATCACCTGACCCATAACGTCTATCGCGGCAACATGGACAAGTGGTGGGATTTCTACCGCGAGCTTTTCGGTTTCAAGCAGATCCACTTCTTCAACATCGACGGCCGCATCACAGGTCTGACGAGCCGGGCGATCACCTCGCCCTGCGGCAAGATCCGCATTCCGCTGAACGAATCCAAGGACGATACCAGCCAGATCGAGGAATATCTGCGCAAGTATAAGGGCGAGGGCATCCAGCACATCGCCGTTGGAACGGAGGGCATCTACGATGCGACCGACAAACTCGCAACCAATGGCCTGAAGTTCATGCCGGGTCCGCCGGATACCTATTACGAACTCTCGCATGAGCGCGTGCACGGCCATGACGAACCGATCGAGCGAATGAAGCAGCACGGCATCCTGATCGACGGCGAGGGCGTGGTGGATGGCGGAATGACCCGCATCCTCCTGCAGATCTTCTCGAAGACGGTGATCGGCCCGATCTTCTTCGAATTCATCCAGCGCAAGGGCGATGAAGGCTTCGGCGAAGGAAACTTCCGGGCCCTGTTCGAATCGATCGAGGCCGACCAGATCCGGCGCGGCGTGCTGCATCCGGCCGCTGCCGAATAAACGAAAGCCGTTACAATGACCAAGCCCCGCCGGTTTCGCACCGGCGGGGCTTTTTTGCTTGACGCCTCCGGATCTGCTGTGTCGAAGCGGCGCCGAACCGTTACGCGCAAAAATTGTTGTCAGCCCTTTGATTCTTTTTTGACGTTCGTTCTTCGGACACAATGTGACGGTTCATTAAGCGTGCGGACGGCATACTTGCCGGGTCGGCACTAGTCGTCATATTTCGGGATGGTGCTGTATAGCGCCCGCCCTACAATGAATGCCGCGATACGGAATCGGTGCGATGGATGATATAGCGGCCAGCCTAGCGTCATTGAGAGACGATACTGAAGTCCTCATCGCGCTCTACGATCATGACGATCGCCTGCGTTACGCCAACCGGGCCTTCCGCTCGACCTTCCATCTCGATGAAGACGAGACGCCGCTTTGGCCGGATCTGATGCGGCGCAATCATGCGCTCGGCCGCGGTACCGTCATCAGCGTGCGCGACTTCGAGGCTTGGGTGGTCTCGGCGCAGTCGCGGCGCGGCAAGGTGCCGTTCAGGGCCTTCGAGACGGATGTCGTCGGCGGCCGTTGGCTGTGGATGACCGAGTCCGTCGATCGAAACGGCTGGATGCTGTGCATTGCAAGCGACATCACCCATCTGCGTCCGGACGAGCGCTCGCTGCGGCAGGACCGGGACTTCGCGTTGAAGGCATCCCAGACCGACGAGCTGACCGGCGTTTCCAATCGGCGCTATATGATGTCGAAGCTTGAGGTGCTGGTCAGGAATGAGTCTGCCTCGGGCCCTGCCAGCGGTTGCGTGTGCATTCTCGATATCGATTTTTTCAAGGGCATCAACGACCGGTACGGCCATCAGACGGGCGACGACATTCTCCTCGATTTCGCCCGGAGGGTGCATCCGCTCGTCCGGCGGCACGACTGCTTCGGACGCATCGGTGGCGAGGAATTCATGCTGATCTTTCCGGAGACAACATTGCCGGAAGGCCGCAAGATCGTTGACCGGGTGCTGGACAACATCAGAACCGCACGCCCCTTGGCGGCAGTGCCGCAGTTTTTCTACACCTGCTCTGCCGGCATTGCCGTCCTGGAGCGGGGCGATACCGCAAGGTCGATCTATTCGCGCGCCGATGCGGCACTCTACGAGGCCAAGCATTCCGGCCGGGACAGGATCGCGGTGAGCCTGCGCTGATCGCTATTCCTTCAGCGCCTCAAGACCGGGCGCGGTCATTGTCGCGGTGAAATCGGTTACCGAATAGTCGGCAACGCCGTGCAGGCTAAACGGATCGGCTGCAATCAGCGCATCGATTTGCGGACGATCGCCACGCGCCAAAATGACACCACCACTGCGCGGGTTCTTTCGCCCGGATGCGAGGATCAAACCAGCTTCATAGCCGGCCTTCAGCCAGGCAATATGTGTTTCCAGATGACGATCGACCTCGGTGAGGTCGACCTTGTAGGTGAGTGACAGGATGAACAATCTCAATCTTCCCTTGTGAGTTCCGTCTTGATCAGGCCGCGCAATGAATTGCCGATGTAGAGTTTGCCGTTTTTCATATCGGCAAGGGTCAGCCGTTGCACGCGGGCGCGGCGGGCGCAGATCAATTCGGTTCGAAGCACGCCGGCGAGCAGCCCGCAGGAAATCGGCGGTGTTTTCAACACGCCAGAACCGTCGTCGAGAAAGATCGAGGTGATCGTGCCCTCGCAGGGTTCGCCCTTCTCGTTGAGCAGCAGCACTTCGTCGGCATCCGCGATCGGATATTCGCCGCGCGCCGCCTCGTAGACCTCACGCCGGGTGGTCTTGTGGCGCAGGAGCTTGTCGGCAGAATCGAGGCGGGTGGCGGCGATCGCGACGCGCCAGATGGTGCCCTCGGGAAGAGGCGTAAAAGGCGCGATGGTGACAGCGATTTCACCGGAGGGGCTCAGCGTCAGACGGACGCGGAGGGGCGATGGCGATCGGTTCGCTACCGTGTGTGCGGTTTCACCCCCCTCTGCCCTGTCGGGCATCTCCCCCTCAAGGGGGGAGATTGGACCTGCGGTTGCCTCGATGGTGCGTTGTTGACGTGAGGTCGCGTCGGCCTGATCTCCCCCCTTGAGGGGGAGATGTCCCGAAGGGACAGAGGGGGGTAAAGCCGCTCCAAGTATTTCAGCCAGACGTGCCTCTGCTTTGTCCGCCCCCGCAAACCCCAACCGCCCGGCCGAACGCTTCAGCCGGGCCAGATGCAGCCGCAGCCGAACGATGCCGGTGCCGGGCTGCCATCGCATCGTCTCGATCAGCGAAAAATCCGTCATCGTTCGATCCAAGCGTCGCCGACGGCGAAGCGTGCCTTCAGCAGGCATTCTTCATATTCCGCTTCTGCGGTCGAATCGAAGACGATGCCGCCACCGACATTGAAGATGGCCTCGCCATTTGGAAAGAGAGACAAGGTGCGGATGGCCACATTGAAACGCATGGTACCATCCGGCGCGATGAAGCCGATCGAGCCGCAATAGGCATCGCGCGGGCCGGCTTCCAGATCATGCAGGATTTCCATCGCCCGCATTTTTGGCGCTCCGGTCACGGAGCCGCAGGGGAAAAGCGCTTCGAAAATCCGGCTGATTCCGACGTCCGGCAGCAGTTTTGCTCGAACGTGGCTCACCATCTGGTGCACGGTCGGATAGGTCTCGACGTCGAACAGGCGCGGGACTTCGAGGGTGCCGACCGCGGTGATACGGGAGATGTCGTTGCGCAAGAGATCGACGATCATCCGGTTCTCCGCCTGCGACTTCGGATCGGCCTGCATCTCGCGGATGATCTCTTCGTCCTCTGAAGCCGTCGCGCCGCGGCGGGCGGTGCCCTTCATCGGATGCGTTTCGATCCAGCGTTCCTTGTCGATCTTGAAGAAAAGTTCCGGCGAGCGTGACAGCAGGATCGGACCACCGAGCGAAACGAGTGCGCCGTATTTCACCGGCTGCCGCTCGATCAGCGACCAGAAGGCGGCGAGCGGATCGCCGTTCCATCGGGCAGTGACCGGCATGGTGAGGTTCGCCTGGTAACAATCCCCCTGCCGCAAATGCTGGTGAAGGCGGTCGAAGCGCTGCTTGTAGGCATCGAAGTTCCAACTTGCGCGCGGCTCGGTGATGAAGGGTTCGTTCTCGATGCGGCGCCGGGGTTCCGAAAGGGAATGCACTTCTGAAGGTCCGTCGAAGACACCGAAAGACATCAGCGGCGTGCGGCGGTTCTCCTCGGCGAAGGGGGCCAGCTTCTTTTCGAAGAGATGCCCCGCCTCGTAGCTCATGAAGCCGGCAAGCCACTTTCCCGTCCCGTGCGCGGCTTCATGTCCGCCAGCCCGCGCCAGAATTCTGCTTTCGTCCGTGCGGTGATGACGCGTGACGGCTCAGCGAAGACGGTCGTCCTGTCTTCGCTGTCGTCCCGGAAAAGGACATAGGGGCCGGTGTCGGTCATGCTGCTCACGTCGGTGTCCGCATGGATCCTCGGGTCAAGCCCGAGGATGACGGAGAATGGGGGCGTCCACGGAATACCAGTATCAGTTTTTTCGCTAGCCAAGCCTCCGGATCGTCATCCTCGGGCTTGACCCGAGGATCCATGCCGGTGACTGCGAAACGCGATTTCATATCCTGCATCCGTCGGGAACTTATGCCCTATCAAGCGCCTCGAGTTCGTCGATCAGCCCCTCCAGCATCGACAGGCCCTGTGCCCAGAACGACGGATCGGTGGCATCGAGGCCGAAGGGGGCGAGAAGCTCGGAATGATGCTTGGTGCCGCCAGCCTTCAGGAGCTCGAAATACTTCTGCTGGAAGCCGGTTTCGGCTTGTCTGTAGACCGCGTAGAGCGAATTCACCAGGCAATCGCCGAAGGCATAGGCGTAGACGTAGAAGGGCGAATGGATGAAGTGCGGGATATAGGCCCAATACGTCTCGTAGCCCTCCGAAATCCGGATCGCCGGCCCGAGGCTTTCCGTCTGAACGGACAGCCAGAGTTCGCCGATGTCGTCGGCGGTCAGCTCACCGTTCTTGCGGGCGGTGTGGACCTTGCGCTCGAATTCGTAGAAGGCGATCTGGCGCACCACCGTGTTGATCATGTCCTCGACCTTCTGGGCGAGCATCGCCTTGCGCTCGCGGTTGTCCTTGGTCTTGTCGAGAAGGGCGCGGAAGGTCAGCATTTCGCCGAAGACTGAAGCCGTTTCGGCCAAAGTCAAAGGCGTCGAAGCCATCAGCGCACCCTGATCGCCGGCGAGAACCTGATGCACACCGTGCCCGAGTTCATGGGCGAGCGTCATCACGTCCCGCGGTTTGCCCATGTAGTTGACGAGCACATACGGATGCGCGGAGGGCACCGTCGGATGCGCGAAGGCGCCCGGCGCCTTGCCCGGGCGGACCGGCGCATCGATCCAGCCGCCGTCGAAGAAGCGCTTGGCGATCGCCGCCATCTCCGGCTCGAAATTACCATAGGCGGAGAGAACGGTTTCCTTGGCCTCGCTCCAGGGAATGAGCGATGTCGGGGTTTCCGGCAGCGGCGCGTTGCGGTCCCAGAATTCCATCTGTCCCATGCCGAGCCACTTCGCCTTCATCGCATAATAGCGGTGGGACAGGCGCGGATAGGCGTCCTTTACGGCGGCGGCCAGCGCGTCGACCACGTCGCGCTCGACCCGGTTGGCCAGATGGCGGCTGTCGGCGATATCTCCAAAACCGCGCCAGCGATCGGAGATCTCCTTGTCCTTGGCGAGCGTATTGGTGATCAGCGTGAAGGTGCGGATATTGGCTTTGAAGGTTTCGGTCAGCGCCTGCGCGGCCTTTTTTCGGAGGGCCGGATCGGCTTCCTGCAGCATGCTGAGGGTTACTTCGAGCGGCCGGTCCTCGCCGTCGACATTGAACGTCAGCGACGCCATGGTTTCGTCGAACAGGCGGTTGAAGGCGCTGGCGCCGGTCATGGATTTTTCGAGGAAGAGCTGCTCCAGCTTGTCGTCGAGCTGGTAGGGCTTGTCCATGCGCAGGTCGACAATCCAAGGCTTGTAGTGGCCCGCCAGTGCATCGTTTTCGAGCGCGGCATCGATGACGGCATCGTCGATCCGGTTCATTTCCAGCGAGAAGAACAGGAGGTGGCTCGCCATATCCGTCAGTTTCGACTGGGCATCGCCGTAGAGCTTGCCGTTGGCTGGATTGGACGTGTCGGAGAAATAGGTGAGGCCGGCAAAGGAGCCGATCTTGCCCATCAGGTCTTCCAACGTCTCATATTCGCGCACGGCCACGCCGATGCCCTCGTCACCGGCCCGCGTTGCAGCATCCGCCAGCTTGCCCTTCCATTTTGCTTCGAAGGCCTTGGCTGCGGCCTCGGCCTTCTCCAAGTCACCGAGATATTCCTGCGACGTTGCCGACGGGTAGAGATCCTCCAGTTTCCAGGACGGCAGGTCACCAAGCTGCGCCGCCTCCGCAGCACCTGAAGCGGCGGCGTGGGCGATGCCAGAAGATGTCCGGAAAGAAGGAAGATGGTGCATGATTGTTCACTCTTTTCAACGGGCGCCGGCCCGGATTTGGGTGGCGAAGCAGAGGGCGGATATGGGGCCATGACCTAACGTCGGCAATGGTTAAAATGCAAGCATTTCTCAAAAGAGGATTTTCAGGCCTTTGTGGCACGAATGCTTCTCACGATGCGGCACATGAGGTGTCGTTTTGGTTCTATGTAGAGAGCAGGAGGCCTTCATGACATCCCAAATTCTCGTCATCGACGATGATCCGGTCCAGCGCCGGCTGCTGACGAACATGATCGAACGCCTCGGCCATATCGCCCATCTCGCCGACAACGGCCGCAGTGGTCTTGAACTGCTGGAACGCAAGCGCGGCCTGATCAGCGTCATCCTGCTCGATCTGATGATGCCGGAAATGAACGGCCATGGGTTCCTCGAAGCGATCGCCGAGCGCGGCATCGATACGCCGGTCATCGTGCAGACGGGGCAGGGCGGCATCGAGACGGTCGTTCTCGCCATGCAGGCCGGCGCCTTCGATTTCGTCGTCAAGCCGGTTTCGCCCGAACGCCTCAACGTTGCGATCACCAACGCGCTGAAGATGGACCACCGCGAAAGCCGTGGCCGCGTGTCGAAGCGGTCGCGCAGCGGTGCCGTCGGTTTCGAGGATGTGGTTTCGGCAAGCCCTGCCATGATCCGGGTGCTCGATCTCGCGCGCCGGGCCGCGCAGTCGAATATTCCGATCGTGCTCGAAGGTGAATCCGGTGTCGGCAAGGAAATGGTCGCCCGTGCCATCCAGCACGCCAGCGAGCGCGCCGGCAAGCCGTTCGTCACCGTCAACTGCGGCGCCATCCCGCACAATCTGGTCGAAAGCATTCTCTTCGGCCATGAGAAGGGCGCCTTTACCGGCGCCACCGAAAAGCATTCCGGCAAGTTCGCCGATGCCGATGGCGGCACGCTGTTCCTGGACGAGATCGGCGACCTGCCGGTGGAGGTGCAGGTGAAACTGCTGCGCGCGGTTCAGCAGGGCGAGATCGAGACGATTGGCGCGCGCCATCCGCAGAAGGTCAATGTCAGGTTGATTTCCGCGACCAACAAGGACCTGATCAACGAAGTGCGCGAAGGCCGCTTCCGCGAAGACCTGTATTACCGGCTGAACGTCTTTCCCATCGCCATTCCGGCATTGCGCAAGCGCAAGGAAGACATTCCGGTTCTGGTGCGCACCTTTGTTGAGCGTTTCGCACTGGAACAGCGGCTTGCGACTCCGCTCTCCGTCTCCAGTGGGGCAATGGCATTGCTCACCGCCTATGATTGGCCGGGCAATATCCGCCAGCTGGAGAACGCCATCTTCCGGGCGGTCGTGCTTGCCGAGGGAGCCGAACTGACGGTCAAGGATTTCCCGCAGATCGCCACGCAGATTCCCGGCTACGTCGTCGCCGAGAAGTCTGGCTTCACATGGGAAGAGACCGGGCCGTCAAGAACGCCGTTGGTCGAAGCCGACTACCTGCCATCGGTCTATCCGCATTTCGTCGCTAGCGAGAAGGCGGAAGCGCGAAATGCCGTTGCGGATCATCCGTCTGAAAACGCGATTGCGAGCGTCGATGATGGCGGAAATGTGCGCAAGCTGGCCGAAGTGGAAGAGGAACTGATTCGTTTTGCGCTCAAGTTCTACCGTGGGCAGATGAGCCAGGTGGCCCGAAAACTGGGAATTGGAAGGTCGACATTGTACCGTAAACTCAAGGATTATGGCATTAATCCGGACGATCCGTTCAGTGAGGCCGCATAAAACGAGGGATAACGAAGCGTAACGATCCGTCGTATTTGGCTGTTGTCGTTTAGACCTTGTTAGTGAACCATTCACTATATTATAAGGATAACCGATGACTGTGGCATATTTGCCATGCTGTCACCGCAATTGACAGTCATCTGAGCAGCCACGGGACGCATTGTCCGTCGGACGGGGATTGAGTTTGCAAAATTTGTTCGGATTCAAGAAGCCTAACGGCTCCGTGATAACCCGCTTTTGCGCTGCAGTGGCCCACAAGATGCCGCGTGTCCTCGCATCGCTCCTGATCGCAACCGCAATGGTCACGCCCGGCATGGCTCCGCCGGTCGAGGCGGCTGGCCAGACCCGGACACTCAAACTCTATTTTATCCACACCCAGGAAAAGGCGTCGATCACGTTCAAGCGCAATGGTCGCTATGATGCCAAGGGCCTGCAGGAGATCAATCGTTTCCTGCGCGACTGGCGCCGTAACGAACCGACCAAGATGGACCCGCGGCTTCTCGATCTCGTCTGGGAAGTCTACCAGAAGAGCGGTTCGCACGATTATATCCACGTGGTTTCCGCCTACCGTTCGCCGGCCACCAACGGCATGCTGCGGTCGCGCTCCAAGGGCGTGGCCAAGAAGAGCCAGCATATGCTCGGCAAGGCGATGGATTTCTATCTGCCCGACGTCAAGCTGAAGAATCTGCGCGAAATCGGCATGAAGTTCCAGGTCGGCGGTGTCGGTTATTATCCGACCTCGGGTTCGCCTTTCGTGCACATGGATGTCGGCGGCGTTCGCGCCTGGCCGCGCATGAGCCGCAACGAACTCGCCCGCCTCTTCCCGGACGGCAAGACCATGCACGTGCCTTCCGATGGCAAGCCGCTGCCAGGGTATGAGCTGGCCGTGGCCGATTACAAGCGTCGCGTCGGCGCCAGCGCCATTGAAGTGGCAGGTGGTGGCGCCAAGGGACCGGGCGACAAGGATACCAAGCGTAAGGGCAACCTGTTCGCCATGCTGTTTGGCGGCGGCGACGAAGACGAAGAGCCCAATGCAATTGCCAGCGGCGAACTGGAAGGCGCGGATGAGCAGCCGGCCGCCAAGGCCAAGGTCACTGAAGTTGCTGTTGCCGAGGCCGAGCAGGCTCTTCCTGGTGTCGATGGCTCGCAACAGTCCGCGGAGAAGGAAGTGGCCGCTCCGGTTCCTGGCTCAAGACCGGCCTTCAAGGATGTGCCGGCGGACGCCGGCGTCCAGACCGCGCTGGTTGCGCCGACCACGGAAACGGCGCAGGAGGCCTGGGCTGCGGCTCTGCCTGAACCGGCCGCAGCCGAAGGCGAATATGCCGATCTGAACGGCTACAAGATTCCGGTGCCGCAGATGCTTGGCAAGCGCGGCCTGAATGGCGATGCCGGCAGCGACACGCTGATGGCCTCGACCGATCCGAATGCCGCGGTGCTGGGCGAGGATGTCGCAGCGCTTGGTTTTGTCCCCGTGCCGGCCATGCGCCCGGCAGACGAGGCCTCGCTGATGGCCGTCGCCGACGCCAATGTCGTCGTGCCCTCCTTTGCGGAACGGACCGAGCCGCAGCCACAGGCCGTCGCCGAGGCGCAGCAGCCGGTTGACGCGGTTGCCGAGGCGCAGACACGCGTGGCGCTCGCGCAGCCGACGCCGCAGGAGCGGCCTATCGAATTGGCCGCCTACGTACCGCCGTCGGGTGCTGAAACACGCGCAGCGATCTTCGAGGATGCCTTCGATGCGAATGCGGAGGCGGCGCCCGCCAAGGGCAAACGTCCGAACAAGCAGGAGGCAGATGCGGCCACCCGTTCGTCGGTCCGCACCGAACCGAAGCTGACCCAGCAGATCATTTCCAACTGGGCGCTGTCGAACGGCCGCATGGCAACCTTGTCCAAGCCGGTCAAGGCGCCGCGCTTCGTCAGCAAGTCGCTGCGCGCCTCGCCGACGACGGTCTATTCGGCTGGTTTCTCGAACGAAGCCGTTTCCGTGGACACGGCACGGTTCAGCGGGAGTGCGGTCAATTTCCTGGAAGTGAAGAAGTTCAGCACGAACTGATCTGATCCATCACCGATAAGTCATAAAAAAACCCGCCGGAATGGCGGGTTTTTTGTCGGTTGCGGGCTCGCCGTCTTATTCGGCTTCCGGTGCGTCGATCATGCCGAGCGCTGCAAGGTAGGTGTCGAGGATGGCTTCCTGTTCCATGCGCTCGTCCTTGTCCTGCTTGCGGATCGCGATGACTTTTTTCAGGATCTTCGTATCGAAGCCGGTTCCCTTCGCCTCGCCATATACATCCTTGATGTCATCCGCGATGGTCTTTTTTTCTTCTTCCAGCCGCTCGATCCGCTCGATGAAAGAGCGAAGCTGATCGCGGGCGACGCCATGGGCATCCGACATGGTCTTCTCCTTGTTGGGGATTGGTTGGGGACTGAATTTGCGAGGCTGTGACCTGCCGTGAAGCGGGCTGAAGGTCAAGTGACATTGCGTAACGCCGCACCGTTTTCACGGAGGAACGGTCTCTGCGGCCGCTATTCCTTACGCCGCTGCGCGTCTTTTCAGACGCGCAAAGGCCGATTCCGACTTAAGGAATTATGCAGGAGGCTTGCTCGCTTCGAAGGCGGCCTTCTTTTCGTCGGAGGCCTCTCGCTGGTAAAGCGATCGCCATTCTTCATAGGGCATGCCGTAGACGATCTCGCGTGACTGGTCCTTGTCCATCGGCACGCCGGCGGCATTGGCGGCATCGCGATACCAGTTGGACAGGCAGTTGCGGCAGAAACCGGCGAGGTTCATAAGGTCGATGTTCTGAACATCGCTGCGTTCGCGCAGATGGGCGACGAGGCGGCGGAAGGCGGCTGCTTCGAATTCCAGCTGCTGTTGTGGCGTCAATTCGGTCATCGTCGTCTCTTTCAGCCGTGTTCATAAGGCCCGGTGCGGGAAGGATATCGCCTGATTTCGTGCAATTCAGGGCGTTCGTTCAAGCCGGCGAAGATCGGCCCAAGCCGCGCCTCCCATTCCGCCACGCCGATGTCGTCGCCAATCAGGTCCTGCCGGACCTCGATCAGCGCGTGAGCGAGTCCTGTTTCCATGCAGTGACGGAACATCGTATCGCCACGCAGGGCGCCGTCATAGGGCTCGTTGTTGCCGACAAGAACATCGCCCGACGTTTCCAGCGCCTCGATCAAGGGACTGACCGCGCGCGGATCGCTGTCCCAGAGGACGGCAGCATGCCAGGGGCGGGGCACGCCTTTCCAGGCGGGCGTGTAGGAATGAATGGAAATCACCAGCGGCGCTTTGCCGCTTGCCGACCCGACCGCAGCGACGGTTTCCGAGACGGCCCGGTGATAGGGCCGGTGAAAGCGGTTGAGGCGGCTTTCCCATTCTTCCGACGAGATGGGATGATTGCCGGGAATGACGGCGCCATCGGAGATCTTCATGATCAGCGTCGGATCGTCCTCGCCCCGGTTCGGATCGATCAAAAGCCGCGAAAAGCGGCTGAGGACTGCGGGAACGTCAAGCCGGGCGGCGAGCCGGCGGACCAGCGCCTCGACGCCGATATCGTAGGCGATGTGGCGCTCGAAGGCGCTTTCGGGAAGGCCGAGCCTGCCATATTCCGGCGGCAGCCGGTTTGTGGCATGATCCGCCAGAAGCACCAGCCCGGCGGCATTGTTCCCCTCAATGATCTCGAATGGTGATGTTTCCCGCATACAGTATCAACTCGATTCATGCTTGACGAAATTTGATGGCATGCTGCGGCGATTATCGCAAGGCAAAGAGGATTTTGTGACATTTCGGTCAACAAAAAGCCGGATGTAATCGATTAGAGTCGCGTTGACTTTCCGGGCCTACCGTCGCAAGAAAGTGCCACGACAAATCACAATGGAGACCCATTGGAAACCGTGTCCAGATATCCTCTTTCCAGGCTGAACGTCCGGAACTGGTCCTTGAGTGCCGGTATTCTTTTCGTTCTGGCGGCGTTCTCGCCGGTTCTGATGGCGAGCGAAGCGCGGGCCGAGTTCCGCGTCTGCAACGGCACCCAGAATCTCGTGGGTGTGGCCATCGGCTACCGGGCCAAGGAAGGCTGGATCACGGAAGGCTGGTGGCAGGTTCCTGCGACCACCTGCGCCACCCTGATCCAGGGCGAACTTCAATCACGATACTATTACCTCTACGCTGAGGACGCTGCCCGCGGCGGGCGCTGGACGGGCGGCGTCAACATGTGCGTCGCCGAAAACGAGTTCAAGATCACCGGCGTGCAGGATTGTTTCGCGCGCGGTTTCCAGCGGATGGGATTCAAGGAATACGACACGGGGCGTCAGGGAAGCTGGATGGTTCAGTTGTCCGATACCCCAGGGACCCAAGAAAGCCACAACTGATGAAGCGGAATAGAAAAGTCAAAATTCTCGCCACGCTTGGACCAGCGTCCAACGAAGAAGAGATGATCCAAAAGCTGCACGAGGCGGGCGCTGATCTTTTCCGGATCAACATGAGCCATGCCAGCCATGACATGATGCGCACGCTGATCAAGCGCATCCGAAGTGTCGAGGCGCGCTGTGGCCGTCCGATCGGAATTCTCGCCGATCTTCAGGGTCCGAAGCTGCGCGTGGGCAAGTTCGCAGACGGCAAGGTCGATGTCGTTCCCGGCCAGACGTTCACGCTCGACAACAAGGATGAGCCGGGCGACAGCACGCGTGTCTTCCTGCCACATCCGGAAATTCTCGAAGCCGTCCAGCCTGGACACCGGCTGCTGATCGACGACGGCAAGCTGCATTTGCGCGCCGACAAGACCGATGGCAAGAGCATCGTCTGCACCGTCATCGCCGGCACCAAGATTTCCGACCGCAAGGGCGTTAGCCTGCCCGACACGCTTCTCGGCGTCGGCGCACTGACCGAGAAGGACAGGGCCGATCTGGACGCCGTGCTCGAGACGGACGAAGTCGACTGGGTTGCCCTGTCGTTCATTCAGCGCCCGGAAGATCTTTCCGAAGTCCGCAAGGTCTCGCGCGGTCGAGTCGGGTTGATGTCGAAGATCGAGAAGCCGCAGGCGATCGAGCGGATCGACGAGATCATCGAACTCTCCGACGCTCTGATGGTTGCTCGTGGCGACCTCGGCGTGGAAATGCCGCTGGAAGCGGTTCCGGGCCTGCAGAAGCAGCTGATCCGCGCCTGCCGCCGTGCCGGCAAGCCGGTCGTCGTCGCAACGCAGATGCTCGAGTCGATGATTTCGGCGCCGGTCCCGACCCGCGCCGAAGTGTCGGACGTTGCGACCGCCGTCTTCGAAGGCGCCGATGCCGTCATGCTGTCGGCTGAATCCGCCTCTGGCGAATATCCGGTCGAGGCCGTCTCGACCATGGCGTCGATTGCCAGCAAGGTTGAACTGGACCCGCATTATCCCGGCATCATCTACGCGCAGCGCACCCCGCCGGAAGCGACCGGCGCGGATGCGATTTCGCTTGCCGCCCACCAGATCGCCGAGACGCTGAAGCTGTCGGCCATCGTCTGTTACACCTCGTCGGGCAACACGGGCCTGCGCACCGCCCGCGAGCGTCCGCAGGTTCCGGTGATCGCGCTTTCGCCGGTCATACAGACCGCCCGCCGTCTTTCTGTCGTCTGGGGCCTGCACAGCGTCGTCACCAATGACGCGACCGATCTTGACGACATGGTCAACCGCGCCTGCCGCATCGTCGCGACCGAAGGCTTCGGCAAGCCGGGCGACCGGGTGATCATCTCGGCCGGAGTGCCGCTCGGAACACCGGGCGCCACCAATATGCTGCGCATCGCCTATATCGGCTCGGACGGCCTCAGCGGCGTTTGAATCGATTGCATAATTCCTTGAGTCGGAATCAATTTAAGGGAAAAATTATGCAGCAGATCAAAGTGTTGCAGCGACCTTTGCGCGTCTGAAAAGACGCGCGACACTGCAATGGTACGTCTCTTGGGACGCCGCGCTTTCGGTCGGAAGCGCGGCGTTTTTCATTCGGTCTTGTCGTGGGCTATCCGCGCTTCCGCCCGTGCCGCCAGTTGCTCAAGGTTGCGCTTCTTGCCCGCCAATGTCTCGATCGCGGCGATTGCCAGATCCGTTACGGCATAGTCCGGCTTGTGCCCGAGATCGTGGATGCGCAGGAGCGTGGAGCCGGCGATGTCTGCGTGCAGTTGGCGGGAGTGGATTTCGGGAAGGACGACGCGATCGGCGTCGCCGGTGATGATCACGGCCGGCGCCTTGATCTCCTTGTAGCGCGGCGACACGCGTTTCACATAGTCCAGCAGATTGGCGACATCGATGGCATTGTTGTGGAAGGCATGCGGCCTGAGCGACAGATAAGCGGCCGTCTGCTCGATGTAGTCGTCCGGCCGCCGGTTGGGCTCGAAGACGGCCTTCGTCGCCTTGTCGATCAGGGCCATGCCGACGGGCGGCGCGACAAGGGTGGAAAACAGCCGGCCGAACACCGGAACCTTGGCGGCGTCATAATACCATTCGATGCCGCCCGGCCAGGGATGGGTGGCAGGCGAGAGAAACAAAAGACCTGCGACCATGTCCTTGTGGTTCAGCGCGAAGCTCGCCGCAATCGCGCCGCCGAAGGAATGGCTGACGATGATCGCCCTTTTGATGCCGCGCTTGCACATCAGGGCGGCGATCGCATCGGCCTGGCCGTCGGGATAGGCGTTCTGCGGACCGCCGCGGTCGGAGAAGCCGAGCCCCGGACGATCGAGGAACAGCATGTCGGCGCGCCCTTCAAGCTTGCTCCTGAAGGCGATCATCTGATCACGCAGATTGGCGCTAGCACCATGAATGAACACAAGGGTGGGCAGGTCGGCGCTGTGTGGGCGCGGCACGTAGACGCTGTTCATCCGGTAGCCGCCGACGTCTATGCGTTCGCCCCTGTTCGGATAGCGCTTCTCGAACGCTGCTGCCTGATAGGAGTTGAAACCGAACCCGGTAACGAGCAGCGTGAGAAACACGGATGTGATGAACAGCATGGCTTTCCTGGAGGCGAAATACATCAATCACTCTCTCGCGGTTTGTGCGCATGCGCAACCGATCTCGCAATGCGATATCGTCCGATACGAGAAAGAGCGACTGGCGGTTTCGCCGGCGCAGAATTATGTGCGATTGCCGGCAAGCTTTTCTTCGAGATTGCCAAGCTGCTCCTGCGCCTGACGATCGGCAGGGTAGATCTCGAGAAACTGCTCCCACGCCCGGAGCGCCAGTTCGTCCTTGCCGGCCGCGGTGAGGATAGCCGCCATACCGGCGAGCGCACCGAAATGCCGGGGCTCGATCGCCAGCACCCGGTTGATGTCCGACATGGATTTCCGATAGTTGCCCATCCGGTAATGCAACGTGGCGCGCTGGTTCCAGCCCTCGACATATTGCGGCGAGAGATAAATGACCTGGTCGAAGATATCGAGCGCCGTCGCCTTGCGATCAGCTTCGAGCGCTTTTGTCGCCCATTGCATCAGGAGATTGATGGAGGCGCTGCCGGAATCCTGCCATTCGACGCGGATGCGATCGGAAATCTCGCGTGCCTTCTCGGGGTCGCGCGCCCGCTTCAGCTCGGAAAAGAGCGTGTCGAGCCGCTGCTTCGGCGTCGTCAGTTCCGATGTCGCCGAAGCCTGTGAAGTGTCCGCTGCGAGAAGAGAGGGTGCGCCAGTGACCGTCGCCGAAAGCGCGATCACGAGAATCAGACTAGTAGACATAAGTTTAACCATGGCAGATAAGGTAGTCCGCCATGGCCGAAGATCAAAATCAAATTTGAGACATCAATTCGATGAACCGTCCGAGCCCGCTTTCTCTACAGAGGAAGGCTCAAGCGCTTTCATTCCATTCGTGAACGGACCGGAAACCTCCGTTTCCGGTTCGCAGAATGGATCAGCCCTGGCGGGCCTTGAAGCGCGGGTTCAGCTTGTTGATGATGTAGATGCGGCCCTTGCGGCGCACCAGACGGTTTTCGCGATGGCGAGCCTTCAGCGACTTGAGCGAATTTTTGATCTTCATTTTTCTGATCCGCAGTTTTGGCGAATCCGAATTCGCCGGTCTTTAACAATCAAAAGCGCGCTTGCAGACCGTTCGGGCCGAGCGCGCTCTTAGGGTGGCAGGCAAATAACCCGGCATCGCAAAAGTGTCAACCACAGAGAGCCGGTTTTAACGCCCGCTTTCGGCTTTTCTGTGGGTTAAGCGCTCAAATCAGCCAGGTGACATGGCCCATCTTGCGACCGGGTCGGGCTTCGGATTTGCCATAGAGGTGGACGAGCGCATTGGGTTTGGCGAGCCAGGCCGGCACGTCTTCGATGTCGTCGCCGATCAGGTTCTGCATCACGCAATCGGAATGCCGGGCGCCGTCGGACAACGCCAAGCCGGTGACCGCGCGGATATGCTGCTCGAACTGCGAGACCACGCAGGCGGCCTCCGTCCAATGGCCGGAATTGTGGACGCGGGGCGCGATTTCGTTGACGATCGGCGTCCCATCCGTCAGCACGAAGAATTCCACGCCGATGACCCCGACATAACCAAGTGCTTCGAGGATGGTTCCTGCCGCGGCGCGTGCCGCCGCCATTGTCGCATCACCGACCGGGGCCGGAACCGTGGAGGTATGAAGGATGCCGTTGCGGTGAATGTTCTCCGCCGGGTCGAAACAGGCGATCGCCCCATCGGTGCCGCGCGCGGCAATGATCGAAATCTCCCGCTCGAAAGCAACGAAGCTTTCGAGGATGAGCGGCACGTTGCCAAGCGCCATGTAGGCGCCTGTCGCATCGTCCGTCTTGTGGCGAAACACGCGCTGGCCCTTGCCGTCGTAACCGAGGCGGCGGGTCTTCAAAACGCCGATGCCGGAAAAATCGGCCAGCGCCCGTTCCAGCTGCTCCTGGTCGTCGATGACGTGGAACCGGGCAGTCTCGATGCCGCAGCCGTTGAGGAACTGCTTTTCCGTCACCCGGTCCTGCGACACTTCCAGTGCCTTGGGCGGGGGGTAAACCGGCAGCGAGCGCGCAAGCAGTTCTGCTGCGGCGACCGGGACGTTCTCGAATTCATAGGTGACGAGGTCGCAGGATTCGGCGAGTTTCGCGAGCGCTGCCTGGTCGTCGTAATTGGCGACGATCTGGCTGTTGGCGACCTGGGCGGCGGGACAGTCGGGCTGCGGCTCGAGGATGACGGTGCGAAAGTTGAGCCGGGCCGCCGCCATGGCGAGCATGCGGCCAAGCTGGCCGCCGCCGATGATACCGATCGTTCTCATGCCTGATCCACGGGGTATTCGGCAACCGCGGCACTCTGCTGTTCGCGCCAGTC
This sequence comes from Pararhizobium sp. A13, assembly GCF_040126305.1. NCBI lineage: Bacteria > Pseudomonadati > Pseudomonadota > Alphaproteobacteria > Hyphomicrobiales > Rhizobiaceae > Pararhizobium > Pararhizobium sp. A13. The sequence continues at coordinate 242,195 of NZ_CP149510.1, read as the reverse complement.
GTCGAGACGGTCGGCGAGATCCGGATCGCTGAGAGCCAGGACGGCCGCAGCGAGAAGGGCTGCATTGACGGCGCCGGCACGACCGATCGCCAGCGTGCCGACGGGGATGCCTGCCGGCATCTGGACGATAGAAAGAAGGCTGTCCTGACCGGAGAGCGCCTTGGACTGAACGGGGACGCCGAACACCGGCAGCGGCGTCATTGCAGCCGTCATTCCGGGCAGATGGGCGGCGCCGCCGGCACCTGCGATGATCACCTTGAAGCCTTCATCCCGGGCGCCCCGGGCAAAATTGATCAACCGGTCCACCGTGCGGTGTGCCGAAACGATCCGGGCATCATAGGCGATGTCGAGGGCGTCGAGCGTATCGGCGGCATTCTTCATCGTCTCCCAGTCGGACTGGCTTCCCATGATGATGGCGACGGGCGGAGGAGATGCTTTCGTCACGGTGTTCGTTCCGCTTGTTACAGGGCCGAAATTCTCGGCCGGCGCGATCGATCGAACGCGCCGCCGGCTCAGGCGATAATGTCGGGAATGATCTGGTCCTCGATCTTGGTGATCTTGTCCTTGATGATCAGTTTCTTCTTCTTCATCCGCTGGATGCGCAGGGCATCGCAGCCTGTCTGGATCATGGCGTTGATCGCGACATCGTAATCTTCGTGTTCCTGCCTCAACCGCGCTACGCTTAGTCTGAGTTCGGCCTGATCCTGATCTGGCATGCACTGTTCCCCGTCGGCGCCGGCAGCATGGTCTGCTATCCGCATAAATCGAGCGTCGCTCTAGCACAGAATTGTTGGTAACGGGAAGTTATCCTTCGCCACGATTTCGCCTTCGACAAATGAAAAATAGCATGGCACACTAACTCGGTTAACGTGGAACATCCGGCTTTGCCCGCCGGGTGCAAGCAAAAGGAAGGGACTGCCACATGACCATTGAGGCTCATCTTGCAACGCTTGAGAAAAAACATGGTGTTCTGGAGCAGGAGCTCCATACGGCTCTTCTGCAACCCTCGGCCCAAGACCAGCACATCGCGGACATCAAGCGTCGGAAGTTGCGCTTGAAGGACGAAATCGAAAAGATTCGTTCCTCAACTCACTGATTAGATAAACAATCTCATTCATCGGGAGGCTCTCGTTCCAGCGCAGAAATTGATGTCCGGACAATCAGGACGAACTTGAAGACCGGTTTCAAGCGCTGTTGATAAGCGGATTTTGGCGCAAACATGATGTTTGCCAAAGTGCTGCAGGTAATGAGTTTCCCGATGTCTGGCCCCTCAGGGCCGGCATACCCTCAAGACCAGAACTGATCCAGCCACAGATTGACCCGGTCGAAGCCTGGCCTGTTGATCGCGTAAATCCGTTTGGTGCCGCTGGCGGAGACGGAGACGAGGTCGGAGTCTAGCAGGGCCTTAAGATGCTGCGATACAGCCGGGCGGCTGATCGGCAGTCCCTCGGCGAGTTCATTCACTGTCCGCGGCGCGCGCCGCAGTTCCTCCAGCAGATAGCGCCGGTTCGGATCCGAGATTGCATCAAAGGGATCAGCGTTTGACATGCGCAAAAGCTAGGAGAATTCAAAGCGCTCGGCAAGCAAATTGTGCAATGCGGCAATAGAATTTTGCTTTGCGGGATGCAAGCGCGGCGTGTAGCCGTGTTTCGACTTGAACGTGAGCCGCTCCCCAAGCCTGACAGGCACGCCTTACGATCCGGCGGCAAGCACCACCAGGCCGTCATAGGCAAGTTTCAGGCCGGCGAGGAATGCCATCGTATACATGAACGGGTAAAAGACCTGCGGCTGCATCCGCCGGACGACCCAGGCGCCGGCCATGGTTGCCAGCATAGCCAACGGAAAAAGCGTCAGCGATGTCGTCAGATTGCTGAGATCCAGTTGTCCGAGAGCAAAATACGGGATGAGCTTGACGGCATTGAGGATGGCAAAAAAGCGCACCATCGTGCCGGTATATTCGCGCGGCTGGAGTTTCAGCGGCAGGGCGTAGATTTGGAAGGGCGGGCCGCCCGCATGGGCGACGAAACTGCCATAACCTGCGAAGGAACCGAGAAAGCTCGCCTGCAGCGGCCGGTGCGGCTTGGCCGGAATGACGATGCCGCGCCGGGCGCGCCAGACGTTGTAGGCATAACGCAGCACGAAGAGGATGGTGATGACGCCGATGATCAGCCGCAGCGCATCGCGCGGCACATAGGCCGAGGTCGCCCAGCCGATGGCGATGCCGGCAAGCGCGCCGGGCAGAAGGATCGTCAGAGTCTTGGTGTCGCCATGCTGGCGCCACATCCACAGCGAGACCAGATCCATGGCGATCAGGATCGGCAGAAGCAGTGCCGCCGCCTGGACCGGAGAAACGGCGATCGACAGAAGGGGCACGCCCATCAACGACAGCGCTTCGCCCATGCCTCCCTTGCTGAAGCCGACAAGCAGAACCGCGGGAATGGCGATGGCATAGAACTGAAAATCGGGAAGCATGGGTATCGGTTGATCCTTTTGCCTGCAGGGTCTATCGCTTTTGCGGATCGAAATCGAGTAGGGGATGGCGCGTAACGCGCATTTCACCGGGAACCAAGACACTATGAGCAATACAGACAACCGCTGCCGACTCGTCCTCATTGCGCCTGACATCGCCGATGTCGAAAGCCGCGTGCAAATCCTCGGTGATGCATTGCGCGGTGGCGACGTGGCCTCGGTCATCCTGCCGCAATACGGGCTGGACGATCATGCCTTCCAGAAACACGCGGAAGCGCTCGTGCCGCTGATCCAGAAGGCGGGTGCGGCGGCGCTGCTGGCCGGCGATACGCGGGTTGCCGGCCGCGCCAAGGCCGATGGCCTGCATGTGACCGGCAATGCGGCGGAGCTCGCCGAGGCGGTCGAGAAATTCTCGCCGAAACTCATCGTCGGCGGCGGCAATGCGACCGACCGGCACCATGCGCTGGAAATGGGCGAGATCCGCCCGGACTATGTCTTCTTCGGCAAACTCGATGGTGACATCAAGCCGGAGGCGCATCCGAAGAATGTCGCGCTCGCCGAATGGTGGGCCTCGATGATCGAGATCCCCTGCATCGTCATGGGCGGCACCGATCCGGAATCAGCGCTGACGGTTGCCGAGAGTGGCGCCGAATTCGTCGCACTCCGGCTTGCCGTCTTCGCCGAGCCAGAACAGGCGCCGGCCGTTGTCGCGCAGGTCAATGCGCTTCTTGACGAAAAAGCGCCACGGTTTGAAGATTAAGACATTTCCATGTTGAACCGTCTCTCGTCATCGCGGCACCGCCTTCCGCTTCTCCTGATGTGCGCCTCGTTACTTGGCGCGCCGGTCTGCTTGCGCGCGGAGGATGCCTTGCCCGGTGTGAACGCGGTGACGCCTGCCGTGGAGGGCGAAACCGACGAGGGGGCCGTTGCCAAGCGTGGCCGGATCACGCCGTTCAACGGGGCTGCCTTGCCGGAAGGCGAAATACCGGCGTTGCAATCTCCGGAAGACGCAAGGAAGACGGATGCCGAAAAGCTTGAGCCGTCGAGCGGCGTCAATGTGCTCGATCGCATGGGTGCGGAACTGCCGGCCCTGCCGCAGGAAAAGCCGTTTGCCGGCAAGGCTGACGACGCCTACGGCGCGTTTCAGCGCGGCTACTATCTGACCGCGATGGAACTGGCTTTGCCGCGCGCGCAGCTGGGCGACGCGGCGGCGCAGACGCTGGTCGCGGAAATCTTTGCGCAAGGGCTCGGCGTTGCTCGCAACACCAAGGATGCCGCCTTCTGGTATGGCCAGGCGGCCAATGCGGGCGATCCCGGCGCTATGTTCAAATATGCGCTTCTGCTGATGGAGGGGCGCGACGTTCCGCGCGATAAGAAGAAGTCGGAAGAGCTGATGAAAAAGGCTGCCGACCTCGGTAACCCTTCCGCCCAATTCAACTATGGCCAGTTGCTGGTCGCCGATATGCCGGGCGAAAGGGGCCTGAAGGCGGCGCTGCCCTATTATGAGAAATCGGCCGAGCAGGGCATCGCCGATGCGCAGTATGCGCTGTCGCAGATTTATTTGAACGTCGATGGCATTGATGAGAACAAGCGGGCAAAGGCGCGCGACTGGCTTTTGCGCGCTGCTCGCGCAGGCTTCGATACGGCGCAGCTCGACCTTGCCATCTGGTTGGTCGACGGCATCGGCGGCGACCGCAATCTCGATGAAGGTTTCAAGTGGATGCGGCGGGCGGCCGAGGGCGGCAATGTCGTGGCGCAGAACAAGCTGTCGCATCTCTATGTCAACGCGATTGGTACGCGTCCCGATCCGGTCGAGGCTGCCAAGTGGTACGTGCTGTCGCGCAGGGCCGGATTGAAGGACCCCGCGCTGGAGGATTTCTATCTCGGGCTGACCGAAGAACAACAGAAGGCGGCGTTGAGCGCTGCCAACAAATACCGGTCGTCCTGAGCGAGTTTTCAGCGCAAGACTTGAACTTTCGGGGGTTTTGTGGTCTTGAAGCGCCGGATTGGCTAGCCGGTGGGCGCGGCCTGGACTTCTTTAGGACATGCTTCCCATGAAAATCAGCGGCAGCGAAATTCGCCCCGGCAGCGTCATCGAGCACAATGGCGGCCTTTGGGCTGCGGTCAAGAGCGTCACGGTGAAGCCGGGCAAGGGTGGTGCCTTCAACCAGGTCGAGCTCAAGAACCTGATCGATGGCACGAAGCTCAATGAGCGCTTCCGTTCGTCCGAAACCGTTGAACTGGTCACTCTCGATCTCAAGGACTTCCAGTTCCTCTATGAAGAGGGCGATGCCCTGGTGTTCATGGACGTCGAGAGCTATGAACAGCTGGAACTGCAGAAGGACTTCGTTGGCGATCGCGCCACCTTCCTGCAGGACGGCATGATGGTTTCGGTCAAGCTGTACGACGAAAAGCCGATCGGCATCTCGCTGCCCGATCAGGTGGTCCTGACGATCGCGGAGGCCGATCCGGTGGTGAAAGGACAGACGGCCGCGTCTTCCTACAAGCCGGCGATCATGGAAAATGGCGTGCGCGTCATGGTCCCGCCGTTTGTCGAGGCGGGGGAGCGTATTCTGGTCGATACCAATGAAATCGCCTATCTCCGCCGCGCGGACTGATCCACAGCGGCAAGTTTAAATTTTCTCCGGCCGTTGCTGCGGCCGGTTTTCTGTTTCGAAGGAAAGCCAAATGGCACGCTCAGCTCTTCTCAATGTCATGGTCCAGGCCGCTTTCAAGGCCGGCAAGTCGCTGGCGCGTGATTTTGGCGAAGTACAGAACCTGCAGGTCTCGTTGAAGGGGCCGGGCGATTATGTCTCGCAGGCCGATCGCAAGGCGGAAAAGCTGATCCGCGAAGAGCTTCTGAAGGCACGTCCGACCTATGGCTTCCTTGGCGAGGAGAGCGAAGAGGTCATCGGCACCGACGGCGCGCATCGCTGGATCGTCGATCCGCTGGATGGCACGACGAACTTCCTGCACGGCATCCCGCATTTCGCGATTTCGGTCGCGCTCGAACGCCAGGGCGAGATCGTTGCTGCCGTCGTCTTGAACCCGGCGACCGACGAGCTTTTCACGGCGGAGCGCGGTGGTGGCGCCTTCCTCAACGATCGCCGTCTGCGCGTCGCTGCCCGCAAGAACCTGTCGGATGCCGTCATCGGCACCGGCACGCCGCATCTGGGCGTTGCCAACCACGGTACCTATCTCGTCGAACTGCGCCATGTGATGGGCGAAGTTGCCGGTGTCCGCCGCATGGGCGCTGCCTCTCTCGACCTTGCCTATGTCGCTGCCGGCCGTTTTGACGGATTCTGGGAACGCGGCCTGTTGCCTTGGGACGTTGCGGCCGGAATCCTGCTGATTCGCGAGGCGGGCGGCTGGGTTGCCGATATCGATGGCGGCAACAAGCCGATGGACGACGGCTCGATCGTTGCCGGCAACGAATATATCCGCAAGGCGCTGCACGAGGTGCTGCACCGCCCCGTGCCGGGAAAATAAGCCGGAACGGCCTGAACGGGCGGCTGTTTCATCCTGTTGATGTTGCCCGTTGTTTCCCCTTCAATTTGGCACAAACTTCCTCTAGTCTTCGGCCCAGCATCGCCGTGTTCGCATATGCGGGCAGGCTGCGGCACATGAAAACCGGAGAATAACCCCATGGCGAAATTGGAACTGTCGGGATGGGATACCGGCGGAGCATTGAATGAGGGTTATAATCCCAACAAGCTGACAAGCCCGATGGTTTTCTTCTGGACGATGGTGATTTTCCTCATCATCGTCGGGTTTGTCGCAGCCATCCTGTTTCGCCAGGCTCACGCCGCCTTTGCCAGCAATCCGGGGCTGAACGGCCTTATTCTCGGCGTTCTGCTGATCGGTATCCTTCTGGTCTTCAATCATGTCCTCAGGTTGCGGCCCGAGGTTCGCTGGTTCAATTCATTCCGTGCCGCCGGAAGCGCGGAGAAGGTTGGCCGCGACCCGGTCCTCCTGGCGCCAATGCGCGCCCTCATCGGCCAGCGCCATTCAATGGCGATCTCGACGACTGCTCTGCGGTCCATTCTCGATTCGATCGCCACACGCCTCGACGAATCACGCGACACCTCGCGGTATCTGACTGGCCTCTTGGTCTTCCTCGGCCTGCTCGGCACCTTCTGGGGTCTGCTCGGCACGATCGGGTCGATCAATACTGTTATCCAATCGCTCGATGCAGGAACGGGAAGCACGCAGGATGTTCTTGCCGCGCTGAAGACGGGTCTTTCGGCGCCTTTGGCTGGCATGGGCACGGCCTTCTCCACGTCGCTCTTCGGCCTTTCCGGCTCGCTGATCCTCGGCTTTCTCGATCTTCAGGCAGGGCGCGCGCAGAACCGCTTTTACACCGAACTCGAAAACTGGCTGTCATCGGTGACAGATGTCAGTTCCGACGTCATGGTGACCCCCGGCAAGCCGGCCGCGGCACCTGTCGAAGAGCTTCGCCAACTCACCGAACAACTCGCCCGTCTCAACCACGACGGGGGAATGAGCCAGCGCACGACCGCCGCCATGGCAAGCCTTGCCGAAGGCATCCAGGGGCTGGTGAAGAACATGCGCGGTGAGCAGCAGATGCTGCGCGACTGGATCGAGGCACAACAGGATGAGGCAAAGTCGATGCGCAAGACGCTGGACAAGCTCTCGGCGCGTATCGGAAACACCGACAAGATTCCCGTTCATCCGGAAAGACCGCACAAGCTCGCACGCGTCGACGACGCCGGGGGGGAATGACCGATGGCACTTGCGCGCAAGGGCCGGACACAGAGAACCGTCGATTACTGGCCGGGTTTCGTCGATGCGCTGTCGACCCTGCTGCTGGCTATCATGTTCCTGCTGTCAGTTTTCGTCCTGGCGCAATTCCTGCTCAGCCGCGAAATCAGCGGCAAGGAAGATGTGCTCAACCGGTTGAACAGCCAGATAAACGAACTGACCCAGCTTTTGGCGCTTGAAAAGGGCGGCAAGCAGGATCTCGAGGATTCGCTTGCCAATCTGCAGGCATCCCTGGCGTCGTCGGAAGGCGAACGCTCGCGGCTGCAGGCGCTGCTTGACCAGGGTGCCGGCAGTTCGGATGCCGCCAACCGGCAGATCGGCGACCTCACCGGAAAGCTGGATGAGGAAAAGCAGGTCAGTGCCCGGGCGATGAGCCAGATCGATCTTCTGAACCAGCAGATCGCCGCACTGCGCAGCCAGATCGCCGCTATCGAGGGAGCGTTGCAGGCGTCCGAGGCCAAGGACGAGGCGTCACAGACGAAGATCGCCGATCTTGGACGCCGGCTGAACGTGGCGCTGGCGCAGCGCGTGCAGGAACTCAACCGCTACCGTTCCGACTTCTTCGGGCGGCTGCGCGAAATCCTGTCCGATCGCGAAAATATTCGTATTGTCGGCGACCGCTTCGTCTTCCAGTCGGAAGTGCTGTTTCCGTCCGGTGGCAATGAACTAAACCCGGCGGGGCAGGAGGAGATGGCCAAGCTTGCCACGGCCGTGCTCGATCTTGCCAAGGAAATTCCCTCTGAGATCAACTGGGTGCTCCGGGTCGATGGGCATACGGACAATGTTCCGCTTTCCGGGACAGGGCGCTACGTCGACAACTGGGAGCTTTCCTCGGCCCGCGCTACATCCGTTGTCAAGTTCCTGATCTCCAGGGGCGTTCCGGCGGATCGCCTTGCCGCGGCCGGTTTCGGCGAATTCCAGCCCATTGCCGAGGGCGACAGTCCGGCCGCGCGCTCTCAGAACCGCCGCATCGAACTGAAGCTGACCGAGAAATAACCGGAACCCCGTTCCGGGTCGCTCGGCGATCCGCATTCACCAATAGCTATATTTTCCGGCTGCGTTTCTCCGTTGCCCTGACGTTTACGTGTGCGTAATGTCAGCGCAGGGTGGAGCTGCTGGAGGACGGGCATGGATTGTGATGTTCTGGTGATCGGAGCGGGGCTTGCCGGCCTCGTTGCGGCGGTGGAGGCTGCCGACCGGGGTCTCAGGGTCATCGTGCTCGATCAGGAAGGCGAGCAGAATTTGGGCGGTCAGGCTTTCTGGTCGCTTGGTGGCTTGCTGTTCATCGATAGTCCCGAGCAGCGGCGCATGCGCATTCGCGACACTCTCGATCTGGCGCGGCAGGACTGGATGGGGTCGGCGCAGTTCGACCGCCCGGAGGACTACTGGCCGCGGCGCTGGGCGGAGGCCTATCTCGATTTTGCCGCCGGTGAAAAGCGCGCCTGGCTGCATAGCCAGGGCATGCGATGGTTTCCTGTCGTCGGCTGGGCGGAGCGGGGCGGCGGCCTTGCGCACGGACATGGGAACTCCGTGCCGCGCTTCCATGTGACGTGGGGGACCGGGCCGGGGGTTCTGGCGCCGTTCATCGCGAGGGGGCGAGCAGCAGAAGGCAGGGGGCGCATCCGCTTCCGCTTTCGCCATCGGGTGGACGAGCTGATCATGACCAATGGTGCCGTCACAGGCGCAAGAGGATCGGTTCTGAAGAGCGACGGTGTGGACCGCGGTCAGCGCAGTTCACGTGAGATTGTCGACGAGTTCTGGTTCGAGGCCGGGGCCGTCATCGTCTCGTCCGGCGGCATCGGCGGCAATCATGATCTGGTGCGCAAGCAATGGCCGGTCGACCGGCTCGGCCCGCCACCGAACGTCATGGTCAGCGGCGTGCCGGATTATGTCGATGGGCGCATGGTCGAGATTGCCGAGCAGGCGCGCGGTTCCGTCATCAACAAGGATCGCATGTGGCACTATACAGAGGGCTTGCGGAACTTCGATCCGATCTGGCCGAACCACGGCATCCGCATCCTGCCGGGGCCATCCTCGTTCTGGTGCGACGCCGACGGCAACCGTTTTGCCGCACCGGCCATGCCGGGCTTCGATACGCTCGGCACCCTGAAGGCGATCCGCAAGACCGGCGCCGACTATAGCTGGTTCATTCTGACCAAGGCGATCATCAAGAAGGAGTTCGCACTTTCGGGGTCGGAGCAGAACCCCGACTTGACCGGCAAGGACATTCCGCTGCTGCTCAAACGCCTGGGCAAAAATCCGCCAGGCCCGGTGCAGGCCTTCATGGACAAGGGTGAGGATTTCGTTATTCGCGACCGGCTGGAAGACCTCGTCGCGGGGATGAATGCGCTCTCCGGCGAGGGGCGCCTTTCGCTCGAACATCTGCGCCACCAGATCGAGGCGCGCGATCGCGAGATCGACAATCCCTTTTCGAAGGATGCGCAGGTCACCGCCATCCGCGGCGCCCGCAATTATCTGGGCGACAGGCTGATGCGGACGGCCAAACCGCACCGGCTGCTTGATCCGAAAGCGGGGCCGCTGATTGCGGTGCGCCTCAATATCCTCACGCGAAAGACGCTGGGCGGCCTGCAGACCGATCTCAACGGCCGCGCGCTGGAGCTCTCCGGCGAACCTGTGCCCGGCCTTTATGCGGCGGGCGAAGTTGCGGGTTTCGGCGGCGGCGGCATGCATGGCTACAACGCGCTGGAAGGATCGTTCCTGGGTGGCTGCATCTTTTCAGGAAGGGTCGTGGGGCGCAGCATAGGCGCCTGACGAGAGGACTGAAGGGGAATGGCTTCTGAGTTGCAGGTAAGCCCGAATCCAAGCGGGTTGATGTTGAGCGGCGGGGTTTAATTCTCCCTCATGCCCGCCCTTGTGGTGGGCATCCAGTGCGCCCAAGTCCTTGGGCGTAAACACTCTTCCAGGCGATGGACATCGCGTGGCTGGATTACCGGCACAAGGCCGGTAATGAGGGAAACGTTGGCTTTGGCGAAAAACTGAAGCCTCAATCCATCTGGACGTTGGCGTTCTTGACGACGGGACCCCATTTCGCCAGTTCGGCCTTCACGTGTGCGGCAAGTTCGTCCGGCGTCGAGGCGACGATGGTGGCGCTGAAGCCGTTCATCTTCTCGACGACGGCCGGATCCGCCAAGGCTTTCTTGGCGGAAGCATTGAGCCGATCGATCGCTTCCTTCGGCGTGCCTGCCGGGGCAAACAGGGCATTCCAGGTATAGGTCTCGTAGCCGGGAATGGTTTCGGCGATCGTCGGCACATCCGGGAAGGAGGGTGCGCGCTCCTTCGTCGTTACCGCCAAGGCCCTGAGCGTGCCGGATTTGATGTGGCCCGAGGACGAGGGCAGGTTGTCGAACATGATCGGCACCTGGTTGCCGATGACATCGTTCAGCGCGGGACCTGAACCCTTGTAGGGCACATGTTGCAGGCTGACGCCGGCCATGTTCTTGAACAGTTCGCCGGAGAGATGCAGCGGCGTGCCGTTGCCGGAAGATGCGTAGGAGTATTGGTCGGGTGCCGCCTTCAGAAGCGCCAGAAGCTCCGCGACGTTCTTTGCCGGAAGCTGCGGATTGACCACGAGCACGTTGGGCACGAGCACCAGCAGCGAGACCGGGGCGAAGTCCTTTTCCGGGTCGTAGGGCTTTGTCTTCAGGATCAGCGGATTGAGCGCGTGGGTCGCAACCGTTCCCATCAGGATCGTATAGCCATCGGGTTCTGCCCGCGCCACCCGGTCGGCGCCGAGATTGCCGCCGGCGCCCGCGACGTTTTCCACGATCACCTGCTGGCCGAGATCGTCGGACATCTTCTGGCCGATGATGCGCGCGACCACGTCGGTCGAGCCGCCTGCTGCAAAGGGCACGACCAGCGTTACCGCGCGATCCGGAAATTCCTGCGCCTGCGCTTCACCGCCGAGTACGAGCCCCGACGTCGCCATCAAGGCTAGCGCGAGCGCCGTGCGCCGCTTCAATAAGGACAATGCCATTCAAATCTCCTCCCAAGACGTGCCTGTTTGCAAAACGGCCGTGAAGCCGTTTCCGCGGCAACAATAGCGTCGCCCGATCGAAGGGCAACCTCGGGAGAAGGATTAAGGGTTGTACTCAATCGATTTTATTTGGAACGGGATGCTTCATCCGAGTGTGACGATATTGCTTGCTTCGGGGCTGTCATAGTCGAACTGCAGCCGCGCGAGCTTGGCATAGAGCCCGCCCTGGCGAACGAGGGAGGCGTGCGTTCCTTCTTCGACGATCCTGCCCTGATCCATGACCAGGATACGGTCGGCCTTGAGCACGGTTGCCAGCCGATGGGCGATGACCAGTGTCGTGCGTTCGCGCATCAGGCCGTCGAGCGCCTTCTGCACCAGCGTTTCGCTCTCAGCGTCGAGCGCGGAGGTGGCCTCGTCGAGGAGGAGCACCGGGGCATCTTTCAGGATCGCGCGCGCGATGGCGATGCGCTGGCGCTGGCCACCGGACAGCGTAATGCCGCGCTCGCCAACTTGCGTATCGTATCCCTGATCGAGCCTTGCAATGAATTCGTCGGCCTGAGCGGCAATGGCAGCGGTACGCACCATGTCGCGCGATGCGGTGGGCAGGCCAAAGGCGATGTTGTCGTGGATCGACGCGGCAAAGATGGTGACGTCCTGCGGAACGATGGCGATGCGGCTGCGCAATGCTTGCGGATCGACCGAGCGGATATCGATGCCATCGACGCTGACCGTGCCCTTGGCCGGATCGTAGAACCGCAGAAGCAGCGAGAAGACGGTGCTCTTACCAGCGCCGGAGGGGCCGACGATGGCAACCGTCTCGCCCGGCTTGACGGCAAAACTCAGGCCCTTGACGCTCTTGTAGCCCGGCCGTGAGGGATAGGCGAAGTGAACATCGGCGAAGGTGACCGCACCCTGCGCCGGTTCCGGCATGGCGACGGGATTGGCGGGTGCCGTGATGTTTGGCTGTTCGGCCAGCAATTCGCTCAGGCGCTCGGCAGCGCCTGCGGCTTGAGAGAGTTCGCCCCAAACCTCCGAGAGTGCGCCGAGGCTGCCGGCGGCGAAAACCGAATACAAGAGAAACTGGCCGAGCGTGCCGGCCGACAGCGTGCCGGACAGGACATCCTGCGCACCGAACCACAGGACCGCGACGACGCTGCCGAAGATCATGGTGATAGCAAAGGCGGTGAGGATCGAGCGGGCCTTGATGGCGGCGCGGGCTGCCTCGTAGGCGCTTTCGACCGCACGGCCATAGCGCGCCTGCGCTACAGCCTCGCCGTTGAAGGCCTGGACGGTGCGGGAAGCGGAGATCGCTTCGCCGGCATAGGCGGAAGCAGTCGCGAGCGTATCCTGCGCCTCCCGCGACCGGCGACGCACCGAGCGGCCGAAGCCGACGAGCGGAAAGACGATGACCGGGATGGCGACGAGCACCAGGCTCGACAGCTTCGGGCTGGTATAGACCATCATGGCGATGGCGCCGAGGCACAATATGATGTTGCGCAGCGCGACCGAGGCGGTTGCGCCGACGGCGGATTTGATCTGCGTCGTGTCGGCGGTCAGCCGCGAGACGATCTCGCCGGACTGGTTGACGTCGAAGAAGGATGGGGAAAGCCGCGTGACATGGTCGAAGACATCGCGGCGCAGATCCGAGACGATCCGTTCGCCGAGCGTGATGACGAAGTAGTAGCGGGTCGCACTGGCCACCGCGAGCACGATGGCGAGAACCATCAGCATGGAGAAGTAGGTGTTGATGAAGCCGGCATCGGAGGCGGAGAATCCGTGGTCGATCATCCGGCGCACGGCCATCGGCAGCGTCAGCGTCGTGACGGCTGCAACGACGAGCGAAATGCCGGCACCGATGACCAGATTGCGGTAGCGCCGGATATACGGCAACAGCTTTGCCAGCGGGCGCACGGACCTGCGCCCCGCCGGTTGGACGACCTCATTCGACACATGACCTCCAATACCGGAAGAAGCGGCAAAACTCGCACAAGTCTTCTCCGGCGGTACTTGTTATCCGGATGACCATCATGTATAGGCACGGCATCAAATTGGGAAGCCGTGGTCCCTTGAGTGGTCTGCGGCTTCATTTACGTGTTCGGTCCCCATGCCGCAATGGCCCGCAAATGGCTTGCGACAATTGGACCCTGGAACTTGCAGGAAGATTGTTATGAAGGCTGATATCCATCCCGCTTACCACATGATCAAAGTGGTCATGACCGACGGCACCGAATACGAAACCCGCTCGACCTGGGGTTCGGAAGGCCAGACCATGAACCTCGAAATCGACCCGAAGTCGCACCCGGCATGGACCGGCGGCAACCAGCAGCTCATGGACCGCGGCGGCCGCGTTTCCAAGTTCAAGAAGCGCTTCGAAGGCCTCGGCCTCTAAGTTATCCTTGCTGGAACATGATTTCGGAAAAGCCCGGTTCGTCCGGGCTTTTTTGCGTTTGGGGCATTGGCGGAAGGCGATAGGGGGATTGTTGGTCTCCCATCGTATCGTCATCCCTACAATAAAAAGATTAGTATTGACTTATCAATTAGTATTGGCTATTTGATTTTCCATGACCGAAGCCGCCAACATCACCGCTGTCCTGCGCACACTTGCCGACCCGACGCGGCGGGCCGTTTTCGAGCGGGTCGTCAGGTCCGACGAGATTACCGTGGTCGAGTTGACGCGGGGGAGTGGCGTGACGCAGGGCGCCATTTCCCAGCATCTCAAGTCATTGAAGCAGGCCGGCCTGGTTGCCGAGCGCCCGGAGGGGCGCAACGTTTACTATCGCGCTGAGCCAGAGGGTCTCGCCCCGCTCGTCGATTGGATGAGCCACTACGGTGTCTTCTGGCGCGAGCGCTTCGCAAATCTCAGAACCTTGCTCAAGGAGATCGATCCATGACCGATGCCGCTTTGACGCCCGACACGCAAGACATCGTGGTTGACGAGGTCTTCCCGCATGCGCCGGAGACGATCTGGACAGCGCTGACATCCGGCGAACTGATCGCTCGCTGGATGATGGCGCCGACAGGGTTCGAGCCCGTGGAGGGCAACCACTTCACGTTCCAGACGACGCCGGCCGGCGCGTGGGACGGGATCATTCGCTGCCAGGTGCTGGAGGTGATACCGAACGAACGCTTCGCCTATGCCTGGAAAGGCGGACACGAGGGAAACGTCGGGTATGGGTCGCGGCTGGACACGGTCGTCACGTTCATCCTTTCCAGGGTAGAAAGCGGGACGCGCCTTCGCCTTATCCACTCCGGTTTCGTGCTGCCGAAGAACGACACTGCTTTCAGGAGCATGAGCGAAGGTTGGAAGAAGGTTGTCCGAAACCTCGACGCCGTCGCTGCGGAACAGGCCACCTCGAAGCTACGGCACTGACGCGGGTCTGCGAAAGCGAGTTCAACAGCCGTTCGACCGGAATGGACCGTCTCCACGCAACAAGCATTTCGGCAAACAGGAGGTAACCATGCAGCATCAAGTCGTTTCTCGCGATGAGTGGCTGGAGGCCCGCGTCGCACTGCTCAAGGAGGAGAAGGATCTGACGCGGCGCAGCGACGCGCTCGCGCGGCGACGGCAGGAATTGCCGTGGGTCCGGATCGACAAGGAGTATCGTTTCGAGACCGACGAGGGGAACGCCTCGCTGTCAGACCTCTTCAGAGGGCGCTCGCAGCTCCTCGTCTACCACTTCATGCTCGGGCCCGATTATAAGGCGGGATGTCCGTCCTGTTCGTCGATCGCGGACGGGTTCAACGGTTTCGTCGTCCACCTGGAGAATCACGACGTCGCGTTTTCTGCGATATCGCGGGCGTCGCTCGAAAAGCTGCAGGCGTACAAGCGGCGGATGGGATGGACGTTTCCCTGGGCGTCCTCGTTCGGCGGCGACTTCAACTTCGACTTCAACGTCTCGCTCACCGAGCAGCAACAGCGCGACGGAACCGTCGAATACAACTACCGGCGCGAGCCGGCATCGCAGCTCAGCGGCGAGGGGCCCGAGATACCCTCGCGCTCGACACCCGACGGGCTGACCACCTTCGCCTCCATGTCCGGAACCGACGCAGCCACGTTTGCGCGAGAGAGGCCGGGCATGAGCGCCTTCGTCCTCGAGGACGGTGTCGTCTACCACACCTATTCGGCCTATGCGCGCGGACTGGATGGCCTCTGGGGCATGTATCAATGGCTCGACCGCGCGCCCAAGGGGCGCAACGAAGACGGCGTCTGGTGGCGCCGCCACGACGAATATAGCAGCTGAGCGAAGTCGTGGTTGTCGTGGCACAACTGCCGGCCTACGCCAAGGGCGGTCTGGTCGTCTTTGGCGTAGGCTAACACGCGGCGAGCGAGGGCCGCGCCGCGCGGCTGACCCGCCCCGTTCATTCTTACCCCAACAGCACGTTATAGGAGAAACGATATGAGCAAGGCTTATACGGGCGGATGCGCCTGCGGCGCGATCCGTTATGAAATTTCGGCCGAACCGCTGGTGATGAACGACTGCCAGTGCCGCGACTGTCAGCGCAAGAGCGGCACCGGGCACGGTTCCTACCTGACCTTTGCGGACAAGAGGAGCGTGAAGCTCGAAGGCGAGGCGAAGCATTGGGACATGGTTGGCGACAGCGGCAACGTCAAGACACGCGCGTTCTGCCCGACCTGCGGGGCGCCGGTGTATTTGACGTTCACCGCTATGCCGGACCTGTTCACGGTACACGCCGCAAGTCTGGACGACCCAAGCCGGTACAAGCCGCAGATGGTGACGTACGGCATGCGCGGTTACGCATGGGACCACATCGATCCAGCCCTTACGAAATTCGACAAGATGCCGCCGGCGTGACACCAACTGTCCATAGTCGGCACGGCTTCGAGCGTGTTAGCTGTCGCTGCGCCGCAGGTGTCCCCAAAAACACAAAACCCGGCACAACGGCCGGGTTTGAGCATTCGGCTGCCTGTCGGGCTCCGATCAGTTGGTCCCAAAAGCGGTCTGCAGCAGGGTGAGTTGGGCCTTGACGCCGTTCTGGTTGTCGGGCGTGAAGTTCTGGGCTTCCTGCGGGCGGTAGATTTCGCGGTCGAGCAGGGCGACGCGGTTCTGCAGGCGCAGCGAGCGGTCGATCAGATCCCGGAAACCTTCAGGCAGGTCGTTCCAGCCGGGCGCCGTGCGATCGACGTTGAAACTATCGAGGCGGACCTTGTTCTTTTCCGACAGGACCTGCTCGCGGTTCATTTCGCCGTTGTTGACGGCGCGCTGCAAGAGTAGCCAGGATGCCATCTGCATCAGGCGGGTGGTGAGGCGCATCGATTCCGCGGCATAGAGTACCGATGCCATGCGCGGCAGAACCTTGGAGGCGGCGCGACCGGGGCCATCGAGATAGCTCGCGGTCTCTTCAACCAGGCCCATGCCTTCCGCATAGAGAGCCTTGAACTGCGCCGAAGACGCAGCGTGTCCCGCGAAGCTCACAGTATTCAATCCCCGTTCGGACATGGTCTGATTTCCCTGGTTAAACGCATCAACTCGGACAGGTAACGAACGGGTTAACAGCAAGTTTCCGGCCGCTCGTTCTATAATTTGAACATGATCCCATAGCGCATTTCGCGCAAGCCTATTCTTAATAAAGGGTTAATCTCCACAATTCTTTGACGGTTGGGCAAAAAAGGAAAAAAAAAGAGCCGCAAAAGCGGCTCTCAAGGTAAAACAGGGAGAAAAATCAGACCATTCGCCAAACCTGGAAATTGTCTGAGTCCAGAGCGATCTGGAAGCGTTAGTAATAGCTTATAAGGCTTAATGAAGCGTTACGGCTGCCGGATTGGCGACGATGTTTTGTCTTTCTCGGCAATCGAATTGGACCTCATTCTGTCAGGTTTGGGCTCACGAACGAAAGAAACTTTCGGCCGCCGATTTACTTGCCGACTTGTTTGCTCTTTCCGTCTCAAGTCGCTCGATTTCCTGTTTCAGCACGTCGATGCGGGCTGAAAGTTCGTCGGCCGACAGAAGAGAAAGGTCGCAGCCTATTTCGTGGGCCGGTTGTTTCTTTGGATGGTCGTCGTCAAACAGGCTCATGCGGACCTCCGTTCGGGCTCGTCGTCGCTTTTTTCCTCCAGACGGGCAGCCCGCGGCGACAGTTGCAGGCTTTCCGGCGTTGTCAGGGTGCCGGGGTTGATGGTCGAGTAGGCGTCGCGTTCCGATGCCGGTACAGCGGCGCGCATGCGGCTACGGAAGATCGCGTAAGCCGTGATCAGCACATGGGCGCAGGCGGTGATCATGAACAGGCCGTAGGGGCCGGTGACGGTCATGATCGGGCCGCCGATGGTCGGGCCGATGATGGTGCCAATGCCGTAGAGCAAGAGCAGGCCGCCTGAAATCTTGACGAAGTCCTCCGGCGTGGCGAAGTCGTTGGCATGCGAGACGGCAATGGGATAGAGCGCATTGGCAGTCGCGCCGTAGACGCCGACGAGAGCGATCAGGAGAACGACGCCGGTCGGCTCGACCAGGAAGATGAGCGCGCCGGCAATCGCGGCAACGGCTGCAAGGGCGGCCAGGACGTAGCGCCGGTCGATCATGTCCGAGAGGCGCCCGGCGGGAAACTGCATCACGGCGCCCGCGAAGATCGTCGTACTCATCATCAGCGCGACATTGCTATCGGTAAGTCCCACCTGACGGCCGAAGACGGCGCCAAGCGTCCCGTAGGCGCCATTGGCGATGCCGACGAGCAGGATGCCGAGAAAGGAGATCGGCGAGTTGCGATAGAGCGCCGGCAGATCGAGGCTGACCTGCTTCAACGGTTGCGGCAAGGCCGCGGTCGACAGGAGGGTCGGCAGCATGGCCAGGCAATAGACGATGCCGGCGCACATGAAGAACAGCGTCGTCGATGTATCGCCGAACGGGATCATCAACTGACCGCCGACGACGCCCATCAGGGTGATGGCGATGTAGAGCGAGAAGATCGCGCCGCGGCTCTCATTGGTGGCGCGCTCGTTCAGCCAGCTTTCGATGATCATCGAGGTGCCTGCCGTCGAGAAGCCGGTGAAGGCGCGCAGCACCACCCACCAGATCGGATCGACGAGAATGCCGGTCAAAAGCGCGATGATCGCCAGGATGGACGCAAAGCAGCTGAAGGCGCGCACATGGCCGGCGCGCTTGACGATGGTCGGCGCGAGCAGGCAGCCGAGCACGAAGCCGCTTGCCCAGGAGGTGCCGAGCAGGCCGAGCAGCGTCGTCGAATAGCCTTCCGTCGTGCCGCGCACCGGCAGCAACAGGCTGTGCAATCCATTTCCAAGGAAGAGAAACAGCGTGCCAAGCAGAAGAGAGGCGACGGGAAGAAGGTTTTTTCGCATGTGAAATCCGCTGGTTCCGGGTTGCGCCGAAAGGTAGGGCGATGCCACCATAATTGCCAGCCGGAAATTTTTATTGAGTGAGATTGGAAAAGACGTTCTAACCCTGTTCGCGCGCAAAAGTGACGCGCGTGTGACGGCCTGCGGTCCTGCCAAATTCTTTTCCACAACAGAGAAAAATGATGTCGAAAGCGTTAACAGTACTCTTGCTTCTGGCCATGGTGATCCAGTTGCTGAAGCCGCTCAACCTGCCGGGACTGCGCCAGCGCCGTGACTTCTGGAAGATCGCTGTTTTCGCGATCGGGGTGATGATGGTAACGGTGCTCGTCCGGCCCTAAAGGCTGAGGTTGCCGCGCATGACGGCCACGCAGCGCCCGGCGATCCGCACGCTGTGAACCAACCCGTCCGATTTATGCACGTTCAATTCTATCAGGCTCCGGCGCCCCATTTCGACGCCCTGCTCGATGGTTATGTCGATGTCGAGGTCGCTCGCCGGCTGCAGCGAGGCGAGAAGCGCGCCCAGTGCCCCGGAGGCGCTTCCGGTCGCCGGATCCTCGATGACATTGTCGAGCGGGGCGAACATCCGGGCGCGAACATGCCAGGGATTATCCGGCAGGCGCGTGTAGAGAAAGATGGCGAACTGCTCGTCTTCAGGCGAAAACCGCCGGCCGGCCCCGGCAAAGGCAGCGGTGTTCGGGCAGGCGCGCCCAAGGGTCTCGAGATCGGTCACTTCAGCAACCGCAAAGGGCAGGCCGACGGAAGCGATGATGGGCGCGTGAGTTTCCGTGCAAATGGCTCGAACGTCGATCGAGGCGCAGTGGGCGATCGTGTCGGTGTCGATCTGCGGTCCCAGCGACAACGGCTGCGGCGCAAGAATGCCGGCTCCGGCCACGCGTCCGTCGTCGTCGCGTATCAACGCCGTCGCGACGAGACCAGCCTTCTCTTCGAAGCGAAGCACGTCGCCCGGCGCATTGCCGAAAATCTCCGGCTGGCCGCCGAGCACGAAGGCGGTGCCGACATTCGGATGCCCGGCGAAGGGGATTTCCATCGTCGGCGTGAAAATCCTCACCCGCGCCGTATTGGCGGGATCTTCCGGCGGAAGCACAAAGGTAACTTCGGAGTAACGGAACTCGGCGGCGATCTGCTGCATCTGCGTATCGGAAAGCCCGCGCGCATCCGGGATCACCGCAAGCTGGTTTCCGGAAAACCTTTCGCCGGTGAAAACATCGACGGTAATATAGGCAACGCTGTCCATGGCTACTTGCTCCGTTCCGGCTGAGACCAACTCCAGGAAATAACGGAGAGCGAAAGCGTCGCGAAGCGCGTTTTTGTCACCCGGACAATTGAGATTCCCGTTTCGCACAAGGGCGGCGCCCCGATGACCATGCGCCTCATGGTAAAGAAGGAGCAGGAACCTATAAAGAAAGCCCGGCCGCTTGCGCGGACCGGGCTTTCTCCCCTCCCTGTAACTTAAATCATGCTGCCTTTTCGAATTCCTTCTTCCACCCGCCGGTCGCAGCCAGGCTGCACATCTTGGCGCGGTGCGTGAAGGCGCGCTGACCGGCAGCGACGTTTTCCGGCTTGCCGCTCCAGGCTGTCAGCGCTTCGGTCTGCAATGCGCGGCCATAGGAGAAGGTCATGCCCCAGGGCAGATCGTAACCGGCCTTCATGGCGGAGAGATGGGCCGTTGCTTCCTCGGTGGACTGGCCGCCGGACAGGAAGGCGATGCCGGGAACGGCCGCGGGCACGGTGCGTTTCAGCACTTTCACCGTGCGCTCGGCGACTTCGACAACGCCTGCCTTGCGCGCCCTTTTGCCGTCGATGACCATGCTCGGCTTGAGGATGATGCCTTCCAGGCTGACGCGTGCGTCGCTCAGTTCTTCGAACACGATGCGCAGTGTCTCTTCGGTCACGACTTCCGCGCGGTCGATCGAATGGTCGCCCGGCGTTCCGTCCATCAGCACTTCCGGCTCGACGATCGGCACGATGCCGGCTTCCTGGCAGAGGGCCGCGTAGCGGGCCAGCGCCTGCGCATTGGCCTTGATCGCGCCGAAGGTCGGCAGGACATCGGATACGGAGATCACGCCGCGCCATTTGGCGAAACGAGCACCGGCGTCATAATGGGTCTTCAGGCGGCCGGCCAGGCCATCGAGGCCTTCGGTGATCGTCTCGCCCGGGAATTTCGCCATCGGCTTTGCACCAGTATCGACCTTGATGCCGGGAACGGCACCCGCGGCGCGGATGATGTCGACGAAGGGCGTGCCGTCTGCCGCCTTTTGGAACAGGGTTTCCTCATAGAGGATGACGCCGGAAATATAGGTCTTCATGGCTTCGTCGGCGCGAAACAGCATCTCGCGATAGTCGCGGCGCGATGTTTCGGTCGATGCAAGGCCGATCGTGTCGAAGCGCTTGCCGATCGTCGCAGTGGATTCGTCGGCCGCCAACAGGCCCTTGCCGGTCGCCACCATGGCTGCTGCAATGTCTTCAAGTCTTTCGCTCATATGCGTTCTCCTGATTGTCGTGACGGCTCGCCGATAGCAGAAGAATAGAGCAACGAAAATGAAAGTTAAATTCTTTAAAACGATTAAAATAAATTTAATCGTTTGAAATGTTGGGATTATTTTTGCGCTGCGTCCAAATACAGGTGCGGTGCAACGAAAAACCCCCGGCGCGGGGCCGGGGGTAATGGAAACGGATGAGCGGTTGCAGCGGCGACGCGCGGTTACTTCTGCTGGTGCAGGATGTCGACGCCCGGGAGCGGTTTGCCCTCCATCCATTCGAGGAAGGCGCCGCCCGCGGTGGAGACGTAGCTGAGGTCGTCCGCCACTTCGGCGTGGTTCATTGCCGAGACCGTATCGCCGCCGCCGGCGACGGAGACGAGCGCGCCGCTCTTGGTGCGGGCAGCCGCGTGCTTGGCAACGGCAACGGTCGCCTTGTCGAAGGGGGCGATCTCGAAGGCGCCGAGCGGGCCGTTCCAGACCAGCGTCTCGGCCTTGCTCACCCAATCGTTGACGGCGGCGATCGACTTCGGACCGACGTCGAGCACCATGGCGTCGGCCGGGATCGCTTCGATATCGACCACTTCGTTGTCGGCACCCGCCTTGAACTCGCGGGCGACGACGCCGTCGACCGGGAGCACGATGGCGCAGCCGGCGGAGGCGGCTTCCGTCATGATCTGCTTGGCGGTGCCGGCAAGGTCATGTTCGCAAAGCGACTTGCCGACATTGGTGCCGCGCGCGGCGATGAAGGTATTGGCCATGCCGCCGCCGATGACGAGGGCATCGACTTTCTTCACGAGGTTCATCAAGAGGTCGATCTTGGTCGAGACCTTGGCACCGCCGACGATGGCAACGACCGGACGCTTCGGATTGCCGAGACCTTTTTCCAGAGCCTCGAGCTCCGCCTGCATGGTGCGGCCGGCATAGGCGGGCAGCAGATGCGCGAGGCCCTCAGTCGAGGAATGCGCGCGGTGGGCGGCGGAGAAGGCGTCATTGACATAGATGTCGCCATTGGCGGCGAGCGCCTTGGTGAACTCCGCGTCATTCTTTTCCTCGCCCTTGTGGAAGCGCGTGTTTTCCATGAGCAGGACATCGCCGTCGTTCATGCCGGCAACAGCGGCCGCTGACTTTTCGCCAATGCAGTCGGCGGCGAAATGGACGCGCTGATCGAGGATGTCCTCAACGGCGGGGGCGATCAGCGACAGCGACATGTCGGCGACGGGTTCACCCTTCGGACGGCCGAAATGGGCGAGCAGGATGACCTTTGCCCCCTTTTCGGAAAGTTCGCGGATGGTGGGCACGACACGTTCGATGCGTGTCGCGTCGGTCACCTTGCCGTCCTTGACCGGAACATTGAGATCGACACGGACAAGCACGCGCTTGCCGGCGATATCGGTGAGGTCGTCGAGGGTCTTGAAAGTCATGATCGGTCTCCGGTCACAGTCTTTGAAAAAGGGTGGGATAATCCGTCACCAGCCCGTCCTCGTCCACCGGCAGATCCGCAGTGAAGGAACGATCCTCGGCCTCGTAGCGGTAGAGCCGGTCCTCCGCGAGGCAGGTGTAATTCTGGCCATCGGGAAAGGGCTCGAACGTGTCGAAGGGCACATAGAGCATGGTGAGCTTGGCGGTGCCGTCCTGAGGCTTCAGGCCGAGGCGGCGAATGGGCAGCGTGTTGGTAAAGGGCGTTCCGGCAAGGTCGATATCGACGCAGCTGTCAAAGGCGGGGAGGGCGGTGCCGTCCGCATCACGCCAATGGCCCTTGCCATCGGATGCCAGGGAAAGCCGCTGGCCATCTGTCGTGTCGATGCTGAAGGACATCACGGTCCAGGTTTCATCGCAATTAATGACATAGCGGACGCCGTAGGGGCGACCGCCGCGTTCGCCGATCAGAGCACTGGAGGCGCGGATACCAGCTTCAGAAGGTCTGATCGTCAGGTGTTCGAGCCCTTCCCCTTCGAGCGGACGCCAGCGTACCGTCTTGAGGGAAGGGCGCCGAAACATGGCTTTAGATCAGCTTGGCCATCGCAACGGCCGTGTCGGCCATGCGGTTGGAGAAGCCCCATTCATTGTCGTACCAGGAGAGGATACGCACGAACTTGCCTTCCAAAACCTTGGTCTGGTCGTTGGCGAAGATCGAGGAATGGCTGTCATGGTTGAAGTCGCGCGAAACCAGCGGTTCGTCGGTGTAGCCAAGGATACCCTTGAGCGCGCCGTCGGAGGCTGCCTTGATCGCACCGTTGATTTCCGCAACCGTCGTGTCGCGCTTGGCAACGAACTTGAAGTCAACGACCGAGACGTTCGGGGTTGGGACGCGGATCGAGGTGCCGTCGAGCTTGCCCTTGAGGTGCGGCAGGACGAGGCCGACGGCCTTGGCGGCACCGGTCGATGTCGGGATCATCGACAGGGCGGCTGCGCGGGCGCGGTACAGATCCTTGTGCATCGTGTCGAGCGTCGGCTGGTCGCCGGTGTAGGAGTGGATCGTGGTCATGAAGCCATGGTCGATGCCCACGACGTCGTCCAGGGTCTTGACGACCGGAACCAGGCAGTTGGTCGTGCAGGATGCGTTGGAGATGACCAGGTGTTCCTTGGTCAGTTCGTTGTGGTTAACACCGAAGACGACGGTCAGGTCAGCACCGTCGGCCGGTGCCGAAACGATGACGCGCTTGGCGCCGGCCTGAAGATGCAGGGCAGCCTTGTCGCGGGCGGTGAAGATGCCGGTGCATTCGAGCGCGATGTCGACGCCCATTGCGCCATGCGGCAGAGTTGCCGGATCCTTGATCGCCGTGACCTTGATCGGCTTGCCGCCAGCAACGATGATCGTGTCGCCTTCGACTTTCACGTCAGCCGGAAACTTGCCGTGGATCGAGTCGTAACGCAGCAGATGCGCATTGGTCTCGACAGGGCCGAGATCGTTGATGGCAACGACTTCGATGTCGGTGCGGCCGGATTCGACGATGGCGCGAAGGACGTTGCGGCCGATGCGGCCAAAGCCGTTGATGGCAACTTTTACAGTCATTTCAGGTCTCTCCCTGTCTAAGGTCTTGGTGCGGAAAACAGGGCGCGTTGGGCCGCGCCCTGTGAAGGAAAATCAGGCGAGTTTCTTTTCGGCGGCGGCAACAATTGCGTCCGACGTGATGCCGAAATGCTTGAACAGATCCTTGGCCGGGCCGGAAGCGCCGAAGGAGTGCATGCCGATGAAATCGCCATCCGAGCCGATGAAATAGTCCCATCCCTGGCGGACAGCCGCTTCGGCGGCGATCTTCACCGGTGCACTGCCGATAACGGCCTTGCGATAGGCTTCCGGCTGTTCGGCGAAGAGTTCGAAGCAGGGCACGGAGACGACGCGGGCAGCAATGCCCTTGCCGTTCAGTTCGGCTGCAGCCTTGACGGCAAGCTCCACCTCTGAGCCGGATGCGAAGATCGACACCTTGGCATTGTCGGCGGCGATGAGCTCGTAGGCACCCTTGGCGCAGAGATTTTCGGCCTCGTATTTCAGGCGGGACGGCGCAAGGTTCTGACGGGTCAGCGCCAGGCCAGACGGGCGATGCTGCTCCTTGAGCGCCAGTTGCCAGCATTCGGCGGTTTCAACCGCGTCGGCCGGACGGAACATCAGGAGGTTCGGGATGGCACGCAGGGCGGCCATATGCTCGATCGGCTCGTGCGTCGGGCCATCCTCGCCGACACCGATGGAATCGTGCGTCAGGACGTGGATGACGCGGATGCCCATCAGGGCCGCGAGGCGGATCGACGGACGGCAATAGTCCGTGAAGATCATGAAGCCGCCCGAGTAGGGAATGAGACCGCCGTGCAGCGCGATGCCGTTCATGGCGGCAGCCATGCCGTGTTCGCGGATGCCCCAGTGCATGTAGCGGCCGGAGAAATCGGTCGGGGTGATCGACTTCATCTGGCTGGTCTTGGTGTTGTTCGACGGTGTCAGGTCGGCCGAGCCGCCGAGCGTCTCGGGCAGTGTGCCGTTGATGACTTCAAGCGCGTCTTCGGAAGCCTTGCGGGTGGCGACCGTCGGCGGCGCATCGGCAATCTTCTTCTTGTAGGCGTCGATCGCGGCATCGAGGTTGCCGGGCAGTTCGCCGGCGAAGCGGCGGGTGAACTCGGACTTTTTGCCGCGTTCGGTCGCATCCAGGCGGCCTTCCCACTCCCTGCGCGCGCCCACGTAACGTTTGCCGGCTGCGCGCCATGCCTCGAGAACGTCGGCCGGGACGGTGAAGGCTTCGGCTTCCCAGTTGAGCGCCTTGCGGGTCGCTGCGATTTCTTCGGCGCCGAGCGGCGAACCATGGACCTTGTGGGTGCCAGCCTTGTTCGGGGCGCCGAATCCGATGACGGTCTTGCAGGCGATGAAGGTGGGGCGATCGGACTTCTGGGCGGCTTCGATCGCGGCTGCGATTTCATCCGGATTGTGGCCATCGACGCGGATCGTGTTCCAGTGCACCGCCTGGAAGCGGGCGATCTGGTCGGTCGAATCCGACAGCGAGACGGCGCCGTCTATGGTGATGTTGTTGTCGTCCCAGAACAGGATCAGCTTGTTGAGCTTCAAATGGCCGGCGAGCGCGATCGCCTCGTGGCTGATGCCTTCCATCAGGCAGCCGTCGCCGCAGAGGACATACGTATAATGGTTCTGCAGGTCGCTGCCGAATTCCTCGGCGAGCTTGCGCTCGGCGATCGCCATGCCGACGGCATTGGCAATGCCCTGGCCGAGCGGGCCGGTCGTCGTTTCGATGCCCGAGGCATGGCCGTATTCCGGGTGACCGGCAGTCTTCGAGCCGAGCTGGCGGAACTGCTTGAGGTCCTCCATCGTCATGTCTTCGTAGCCGGTCAGATGAAGTAGCGAATAGATCAGCATGGAGCCATGGCCGGCCGACAACACGAAGCGGTCGCGGTCTGCCCAGAGCGGGGCCTTCGGATCGAATTTCAGGTAACGGGAGAACAGAACCGTTGCTACGTCGGCGGCGCCCATCGGCAGGCCGGGGTGACCGGAATTGGCCTTTTCGACGGCATCCATGGATAGGAAACGGATCGCGTTTGCCATCCGGTCGTGTTGTTCGCGAGAGATCATTGACTGTTCCGCTTGAGTTCGGTGGACAGGGAACGGTCTCTATCCTCCAAAGACCGTATTAAGAAAGCGGGTGACACATAGCACCTGCTTCGAGGGAGTCAACAAATACGGCCATTTTGAGTGCCTCTGTAGGGCCTTTTTCGACCTCTATCCGTTGGAGAAGATGAGGTGGCTGCAAGCGACGCAAATCGACTTAAAGGGACGTGATCCACAGCTTCTGCGGACCTGCGAAGCCCTTGCCGTTGTGGAGACGTGCCGAATGGGTCTAAGAATGTAACGAGCTTGAAATACAGAGGTCGGACGGCGATTCGAGGCCGGCTGGTGCGTATCGGGAAAGCGTGATGGCGGCAGGAAAGACAGTCAAGGCGGCGATCGAGGAGTTACGCAGCGCAGTCAGCAGCCTCGAGAATGCCATTGACGGGCGCTTCGACCGGGAGCGCGACCGTGGTGAAATCGAAGGCGAGGTTCGCCGGGTCAATACTGATCGGTCGCGGCTGGCGCAGGAGCTCGACCAGTCGCAATTCCGTGCAAACCGTCTTGAGGAAGTCAACCGTGAAGTCTCGCGCCGTCTGGTGACGGCCATGGAAACGATAAGGGCAGTGCTGGACCGCTGATGCGTGGTCCGCCTGCGGGCAGGTGACGGGAATGGCGCAAGTAACGGTGACGATCGACGGCAAGGCCTATCGCATGGCATGCGAAGAGGGCCAGGAAGATCATCTGACCGATCTCGCCAACCGCTTCGACCAGTATGTCAGCCATCTGAAATCCCAATTCGGCGAAATCGGTGACCTCAGGCTGACCGTCATGGCCGGCATCATGGTCATGGACGAACTCAGCGAAGTGAACCGCAAGCTGAAAAGCCTGCAGACGGAGACCGACAATCTGAAGCAGGGGCGCGATGCGACCCTGGCCGACCAGCAGAAGGCCGAGGAGGCATTGGCCTCGGTGCTGTCAGAAGTTACGTCGCAGATCCATGGAATCGCGGCAAAGCTCACCGGCAAGGCTGCTTCCGCCAACTGAATTTTGAGAAGTTGAGCGTGGGCACTGGCGCAAGCCGTCGATGCCCTCTATATTCAGCGTCGCGGTCTGCCCTTCTCGACAGGACACCACAATCCCTGGGGCCATACTCGATCCAACGGGAGCTGTCCCTGACCAGGCTCGTGGGCCTGGACACATGGCGCCCACCTACGTTTGTAGGCACCCAGGATCGTAAACCATCCATCGGCTGTGTGGATCGCACTTTCTTTCTTTCCGACGAAAGTCAGCTGTGGGCCGCCGGCGGAGCGCGGAACGCCTCACGAATGGCGTTGGCCATGCCTTCGATGATCCGGCTGTTTGCGCTTCGCGCCCTGGTCTTCAGCACCACATTCGAAAAGTCGATGACGTCGTAGCCGTCGGCGGCCGTCAGTTCCCGGCATCCGGCGGGGATGCTGCTGCGGGTGAGCGGGGCGATGGCAAGGCCGGATGTCACGGCAGCGATCAGGCCGTTGCTGGTGCGGCTGATATAGGCCACGCGACTTTCGATACCGCGTTTCTTCAGGCTCTTCAGCGCCAGAGCGTCGCACCATCCGCCTTTCAGGTAGGTGTAGGTGGCGATCGGCACGGGATGGCGCTCGTGGATCTGATGCTGATCCGACGTCACCCAGACAGTGGGATCCACCATGAGGACTTCGTTCTTCGTGTGGCCACCGGGTTCGAACACGACGGCGATATCGATTTCGCCCGCCTCGAGTGCCGCCAGGTTGGACATCGAGACGCCCTGCTGCACCGTGACTTCGACGCCGGGATGAATAGCGGCGAAAGCACCGAGCGCCTTAGGCAAAGTAGAGTTGATATATTCCTCCGAAATTCCGATTCTTATTGAGCCGTCGAGGGCGGGCAGCCGAATGGATGCGGCGGTATCATCAAGAAGGGCGACGATACGGCGCGCATTGTCGAGAAGCCGCGCACCGTGGCCCGTCATATTGACGCCGCGCGATCCGCGCTCGAACAGCGGCTCGCCAAGAATATCCTCCAGCTTCTTGATCTGCATGCTGACGGCCGATTGGGTTCGGCCGACCGTCTCCCCCGCCTTGGTGAAATTGCCGCTGTCGGCCACGGCAACGAAGGTTCTCAGAAGATCGCTTTCAAGAGGAGGAAACATCGTGTTCGCCATCATGTTTTCTAATGGCAGACATCTTCGCAATTCGTTGGATTGATGTCAACGCAAGTCCGATACTCGGCGAGAACACCTCGGAGTTTCGGATATGAAGCACGATCACAGGACACGGCGACGGTCTGTCAGAATGACAGAGTGCTTTTGGCACAGCATTGGGGAATGGCGGGAAAAGCGTCTGGCGCGGCGAACCCTGGCGGAGATATCGCGGCGCGACAATGCGCATCTGCTCGATGATATCGGCATCGACGGCGCAGACGTCGATTGCAGAGTGCAACGCCACCGCTTCTGGATGTTATGAAATCAGGTTCATGCGGGCGGCGCGAAAAATCGCTTCCGCGACGTTGCCGGCCTGCAGCTTTTCCATGGCCGTATTGAAGGCTTCCTCGATTCGGTCGCGGGCAATGTCAGTTTCGCGCGTGATGTCTTCCCGGGGCCGCCCGCGCGCCGCCAAGGACAGGCAGCGCAATTCCAGGGGATCGAGTTCCGGTAGCATCTTGTCCTTCATCGCCCCGGCCCAGTCTTGAATCGGACAGTTCGCCGCATCGCCCTCTGGCACGGGCCGCAAAGAGCGCGAAAGCGGAACCGTAGTGCATACAGAACAGACCCCTAACGGCGTGCCAGATTGAGAAAGAGACCGCTTCGTCGCAAAAAGTTGTACAAGCGCCGGCGGCACGGTTTCCCTCTCCCGGTTGGATGCACTAGAAATGGACACTCGCTGGTAAGGGGGCATGTGCATGACACCGAGGGAACTGAAGGCTGCGCTGCGGATTGAGCGACTGGCGCTGCGCGATGCGATGGCGCCGGAAGCACGCATGAAAGCCAGCCTCAAAATGCTCGATCATGCCGGCGATATCATCGAGTTCGAGCCCGGGCAGGTGATTTCCGGCTTCTGGCCGATCCGCTCGGAAGTCGATATCCGGCCGCTGATGGCGCGCTTGCGCGAGCGCTGCGCGCGGCTGTGCCTTCCCGTCATTCTCGACAAGAAGACCATTGTTTTTCGCGAACTCGTGCCCGGCGCTCCGATCGTCGAAACGGGTTTCGGCACGACCGGACCGGGCGAGGATGCGCCGGTGCTTGATCCCGACATCATGCTGGTGCCGCTGTCGGCTTTCGACAGAACCGGTCACAGGATTGGCTACGGCGCCGGATATTACGACCGTGCGATCGAACGTTTGCGCCGGAAAGGCCATATGCCGCGACTGATCGGGATTGCATTCGACTGCCAGGAAGTGGCATCAGTGCCCGCAGAGCCGCACGATGTGGCGCTGGACGCCCTGCTGACCGAAAGCGGGCTCAGGATATTCGGGCTAGGAATAAGCAAATATGAGACTTTTGTTTCTGGGTGACATGGTTGGCAAGACCGGCCGGACGGCGGTCTGGGACCGATTGCCCGGTCTGATCAGTGACCTGAAGCTCGATTTCGTCATCGTCAACGGCGAGAATGCCGCGGGCGGCTTCGGCATCACTGAGGACATCTTTCTGGAAACCATCAATGCCGGCGCCGATGTCGTGACCACCGGCAACCATGTCTGGGACCAGAAGGAGGCCGTTACCTTCTGCGAGCGGCACGACCAGTTCCTGCGCCCGGCCAACTATCCCGCAGGTACGCCCGGTCGCGGCTCCAATCTCTATTTCGCCCGCAACGGAGCGCGCGTGCTGGTCGCCAATGTCATGGGCCGCGTCTTCATGCATCCGGAACTGGATGATCCCTTCAAGGCGGCGGAAGCCATTCTCACCGCCTGTCCGCTGAAGGAACAGGCCGATGCCATCATCTTCGATTTCCATGCGGAAGCGACCAGCGAGAAGCAGTGCTTCGGCCATTTCGTCGATGGCCGCGCGAGCTTCGTCGTCGGCACCCATACACATGTACCGACCGCCGATCACCAGATCCTCAATGGCGGCACCGCTTACATGTCGGATGCCGGCATGTGCGGCGATTATGATTCTTCACTCGGCATGGAGAAGGAAGAGCCGCTGAACCGCTTCATCTCGAAGATGCCGAAGGGCCGCTTCGAGGCGGCGTCCGGCCCGGCGACCATCTGCGGTGTCGGTGTCGAGATTTCCGATCGCACCGGCCTTGCGGAAAACATCGCGCCACTTCGGATCGGACCCAGGCTGGCGGAGACGATACCGGCGTTCTGGGTGTGAAACCGCCTCGGCGGACGAACCCGCAATGACGCGATTGTGAGCCGTCGCACACAATCGCCGCTGGACGTCGCGTCCATCCTGCCTATCCTCAAGGCCCATGCAAATCCTTGACTGCGGGGTGCATGATGTTGCGATATCTCCTCCTCCCATTTGCCGCCATCGCGTTTTTGCATTTTCTCTGGTTGACGCCGGCCCGTGCGCAAGCGGCTCCGGTCAGCCAGTGCCAGGCGATCGCTGAGGCGCGTCCCGATGTCGCCTTTGCCAGTTTCAAGCCGTGGGCTGGACTTAATGTTCAAGCTGTCGTCGGCGACGAGGTGAAGATCACCTATATCGGCCACTCGACTTTTCTCATCGAGACGCCCGGCGGCGTCTCGATCGCGACGGATTACAGCGGTTGGTATGCGCTCCCCGAGGCGCCGGACGTGGTGACGATGAACAAGGCGCACTCCAGCCACTACACGCTAACGCCTGACCCGGCGATCAAGCATGTATTGCATGGATGGGGCGGTGACGGCGGTCCGGCCGATCACGATGTCGTCGTCGGCGACACCTATATCCGCAATGTGACGACCGACATTGGTGCCGGTGGCGGAACGATGGAGCCGGATGGCAATTCCATCTTCATTTTCGAAGTCGCAGGTCTCTGCATCGGCCATCTCGGCCACTTGCATCACGAACTCGACGAGACCGACTATGCCGAGATCGGCCGCCTGGACGTGCTGATGGTGCCGGTCGATGGCGGCCTGACCATGGGTGCGGAAAGCATGAGCCGGGTGGTGGCGCGGCTGCGCTCGGCGCTGATCCTGCCGATGCATCGGCGCGGGCCGCCGGTCACGAATTTCCTGCAGATGTTCGGGGATGGTTTCGACAAGAGCTTTGCGACG
The DNA here is from genome assembly GCF_040126305.1 of Pararhizobium sp. A13. NCBI lineage: Bacteria > Pseudomonadati > Pseudomonadota > Alphaproteobacteria > Hyphomicrobiales > Rhizobiaceae > Pararhizobium > Pararhizobium sp. A13. The sequence continues at coordinate 210,885 of NZ_CP149510.1, read as the reverse complement.
GGAGCGAGCGTCATGGTTTCGGTGCGTTCCTTGCCAAGGAAGCCCTTGATTTATATCCTGCAGGGCGTCTGACCTTCGGGGACACATTGTCAGGAATCATGGAATGAGATTTTTCGCCGTCTGCACGCTTGCCCTCCTTTCCATGACATCCCTTGCTATGGCCGATGGAGCCCCGCCGCCGCGGATGCCGACAGCGGAAGGCGACAAGATCGCCACTGTGCCGGAAACGAAATCGTTCGGTCACCAGGAAGAATTCGTGCTGCCATCCGGCAATATCGGCTGTGTCTACACGCCGGAGGGTGGAACGGAGGTCTACCGGCCAGCCGACGGCGGCCCGGAGCTATCCTGCGACCGCGTCGCGCCGCGCTATGTTCGGGCGACGCTGTCGCGCGACGGTGCGGCGATACTCGTTAGAGACGTCGGTGATCAGGGTTGCTGCTCTGCCGGTTCGGTGCTCGACTATGGCGAGACTTGGACTGCCGGCCCCTTCTCCTGCCTTTCGACGCGGACGGGACTATCCTGCGAACGAAACGACGGCCACTCCTTCTTTCTCAGCCGCCGGCGGATCGACGCCAACTGAAAAAAAGTAGCGCCTTCTGGACGCAAAGCGCCAATGAAACTATAAGGCGCCCAATTCCAAACATGACAAATATGCGAAGAGGGCGCCATGGCCGGCCATTCACAGTTTAAAAACATCATGCACCGCAAGGGCCGCCAGGACGCAGTGCGGTCGAAAATGTTCTCCAAGCTTGCGCGCGAAATCACCGTCGCGGTCAAGGGCGGTTTGCCTGACCCGACCATGAACGCGCGTCTGCGCCTGGCGATCCAGAACGCCAAGGCACAGTCGATGCCGAAGGACAATATCGAGCGCGCCATCAAGAAGGGCTCCGGTGCTGACGGTGAAAACTACGAGGCCGTGCGCTATGAGGGTTACGGTCCCGGTGGCGTCGCCGTCATCGTCGAGGCGCTGACCGACAATCGCAACCGCACCGCCTCCAACGTCCGCTCGACCTTCACCAAGGCTGGCGGCGCGCTCGGCGAAACCGGATCTGTCTCCTTCTCCTTCGACCGCGTCGGCGAAATCTCCTACAAGCCGTCGGTCGGCAGCGCCGACAAGGTCATGGACGCCGCGATCGAGGCCGGCGCCGAAGACGTGACGACCGACGAGGACGGCCACTACATCGTCTGCGGTTTCGAGGATATCGGCGAGGTTTCCAAGGCCTTGGAAGCAACACTCGGCGAAGCCGATACCGTCAAGGCGATCTGGCGGGCCCAAAACACCGTGCCGGTCGATGAAGAACGCGCCCAGTCGCTGATGAAACTGATAGACACGCTGGAAGACGACGACGACGTGCAGAACGTCTACACCAACTTCGAAGTCTCCGACGAAGTCATGGCCAAGCTTTCGGCCTGATCAGTCAATCATTTGATTGCTAAAAGCCCGGTTTTCCAGCCGGGCTTTTTGTTATGCGGCCTTTGCCAGTTGCTGTTGCGCCTCGGCAAACAGACGCACCGATTTCAGCCGCGCGTCCATGTCGTAGATCGGCATGGAAATGATCAGCTCGTCGGCCTGCGTCTGGTCGAGGAAGCGGTCGAGTTTCGTCCTGATCGTGTCCGGGCCGCCGACGACCGCATAGGTCATGGCATGATCGACGAAGATCTTCTCCGTCTCGCTCCACAGCCCGTCCATCGAAGCCACAGGCGGCGGGAACTGGCCGCGTGCATTGCGGCGAAGCGCCACGAAGGATTGCTGCATCGAGGTGAAGAGGTGGCTGGCCTCATCATCGGTATCGGCGGCGACACCCATGATGCCGACCATGGCATGCGGCTGGTCAAGATATTGCGACGGCTCGAAGCGCTCGCGATAGATCTCCAGCGCCGACAAAAGCATATCGGGCGCGAAATGCGAGGCGAAGGCGAAGGGCAGGCCGAGCATGCCGGCGAGATGGGCGCTGAAATGGCTGGAGCCGAGCAGCCAGATCGGCACGTTGCTGTCGGCGCCGGGAACGGCGATCAGGGCCTGATCTTCCTTCGCAGGCCCGAGCAGCGCCTGCAATTCGACGACATCGTTGGGGAAATTGTTGGCGCTTGCCTCCATGTTGCGGCGAAGGGCCGAGGCGGTGCGCATGTCGGTTCCCGGCGCGCGACCCAGGCCGAGATCGATGCGGCCGGGATATAGTGCTGCGAGCGTGCCGAATTGCTCGGCAATCACCAGCGGCGAATGGTTCGGCAGCATGATGCCGCCGGAGCCGACCCGGATCGTCTTCGTGCCGGCCGCCACATGGGAAATGACGATCGACGTTGCGGCACTGGCAATGCCTTTCATGCCGTGATGTTCGGCCAGCCAGAAGCGCTTGTAGCCCGCCGCTTCCGCCTCCTGCGCCAGGCGGCGTGAATTCTGCAGAGCCTCAGACGCGCTTGCCCCTTGGGTGATCGGGGAGAGGTCGAGGATGGAAAAGGGGACCATGGGGAAACCTTCGATCAACGGATTTGATAGAAACCTATGTAAGATCGAATTTCGTAAATCCAAGCCTGCCGCGTTGGAGACGATGCAGTTCATCGACCGCTAAATCATGGGAATGTTTTTGTTTTGTTCACATTTTGCTGGCAGCGTCCCGTTATCGGGAATAGGGTTCAGCATGCAAAACACGATTCGAATCATCGGCATCGATCCGGGGCTTCGCCGTACCGGCTGGGGCGTCATCGACACGCTTGGCAACTCCTTGCGCTTCGTTGCTTCCGGTACAGTGACATCCGACGGCGAGATGGACCTCGCGTCGCGTCTTTGCCAGTTGCATGACGGATTGGCGGACGTGATCCACAGCCACAAGCCGGACGAGGCGGCTGTCGAGCAGACCTTCGTCAACAAGGATGCGGTGGCGACGCTGAAACTCGGACAAGCGCGCGGTATCGCCATGCTGGTACCGGCGCGGGCAGGCTTGCCGGTCGCTGAATATGCGCCGAATGCGGTGAAGAAGGCGGTGATCGGCGTCGGTCACGGCGAGAAGCAGCAGATCCACATGATGCTGAAAATCCTGATGCCGAGGGCCGAATTCAAGGGCAATGACGCGGCCGATGCGCTGGCGATCGCCATCTGCCATGCGCACAATCGCGGTGCGGCACGAATGCGGATGGCGGCGCTCGCTGGTTGATTTGTTCTTGACTTGTTCCGTTTGAGCGGCTAGGTAATACCACAGAGGTATTACCATGCGCGTCACCGAAAAAGGCCAGGTCACCATCCCGAAGAATGTGCGAACGAACCTCGGCATCGAGCCGGGGGCCGATGTCGAATTCATTCTGAAGGGCAATCAGGCCATTTTGCGGCGTGTCGAGCCCGCTAAGGCCGGCATCGAACGCGCCGTCCAGGAATTTACCGACCATTTGAACCGCCACAAGGGAACGATGAGTCTCGGCGGTATGGACGGCGATGATTTCTACAGAATGCTGAGAGACTGATGGCGACATTGATCGACACAAATGTGCTGATCGATGTGTTCCATACGGGCAGCGCCTTCGAGGATTGGTCGGCGTTGCGCTTGGCGGACGCAAGGCGCAACGGTCCTGTGGTGATTAATCCGCTGATCTATGCGGAAATGGCGGCCGGTTTCGCCTTTTCCGGTGCGCTTGAAGCAGCGCTCTCGCCGTCGGCTTTCCTGCGGGAAGATTTGCCCTGGGATGCGGCCTATGCTGCCGGCCAGGCTTTTCTCCAGTACAAGAAATCAGGGGGCGACAAGCGTTCGCCGTTGCCCGATTTCTATATCGGGGCCCACGCCGCCGTACGCGGTTATCGGCTTTTGACGAGAGATCCTGTGCGCTACAAAACCTATTTCCCTTCCGTCGAACTGATCACGCCGGAAACCTACCCATGAAGGACTTTGCGCCATGATCGGCAAACTCAAGGGAACGATCGACGAGATCGGCGACGACCACGTCGTTCTCGACGTGCACGGCGTCGGCTATGTCGCCCATTGCTCGTCGCGCACATTGTCGAAGCTAGGCTCTCCGGGTGAAGCCGTCATTCTGTTCATTGAGACCTATGTGCGCGAGGACCAGTTGCGGCTGTTCGGCTTTCTGACGGCGCTGGAGCGGGAGTGGTTCCGGCTGCTGCAGAGCGTTCAGGGCGTCGGGTCCAAGGTGGCGCTGGCGGTACTCTCGGTTCTGACGCCCGGCGAACTGGCGAATGCGATCGCCCTGCAGGACAAGACGTCCGTGTCGCGGGCGCCGGGTGTCGGCCCGAAGGTCGCGGTGCGTATCGTTACCGAACTGAAGAACAAGGCGCCCGCCTTTGCCGGCGAGGCGGCGGCCAATATCGGCCTGAAGCAGGAGCTTGGCGAAGGTGTCGCTGCAGCACCGGTGGCTGATGCGGTGTCGGCGTTGAGCAATCTCGGCTACTCGCGCGATCAGGCGGCAAACGCTGTTGCCGCGGCGTTGAAGAATGGCGGCGAGGGCGCCGACAGCGCTAAGCTGATCCGGCTGGGGTTGAAGGAACTGGCGCGATGATTGGTCGTTTGTGCGATCGAGGGAGATTTGGTAGAATTTCCGCCAAAACGATTTTCGTTGGAAGGATTGCTGTATGTGGTGGGAAGTTACGCTTTCGTCGAAGGGCCAGGTGACCATCCCGAAGGAGATGAGGGAGGCTTTGAATCTCCGGCCCGGAGATCAGTTGATCTATTCCGTCGTTGACGGCGAGGTCGTCCTTACCCCGAAAAATATCGATTTCAATGATCTTGCCGGTTTGCTGGGAAAGCCCCCTAAGGGGCGGGCAACACTGGAGGAAATCGACGCTGCAGTCTTGAAGGGTGGCGGCGAGAATGTAGTCGATACACAAGACGACCATGAAGCGGACGCCGCCGCGTGATGGTGTTCGGGCTCGATACGAATATTGTGATACGGCTTTTCATCGATGACGATCCGGTACAGCGCGCAGCGGCACTCAAGTTCGGAGAAGGTCTTGGACGGGACTATTCGGCTTTTGTCACGCTTATCGGATTGCTGGAGCTTGATTGGGCCTTTCGGTCGCAATACGGGTACAATAGGAAAGATGTTACGTTTGCCATTGACAGGCTGCTTCACACGCGGGGGCTCATCGTCGAGAACCACACGCTTGTCGTAAAGGCTCTTCGGCTTGTCGAAAAAAACAATGCAGATTTTGCAGATGCCGTGATTGCCTGCCGCTCGTTTGAGGAAGGTTGTCACTCCACCAAGACCTTCGATGTGAAGGCCGCACGCAAAGTCCCCGGAATGGAACTCCTCGCATGACCGATGCCGCACGTCTGATCACACCGGAAAAGCGGGGCGAGGACCTCGATACGACGCTGCGGCCGCAGTCGCTCGACGAGTTCACCGGTCAGGCGGAGGCGCGTGCCAATCTCAAGGTGTTCATCGAGGCGGCGAAGAACCGCGGCGAGGCGTTGGATCACGTGCTGTTCGTCGGCCCGCCCGGCCTCGGCAAGACGACGCTGGCGCAGATCATGGCCAAGGAACTCGGCGTCAATTTCCGCTCGACCTCGGGACCGGTGATCGCCAAGGCGGGCGATCTCGCGGCGCTTCTAACCAATCTCGAAGACCGCGATGTGCTGTTCATCGATGAAATCCACCGGCTCAACCCGGCGGTCGAGGAAATCCTCTATCCGGCGATGGAGGACTTTCAGCTCGACCTGATCATCGGCGAAGGACCGGCGGCGCGCTCGGTGAAGATCGACCTGTCCAAGTTTACGCTGGTCGCCGCCACCACGCGGCTCGGCCTTCTGACGACGCCGTTGCGCGATCGTTTCGGCATTCCGGTGCGGTTGAGCTTCTATACGGTCGAAGAACTGGAGCTGATCGTTCGGCGCGGCGCCCGGCTGATGGGGCTTGGCATGACCGACGACGGTGCCCGCGAAATTGCCCGACGCTCGCGCGGAACGCCGCGTATTGCCGGCAGGCTGTTGCGCCGGGTGCGCGATTTCGCCGAGGTGGCAAAGGCCGAAGCCGTTACCAAGCAGATCGCCGACGAGGCGCTGACGCGGCTTCTGGTCGACAATATGGGACTGGATCAATTGGACAAGCGCTATCTGACCATGATCGCGCTCAATTTCGGCGGCGGTCCCGTCGGCATTGAAACGATCGCTGCCGGGCTTTCGGAGCCGCGCGATGCGATCGAGGACATCATCGAGCCCTATATGATCCAGCAGGGTTTTATCCAGCGTACGCCGCGCGGACGTGTTTTGACCGCAAATGCATGGAAACATCTTGGATTGCAGGTGCCGAAGGATCTGGAAACCACCCAGTTCCGCCTGTTCCAAGAGGACGATTGATTGATCACACGGCGCGGCTTTCTAGGGGCATTCGCGAGTTTGTTGCTGAGTGGCATGGCGACCGGCGCTTATGCCGTCGGGATAGAGCCGGCCCGGCAGCCGCGCGTAACGCGGTATCGTCTCGTCCCGAACAATTGGCCGGCCGGATTGAAATTGAGGCTGGTCGTGCTTGCAGACATTCATGCCTGCACACCCTGGATGTCGCCTCGGCGGATCGGCGAGATCTGCGAGCAGGCCAACGGTCTTGGTGGTGACATGATCCTGCTGCTGGGGGACTTTTTGTCCGGCATGCGATTAAGCGCCGGCCATGTCGCGCCGGAGGATTGGGCCCGCGAGCTCGCCCGTCTGTCGGCACCGCTCGGCGTCCACGCGGTGCTGGGCAATCATGACTGGTTGGACGATCCGGGAGCGATGGCTGCCGGAAAGGGACCGACACTTGTTCACGGCGCGCTTTCATCGATCAATGTAGCGGTCTACGACAATCGCGCGGTGTGTTTAGAGAAGGATGGCCGTTCGTTCTGGCTCGCAGGGCTTGCGGATCAGATCGGGCCATGGCCGGGGATGGATGACCTGCCCGCAACGATGGCGCAGATCAGCGGGGAGGCACCCGTTATCCTGATGGCGCATGAGCCGGATGTTTTTCCGACGGTGCCGGATCGCGTATCACTGACCCTTTCGGGGCACACGCATGGCGGACAAATCCGTGTCTTTGGCTATTCTCCCATCGTCCCATCACGCTTCCGCAACCGCTATGCTTATGGCCATATCGTCGAGGATAACCGTAACCTGATCGTTTCCGGCGGACTCGGCACGTCGATCATGCCCTTTCGTCTCGGTTCGCCGCCGGAAATCGTCGTCGTAGACCTCGGCTGAAGGCGAACGCGCCACCACGCCGCCCAGGCCGTTCAATGCCGTGCGCGACTTCGGGGCGAGCGTTTGCCGGCCCGTGCCTTGATCTTATGAAGCGAGCTGTTCAACCGTCCACCGCAGCAAATCTCTGCCGCCAGGCTTCCAGCCCAGTGCCTCGATCTTGCAGGTTCCCATCGGATTATAGGCGGCACTGTCCGCATCCGCTGCTTCCGGCAGCGGATGCGGACAGTGGGTCACCCGCTGAAGGATGGAGAGGATTTCGTGGTTGTCAGTTAGGATATCCGACACGTTGAAGGTCTCGCCATTGATCCGCATGGCGTCGGCCTCAAGCATCAGCCGCACGGCTTTGGCGACATCCTCGCCATGTACTTCCGTCGCGGCACGGTGCCCGACGATCGTTCCTGACAGGTAGTTCTCAAAAAGCGCAGCCCATTTGTGTTTTCGGCCCGGCCCCGAGGGACCGTAGATGCCAGTCGCTCTGAGACTTGTCGTGACGAAGCCGTGGCCGCAAAGCGAAAGAAGGCTGCGTTCGGCCTGCAGCTTTACCTCGCCGTACAGCGTATGGGGCTTGGCAGGCATGTCTTCCGTCAGAAGAGCACCGGCTGCTTGCGGGCCATAGGCGGCACGGCTCGACAGGAAAACACAGCGGCGAACACCGGCATCGCGCGCGGTTTCGAAAAGCCGCACGCTTCCGTCCAGATTGGCGCGGCGGAACCCGTCTGGATCGTCGCCTTCGCCGCCGCGATATTTGCCCGGCAGGTGGTCGAAGGCCGCGTGGACAAAATAGTAGATATGGTCGAAGGCCTCGATCTGGTCTGCTTCGGGATCGAGGATCAGGGGAACGAAGGGAACGTCCTTCGAAAAGAAGCCCGGTTCGGGCGCGGTGCGGCCGCCGACGGTGACCTTGTAGCCGCCTGCCAGCAGGTGCTCGACGATGAAGCGGCCGGCATAGCCGGTGCCGCCGGAAACGAGAACGCGGGTCATAAGCTTCCTGAATTCAGTCCGGGTTTGGCAGGTCCGGATTTGGCAGGTTGGTAATCTCCGGGATGTTTTCGCCGGTGAAGAAAGCATGCCAGAGATCGATCAGAGGTTGCAGCCTTTCTTCTTTCGGGTGGTCCTTTTCCCAAGGTTTTTCGTATTGGTAGTGCAGCACGCCGATCGACGCCCAGTCCCACAGCGCCGGCATGTTGAACCAGACATATTGCAGCATGTTCATCGTGACGGGCAGGCCGTGCCAGTCGGGGAAGAAATTTTGCAGAAAGGTTTGGTCGGTGCGTGGCCAGAAGGCATCGGGTGCATCCAGCCGTGTCAACATGGCTTCGAAGGTTGAAAGCGACGGGGCGGCTACGAAAACGCCCGAGTTCAATCGATGAAAGTCGGCAAGGCTCTCGTAGACGTTGGGTGCTGCGGAAAATTCGGGATAGGCGAAATAGCGGTCGATGTTCTTCAGGACCAGCGCGTCAGCATCGATGAAGATGCAGCGATCGTATTCCGTCAGCTGCCAGAGCCGCAGCTTGCAGAAGTTGTCGAGTGGCGAGTGGAAATCGGGTTTGCGGCCTTTGGTAAAAGGGGCGGTGTGATGGATGCTCTTGCGCGCATGACGTTCGTTGAAGGCGTCCGACAGCGGCAAGAGGTCGGTGGCGACGAGGCGACAGCCGAGATCGGCAATCGGGACGAGCCGATCGGGTTCGACGCCACCGGTGTGAAGGACGACCATATCGGCGCTGGTGTCTGTCAAGCGTATGGAGCGGGCAAGCGCGGTCGCTCCCATGGCGTAGTCGGCGTTCGTCACCAGCGTGACGAACGCACTACGCGATCCGGCGGGACCGGAAGGGGTGATGCCCTCTGAAACCAGAGCGGGTTGCGTCATGAAACCGATTTCAGCCTCCGGCCTTCCGGATCGTGATTGATCTTGGTGGCGATGTCCTTCGTCCAGGCCGAAACGGCCGGCACGCGGCTGCGGTCGACGCGATAAGCGTATTTCTTGCCGACGTCGACGATTTCCGCAAGCAGGCCATTCTGAAGCGTGGTCGGATTGAGGCCGAGCTCACGGAACTTCTCGTTGTGCACGACGAGATCGTTTTCGGCGGCTTCCTTGCGCGGGTTGGGCAGCCAGGCGATCTCGGAGCCGGTCAGGCCGGCGATCATTTCGGCAAGGTCGCGAATTCGGTGTGTTTCGGTCATCTGGTTGAAGATTTCGACACGGGCGCCGCGCTGGGGCGGGTTCATCAAAGCGAGTTCGATGCAGCGCACCGAATCCTGGATATGGATGAAGGCGCGGGTCTGGCCGCCGGTGCCGTGCACCGTCAGCGGATAGCCGATCGCCGCCTGGATGAGGAAACGGTTGAGCACGGTGCCGTAGTCGCCGTCATAGTCGAAACGGTTGATCAGCTGGGTGTGGCGGCGGGTCTGTTCGGTATGCGTGCCCCAGACGATGCCCTGGTGCAGATCGGTGATCCGCACGCCATCGTTTTTGGCGTAGAACTGGAACAGCAGCTGATCGAGGCATTTGGTCATGTGGTAGATCGAGCCGGGATTGGCCGGGTAGAGGATTTCCTGGGCGACGGTGCGGCCGTCCTGCGTCTCGATACCAACCGGCAGATAGCCTTCCGGGATCGCGGCACCTACGGTCGAATAGCCATAGACGCCCATGGTGCCGAGATGAACGAGATGCGCGTCGAGGCCGATCTCGACCAAGGCGTTCAGGAGGTTATGCGTGGCATTGACGTTATTGTTGACCGTGTAGTTCTTGTGCCGGTCGCTCTTCATCGAATAGGGGGCTGCGCGCTGCTCGGCGAAGTGGATGATGGCGTCAGGGCGATTTTCGGCGAGCCAGTTTTTGAGGAGCTCGTAATCGCGAGCGAGATCGATCAGGTGAAAATGGATCCGGCGGCCGGTTTCGGTGTGCCAGATGCGGGTCCGCTCCTGAATGGAATCCATCGGGGTGAGAGATTGGACCCCGAGTTCGGTGTCGATCCACCGCCGCGAGAGATTGTCGAGAATGTGAATGTCATGCCCGGCATCGGACAAATGCAGGGCCGTCGGCCAGCCGACGAAGCCATCACCGCCAAGGACAGCAATCTTCATGCAGGGAATCTCCTCACTGGAAAACTATGTGACGGTGATAGGGATGGAATGTGACAGAACGACAATGCTTGCCAAAAGGCGTTTGTTCCGCCACAGGAAAAAGAAAACTTCCGAGGTTGTGAATGACGTTGATCGCACTTTCCGGCGAACTGACAGATCACGGGCACCGGCTGGTGCAGCGGGTCTACTACGAAGACACCGATTTCTCCGGCGTCGTCTATCATGCCCGTTACCTGCATTTCATGGAGCGGGCCCGCACCGACTATCTGCGGCTTTTGGGTGTCGAGCAGGCGACCTTGGCGATCGAGGGGGACGCGGAAGGTCTCGTCTTCGTCGTCCATCGCATGGAAATCGACTTCAAGGCGCCGGCGCGCATGGACGACATCCTGACGATCACCACGACGACTGAAAAGGCGGGCGGTGCCAAGATGGTGCTGGGCCAGGAAATCCGCCGCGAAGGCACGCTTTTGATCGCCGCCAAGGTGATCATTGCCGTGATCAACGGACAGGGCCGGCCGCGCCGGCTGCCGGAAGCGCTGGGAAAGAAGTTTTTGGGGCAGGGCTGATCAGCTCTCGGCACCCGCCGCTTTCAGCATCGCCTTGGTCAGGCGCTGTTTCCAATCCTTTGCCTCAGCCCACGGGTCGTTTCCCTCTTCGATCCTGCCGAGGATATCCGGAATACGGAAGCTGTTGGCGGCGTCGAGGTCGGTCAGTTCCTCCCAGGTGACAGGCGTCGCGACCGGACCTCTCTTGCGGGCCCGGACCGAATAGGGGGCGACGGCGGTTGCCCCGCGTTCATTGCGCAGCCAGTCGATGAAGATGCGGCCCTTGCGCTTCGCCTTCGACATGGTGGCGATGTAATGGTCCGGGTCCTGATCGGCAATCTTGACGGAAAGCGCCTTGGCAAACGCCTTGGCATCCTCCCACGGCGCGTGGCGGGATAGGGGCACGATGACGTGGATGCCCTTGCCGCCCGAGACCATGGCGAGCGATTTCAGGCCGATATCGTCAAGCGTCTTGCTGAGATAGACGGCCGCCGTCTTCACAGTTTCAAATGTCACGCTCGGATCTGGATCGAGATCGAAAACGAGGCGGTCGGCCGCGTCGAGCTTGTCGACGGTCGAGCCCCAGATGTGAAACTCGATTGTGCCCATCTGCACGGCAGCGATGAGGCCCCTGGCATCATCGACATAGAGATAGTTCGCGACGTCGCCGTCCGATTCCTCGATCGGCACCTGGTGGATCTCGTCCGGAAATCCCTCGCCGGCATGTTTCTGGTAGAAGCATTGATGGTCCGGCCCCTGCGGGCAACGCAGGATCGAGGCGGGGTGCTTGGCGGCAAACGGCAGCATGCGGTCGGCGACGACGCCGTAATAGCGGACGAGGTCGAGCTTGGTGATGTCCGGATCGGAAAAGAGCAGGCGGTCGGCATGGGAAATGCGGATGCCGAGCACATCGCCTTCGCCATCGGTTTTCTTGCGTTTGGGGGTCGTCTTGCTCGCGGAGGCGGTTGCGTCCGAGGGCGCTTCGAGCTTGGCCGCCTTCTTCTGCGCTGATTTCGTCGAGACGGTTTTTTCCGATTTCAGTGTCACGGCGGTTGCCTCCTTGTCCTCACGCAGGCCGCGTGGCGGATATGGCCATCATCGGTAAATTCGGTGAAATCGATCTTGGCGACAAGCTTTGGCGCGAGCCAGTTGGTGTTACACGCGATACCATGTCTCGATCCTTTTTCGCTTCAGGCGGGCTGGTGCGGAATGTTCCTGGTGTTCGTATCGCGGGCGAGAAGCCGTTCAAGGGCTGCCACATCCTCGCTGGTAATGACGGGCACGGGGTCGGAAATCATCGCCTGCAGCACCTCGGGCGATATCGCGTCGTTCTCGATCGCCCATTCCAGCGCCTCGCGGGTTTCCCGCTCGGCCCGGAGCTGCGCGTAGAGTGCAAGGATGAGGCGGTCGCGGTGATCGAAATGCGGCCGTGCGGGACGGTTCGGTGATTTCTTCGGTGTGTTGATGCTCATGGCCGCCTAACGCGGCGAGGGATGGAATGTTCCCGGAGCGGTCTGCCGCCTGCTTTCGCCCGTCGCGATTGCAGTGCAATAAAGTAACACTCCCTTAACCATAATGATGTCTTAATGCCCATATTAGGGTTTTGTGCAGTGCACGTCATCCTTTCACCAAGATTGAACGCAAGAAGGCAGACAGGAAGCTTAAAGATCGGCATGAGGCCGGTTATCGGCAGCTGCCGGGTCAATCTTGCAACAATGACGTTTGAGCTACCTGGCTGTGAGCATGAGACTGCTCTTGCCGGGTGTTTGGATTCGGGGATTTGAGACTATGGAACAGGTTGGATTGGCTGCGGCGACGACGGACGTAACGCTGTGGTCGCTTTTCATGGAAGCGGGTTTCGTCGTCAAGCTGGTGATGCTGGGGCTGATTGGTGCCTCCGTCTGGACCTGGGCGATCGTCGTCGACAAGACGCTGAAATACGGCAAGGTTCGCCGCCAGCTGGATGCCTTCGAACAGGTGTTCTGGTCGGGACAGTCCCTTGAGGAACTGTATCGGACACTGTCCGACCGACAGACTTCCGGCATGGGCGCGATCTTCGTTTCCGCCATGCGCGAGTGGAAGAAATCCTTCGAGCGCGGTGCCCGTTCGCCGATCGGCCTGCAGATGCGTATCGACCGGGCGATGGATGTCACGCTTTCGCGGGAGTCCGAAGTGCTCGAAGCGCGGCTCGGCTCGCTTGCCACCATCGGCTCGGCCGGTCCGTTCGTCGGCCTGTTCGGTACGGTCGTCGGTATCATGACCTCGTTCCAGGCGATCGCCGGTTCGAAGTCGACAAACCTTGCCGTCGTCGCGCCCGGTATCGCCGAGGCGCTGCTTGCCACCGCCATCGGCCTTCTGGCCGCTATCCCCGCGGTTATCGCCTACAACAAGTTCTCCGCCGACGCCGGCAAGATCACCTCTCGCATGGAAGGTTTTGCCGACGAGTTCTCGGCCATCCTGTCGCGCCAGATCGACGAGAAGCTGCAGCAGCCGCGCCAGGCCGCGCAGTAACCGGGCCGAAAAGACGGAGTATTTGCTATGGGTATGGCAGTAGGCGGATCGAAGGGCTCGGGTGGCGGACGCCGCCGTCGCGGCCGCGGCAAGGCCATCATGAGCGAAATCAACGTCACGCCCTTCGTGGACGTGATGCTGGTGCTCTTGATCATCTTCATGGTCGCCGCCCCGATGATGACGGTCGGCGTGCCGATCGACCTGCCGGAAACGCAGGCAAAAGCGCTCAATTCCGAAACGCAGCCTATCACCATCTCCGTCAAGAGCGATGGCCAGGTCTTCCTGCAGGAAACGCCGATCCCGGTCGAGGAGGTCGCGGCCAAGCTCGAGGCGATCGCCACCACAGGCTATAGCGAGCGCATTTTTGTGCGCGGCGACGCCACCTCGCCCTACGGCGTGATCGCCGACGTCATGTCCCGCATCCAGGAGGCCGGCTTCAAGAACATCGGCCTCGTGACCCAGCCGAAGAAGGACCAGTAGAGCGCTGCGATGAAGACCAGTCTCGTCACATCCGCTGTGCTGCACGCCCTGGTGCTGACCTGGGCGCTGGTATCGCTTGGCAGTCCCGAAAAGTTCGAAGTCTCCAATCTGGAGTCGATGCCGGTCGATATCGTCCCGATCGAGGAGCTCACCCAGCTTCAGCAGGGCGACAAGGAAGCGCCGAAGGCGGAAACGCCATCAGCGGTACCCACCAAGAAGCCGACGGAAGTCAAGGACGCCGAGAACATCGGTGAAAACGATGTCGACCTGAAGACGCCGCCCAAGCCGGAATCGAAGCCGATCGAAAAGGAATCGACAGGCGCCATAAAGGCGGAGGAAAAGCCCGTTCCCACCCCTGAGCCTGTCAAGGAAGACAGCCCCGAGGTCACTGAAGAGAAGCCTGCCTCCGAGCCCGCGACCGAAGTCGCTTCGCTGCCTGAACCCAAGCAGGAAGTGAAGCCAGACCCGAAGCCGGAAGAAAAGCCGACCGAGGAGCAGCCCGCTGAAAATCCGGAAGCCGAGGCGCTGCCGGACAAGATCCCGACGCCGGTCATGAAGCCGAAGGTCGAGCAGCAGGCGCAGACGGCCAAGACGCCTGATCGCAAGAACGAAGAAAACAAGAAAGAAAAGAAAAAGGCCGCGACTGCCAAGGAGTCTGATTTCAACGCTGACGAGGTTGCCGCGCTTCTCAATAAACAGGATTCGTCAGGCGGGGGCGCAAAGCGCGCTAAGAATCCGGCAGCCGCCGGTGCCGACAAGACGACGGGCAATACGCTTTCCCAAAGCGAGATGGATGCACTGAGAGGCAAAATCGAAGGTAATTGGTCGATTATCGCAGGTACGTCTGGCGCAGAGGGACTGACGATTCGAGTCTCCATGCAGCTTGACAGAAACGGTGAGCTTATTGGCACGCCCGAAGTGGTGGCTTCCGGCGGAACGGAATCTGCGCGTCGTACATTTGAAGGCAGCGTCCGACGCGCGATCATGAAATCCGCGCCGTTTACCGATTTGCCTGCTGACAAATACGATTCCTGGAGTGATGTCGTCGTCAATTTCGATCCGAGCGCAATGCTCTAACAACAGAACACGAATGAATGGCTGAGAGGCTTCTATAACCATGCTGAAACGAAACCCCTTCCGTTTTCTCGTCGCGATCGCGGCGATGGTCACGCTGCTGACCTCGCCCGCGCATGCGCTAGTGGAAATCAACATCAACAAGGGTAATGTCGAGCCCTTGCCGATCGCCGTCACCGATTTCCTGCAGGGTGAACTGGGACAGAAGATTTCCGACGTGGTCGCTGCCGACCTGAAGCGTTCCGGCCTGTTTGCGCCGATCGACAAGGGCGCCTTCATCGAGAAGATCAGCAATCCGGATGCCGCACCGCGTTTCGAGGACTGGAAGGTCATCAATGCGCAGGCGCTTGTCACCGGCCGCGTGACCCAGGAAGGTGATGGCCGCCTGAAGGCCGAGTTCCGCCTGTGGGATAGTTTTGCCGGCCAGCAGATGACCGGCCAGCAGTTCTTTACCCAGCCGGAAAACTGGCGCCGTGTCGCCCATATCATCGCCGATGCGATCTATGAGCGCATCACCGGTGAAAAGGGCTACTTCGACACCCGCATCGTCTATGTCGCCGAAAGCGGCCCGAAAACGGCCCGCAAGCGGCAGCTGGCGATCATGGACCAGGACGGCTTCAACGCCCGCGCGGTCACCAATTCCAACGATATCGTGCTGACGCCGCGCTTCTCGCCGAACAAGCAGGAAATCACCTACATGTCCTTCGAGGGCAACGAGCCGCGCGTCTACCTGCTGCAGCTCGAGACCGGACAGCGCGAAGTCGTCGGCAATTTTCCCGGCATGACCTTTGCGCCGCGCTTCTCGCCGGATGGCCAGCGGGTCATCATGAGCCTACAGCAGGAAGGCAACGCCAACATCTACACGATGGACTTGCGTTCGCGGACAACGACGCGCCTTACCTCGACGGCCGCGATCGACACCTCGCCCTCCTATTCGCCGGATGGCAGCCAGATCGTCTTCGAAAGCGACCGCGGCGGTCGCCAGCAGCTCTACGTCATGAGCGCCGGCGGGGGTGGTCAGAACCGCATCTCCTTTGGTGACGGCTCCTACTCGACCCCGGTCTGGTCGCCGCGCGGCGACCTGATCGCCTTCACCAAGCAGTCGGGTGGCAAGTTCTCGATCGGCGTGATGAAGCCGGACGGTTCGGGCGAACGCATCCTGACGACGGGCTTCCACAACGAGGGCCCGACCTGGGCGCCGAACGGCCGCGTCCTGATGTTCTTCCGTCAGAATGCCGGTGCCGGCGGCCCACAACTCTACTCGATCGACCTGACCGGCTACAACGAACAGCTGATCTCCACCCAGGGCTTTGCATCCGATCCGGCCTGGTCGCCGCTGCTCGAATAGCGTTGCTGCGATGCGGCAGGAAAGTGGCGAGGCCGCCGCTTTCTCGCCGCAAAGGGCTGATCTAGCAAGCCTTCATGCATATTTTGACACTCTGTTAACCATACCTGTTGAACGTCGATTAACCGCTTCCGGTTACAGTCTGGCAACCCTGAATTTAGACATCCAAGGAGACCGGCCCATGAGCCGCATTCACGCCAAGGCCGAAGGCCGCATGCAAACCATCGCTCGCAATCCGGTCATGGTTGCCCTTTTCATGACGCTCGCCATTGCCGGCTGCGCCTCAAAGAAGAACCTGCCGAACAGCGCTGGCGAACTCGGCCTGAACGCAGCGACGCCGGGCTCGACGCAGGACTTCACGGTCAATGTCGGCGACCGCATCTTCTTCGACACGGACTCCACCTCGATTCGTGCCGATGCGCAGGCAACCCTCGACAAGCAGGCTCAGTGGCTGCAGCGCTACCCGAACTATGCGATCACGATCGAAGGTCACGCCGACGAGCGCGGCACCCGCGAGTACAACCTTGCCCTCGGCGCACGCCGCGCTGCTGCAACCCGCGACTACCTCGCATCGCGCGGTATCCCGGCCGGCAAGATGAAGACGATCTCCTACGGCAAGGAAAAGCCGGTCGCCGTCTGCGACGACATTTCCTGCTGGTCGCAGAACCGCCGCGCCGTCACGGTTCTCGGTGGCGCCGGCATGTAATTGCCGCACATCGGAAAAAGCTTATGGAAAGGGCGGTCTTCAGGCCGTCCTTTCTTTTTTGTCACACTTTCACCGAACTCCGTTGCTTTTTGAGGCCAATTGGAAAACTGTGCGGCAATCACCCGAAGGCCGATTTGCACCGGCTGCGGGCGAGAGTGGAATATATTCAAACGGGACACATGACATGAAACATTTTGTCGTGGCGGGATTGATCGGCCTGACCGCCTTTGCGGGCTTTGGCCAGACAGTTACCGCCATGCCGCTTTCTGCGCTGTTTAACCGCGCAATTCACGGCGAGACCCAGTCGCCGGGCAAGGCGCCGCTGCTGAAGGTCCAGTCGAGCGAGATCGGACGCATAGGGCAGCTCGAGGAACAGATCCGCTCGCTCAACGGGCGTATCGAGGAAATGAGCTTCCAGCTCCTGCAGATGCAGGAACAGATCCGCAAGTTCCAGGAAGACAACGAGTTCCGCTTCCAGGACCTGGAAAGCGGCAAGTCGGGCTCTACCAAGAAGAGCCAGGTGGAAACGCCGCCGACAAACGACACTGCATCCACCGGCGTGCCGGCAACGGATGATCAGGCAGCGGCAACCGATCCCAACGCAGGTTTGGGATCGGACACTACTGCGAGCGGTAACACGGGCGCTCCGCCGACAACCCTCGGCGAGATCGTGTTCGATGAAAACGGCAATCCCGTTGCGGCGAATCGAAACACGACCGGCCTCGAAGCGACGCTTCCGGGTGTCGATCAGGGCATCAACCAGACCCCGGACAGCCAGCAGCAGACGGCAGCGCTGGACAATCCCGGCGATCTCTACCAGTCGGCCTACGGGCATGTCCTGACCGGCGACTACAGTCAGGCCGAAAACGAATTCCGCGACTATCTGGATGTCTTTCCGAATGGCGAAAAAGCGGCCGATGCCAGCTTCTGGATGGGCGAAGCGCAATATTCGCAGGGCAAGTTCAACGACGCGGCCAAGACCTTCCTGAATGCGCACCAGACCTATGGCAAGTCGCCGAAGGCGCCGGAAATGCTCTTGAAGCTCGGCATGTCGCTCGCTGCTCTCGACAACAAAGATACAGCCTGCGCGACGCTGCGCGAGGTCAACAAGCGCTATCCCAAAGCTTCCCAGGCAGTGAAGGCCAAGGTTACCAGCGAACAGAGCCGCCTTGCCTGCTGATGCAGATCGCGCCGCGCCGCACGCCATTGTCGAGGCGGCGAAACAGTTTCTTTCGACTTTCAAGACGCCCGGCATGATCCTCGCCGCCGTTTCCGGCGGTAGCGATTCGAAAGGCCTGCTGCTTGCGCTGCACGAAGCGATCACGCGCGGCGGCTTTTCCGCTTTTTCCCTGTCCGCCTGCACCATCGACCATGGCTTGCGGCCGGAATCTGCCGATGAAGCGCGTGCCGTCGCACATTTTTGCGCGGGCAGGAAAATCCCCCATCTCACGCGCCAGTGGCGGGGCGAAAAGCCGGAAACGGGCCTTCAGGCTGCAGCCCGCGAGGCGCGTTACAAATTGCTGTCTGACGCTGCCGAGGAGATGGGTGCGCAGTGCATCGCGACGGCCCACACGGCCGACGATCAGGCCGAAACCGTCACAATGCGGCAAAGCCGCTCGCAGGCGGATGCGCCCGGCCTGGCGGGGATGGCGGATGGAATGCTTGTCGATCGCCGCGTCTGGGTGTTGCGGCCGTTTCTCAGGCAGCGCCGGGCCGATATCCGCGACTATCTCACGCTCCGGGGCGAAGACTGGTTCGATGATCCGAGCAATGCCAATCTGCGCTTCGAGCGTGTCCGAGTTCGGCAGGCGCTCCAAGATGACGCCCAATCGACCACCGATCAATTCACCGTTGCGGCCGAAGTGCGCCGTCGTTCCAGCGCGCGTGCCGCCAGTCTGCTTGAGCGGCATGCCGTCGTTTTCGAAGGGCTTGCCGCGCAGATCGAACCGGTGCTCGCCGAGAAGGTGTCCGATCCGGACTGCCGCCGGGCAATTCTGTCGCTCACCGCGGTCATGGGCGGCAGGCGGCATCTGCCGGGCCGAGAAACCGCGGCGCGGCTAGTCGCGTTCCTGGCCGAGGGGCGGGATGGCCGGATGACGGCCGGGCGCGTCGTCTTCGACCGCCGCCGTTCGGGCCTCTATCTCTATCGGGAGGCAAGAAATCTGCCCGATCTGGTTATACTGCCTCATCAGAAAGCGATCTGGGACGGCCGCTTCATCGTCACGAATACCGGTGTGGTGCCATTGATGGTTGGTGGCGGTGTCGATGCGGTGAAACTCGCGGCGAGACCGATTGCCGCAGGTCTCCCTGACGCGATCCTCAAACGCGCGGCCAAATCGGCCCCGGCCTTCTCTTCGGTGGGCCGGGCCCCCTTGTCGCCCGCGGCCTTGGTCGAAAGCAGTATCGGCCTTTACGACACCTTTTTGCCGCGTTTCGACCTGATGATGGCGGATAGCATCGCTGCGCTCTTTGGCCGTGACCGGTATCTTGCTCCTCCGGTTCACGATGTTTTGACGGAAAAGACAGGTTGAACCTGAGTTTACCTTGGCAAGCCGGTCGCGCAACCCTATGTTAGACATAAGAATGCAGCCACAAATCATTGCGGGCTGCGACAGGTTCCGGGGAGTTCGATGAACCCTAATTTCAGAAATTTTGCCCTTTGGGCAATCATTGCCCTGCTGCTGATCGCGCTGTTCAGCATGTTTCAGCAGCCGACCGAGCGCACCGGGTCGAAGGATATTCCCTTTTCCCAGTTCCTGAAGGATGTCGATGGCAGCCGCGTCAAGGAAGTGCTGATCACCGGCAACAAGGTGATCGGTTCCTATACCGAAAGCGGCGCGACCTTCCAGACTTATGCGCCTGCGATCGATACGGCTTTGACCGAACGCATGGAAGCCAAGAACGTAACCGTGACGGTTCGCCCCGAAACCGACGGTTCCTCCGGTTTCCTGAGTTATGTCGGCACGCTCCTGCCCATGCTTCTCATCCTCGGCGTCTGGCTGTTCTTCATGCGGCAGATGCAGGGCGGCTCGCGTGGCGCAATGGGTTTCGGCAAGTCCAAGGCGAAGCTGCTCACCGAAGCGCATGGTCGCGTGACGTTTGACGACGTCGCCGGTGTTGACGAAGCCAAGCAGGATCTCGAGGAAATCGTCGAATTCCTGCGCGATCCGCAGAAGTTCCAGCGTCTCGGCGGCCGCATCCCGCGCGGCGTGTTGCTCGTCGGCCCCCCCGGCACGGGTAAGACGCTGCTCGCCCGCTCCGTTGCCGGCGAAGCGAATGTGCCCTTCTTCACCATTTCCGGTTCGGATTTCGTCGAAATGTTCGTCGGCGTCGGCGCATCGCGTGTGCGCGACATGTTCGAGCAGGCAAAGAAGAATGCGCCCTGCATCATCTTCATCGACGAAATCGACGCCGTCGGCCGCCATCGCGGCGCCGGTCTTGGCGGCGGTAACGACGAGCGCGAGCAGACCCTCAACCAGTTGCTGGTCGAGATGGACGGTTTCGAAGCCAATGAAGGCATCATCCTGATCGCCGCGACCAACCGCCCGGACGTTCTCGACCCGGCGCTGCTGCGCCCGGGCCGCTTTGACCGCCAGGTCGTCGTTCCGAACCCCGACATCAACGGTCGCGAACGCATTCTGAAGGTGCACATCCGCAACGTGCCGCTGGCGCCGAATGTCGATCTGAAGGTTCTCGCGCGCGGCACGCCCGGCTTTTCGGGCGCCGATCTGATGAACCTCGTCAACGAGGCCGCCCTGATGGCTGCGCGCCGCAACAAGCGTGTCGTCACGATGCAGGAATTCGAAGACGCCAAGGACAAGATCATGATGGGCGCGGAACGCCGCTCCTCCGCCATGACCGAAGCCGAGAAGAAGCTGACCGCCTATCACGAAGCGGGCCACGCCATTCTGGCGCTTAAGGTTCCGGTTGCCGATCCCCTGCACAAGGCAACGATCATTCCGCGCGGCCGCGCGCTCGGCATGGTCATGCAGCTTCCCGAAGGCGACCGCTATTCGATGAGCTACAAGTGGATGGTGTCGCGCCTGGCGATCATGATGGGCGGCCGCGTTGCCGAGGAAATCACCTTCGGCAAGGAAAACATCACCTCCGGCGCATCGTCCGACATCGAACAGGCAACCAAGCTTGCTCGCGCCATGGTGACGCAGTGGGGCTTCTCCGATGAGCTCGGGCAGGTCGCCTATGGCGAGAACCAGCAGGAGGTTTTCCTCGGCCACTCGGTTTCTCAGACCAAGAACGTCTCTGAGGCGACATCGCAGAAGATCGACACCGAAATCCGCCGCCTGATCGATGAGGCATACCTCGAAGCCAAGCGGATCATCACCGAGATGCATGGCGAATTCGTCGCGATTGCCGAGGGCTTGCTCGAATACGAGACGCTGACGGGCGACGAAATCAAGGCGCTGATCCGTGGCGAAAAGCCGGCGCGTGACCTCGGCGACGACTCGCCACCGCATCGTGGCTCGGCCGTTCCGTCCGCGGGCGTGAAGAAGGATGGTTCCGTCGGCCATAAGGGCGACGAGGCCGAAGGCGGGTTCGAGCCGCAGCCGCAATAGACTTACCCCGAGTACAAATGCGAAATAGGACCGCCGCGCCGAAAGATGCGGCGGTTTTTGTTTGTCCTGAACAATTCAGCGTAACCGGTTCCCCGCTTGGTAACGCGCTGTAATGAATTCTGATGATACACGGGATGTTGTTGCGAAGGTTTTATGGCAATAAAATACCCCATGCGCAGTTTTCCGCGTGATCGCAACGCGAGGCGTTGGCGCCTGCAAATGTGATCCGGAAGGCCGGTGTTGCGGAAAGCGGCTCCCTGGCAGGCCTGTGATTTGACGCGGCAGTGGCGCCTTTGACAAGAATTGGAGTTTTTATGAAGCGCAAATATTTTGGGACGGATGGTATCCGCGGACAGTCGAACCTGTTTCCGATGACGCCGGATCTCGCCATGCGCGTCGGCGTTGCCGTCGGTACGATCTTTCGCAACGGCGCGCACCGGCACCGGGTGGTGATCGGCAAGGATACGCGCCTTTCGGGCTATATGCTGGAAAATGCTTTGGTGGCCGGTTTCACTGCCGCAGGCCTCGATGTCTTCCTTCTGGGGCCTATCCCGACCCCTGGCGTCGCCATGCTGACGCGGTCGCTGCGCGCTGATATCGGCGTGATGATCTCCGCCTCGCATAATCCCTTCGAGGACAACGGCATCAAGCTGTTCGGCCCGGATGGCTACAAGCTGTCCGACGAGATGGAAGGCCAGATCGAGGAACTGCTCGAAAAGGACATGACGGCGCAGCTCGCCAAGTCGCAGGAGATTGGCAGGGCCAAGCGCGTCGAAGGCGACATCTATCGATATATCGAACATGCCAAGCGCACGTTGCCGCGCGACGTGACGCTTCAGGGCCTGAGGGTCGCCATCGACTGCGCCAATGGCGCCGCCTACAAGGTTGCGCCGCTCGCTCTGTGGGAGCTCGGTGCGGATGTCGTGACGATCGGAAACGAGCCGAACGGCATCAATATCAATCTTGACTGCGGATCGACCCATCCGGAGGCACTGCAGAAGAAGGTGCATGAAGTGCGTGCCGATATCGGCATTGCGCTCGATGGCGACGCCGACCGCGTGCTGATCGTCGACGAGCATGGCAAGATTGTCGATGGCGACCAGTTGATGGCGGTCATCGCCGATAGCTGGGCGGCCGAAGGCATGCTGAGTGGCGATGGCATCGTTGCGACCGTCATGTCAAACCTTGGCCTGGAGCGCTATCTCAAGGGACGCAGTCTCAACCTGCATCGGACCAAGGTCGGCGACCGGTACGTCGTCGAGCACATGCGCCAGAACGGCTTCAATGTCGGCGGCGAGCAATCGGGCCACATCGTCCTCTCGGATTTCGGCACCACCGGCGATGGTCTTGTCGCGGCGCTGCAGATTCTCGCCTGTGTCAAGCGTCAGGGAAAATCGGTCAGCGAAGTTTGTCACCGTTTCGACCCGGTACCGCAGGTTCTGAAGAACGTTCGGGTTTCGTCCGGCATGTCGCTCGAAAACGTCACCGTTCGTCAGGCCATCGCCGACGCGGAGGCGGAACTTGCCAAGAATGGCCGGTTGCTGATCCGCCCGTCCGGTACCGAACCGCTGATCCGCGTCATGGCGGAGGGCGACGACCGGGAGCAGGTCGAACGGATCGTCGACGAGCTGATCAGCGTCATCAGCGCCGTTCGCAACGTCGCCTGATACCAATCGATTTTGAGACACCGAGAAAGACCGGGCTATGCCCGGTCTTTTTTTACCTGTTGTTAGGAAAATGCCGGGCGTTGCTGTGGCGTCAAGCAAACCTATTAATAGTTACGGTAAATTTTTGTAGTTAATTACACCTTAACCTTTCCTATTCATGATCCAACTCAACATCCTACATTGGAGGCCGTGTCTCGGCTGACCAAGCAACAAGAAATATTGGAGTGAGGCCATGAAGAGGATTTGGAGTGGCATTGCGGCAGTGCTGCTCGTCAGTACGCCGGTGCTCGCGCAGGAGCCTTATCAGCAGCCGGTTGACGCGCAGGAGCCCTACCAGCAGCCGGTAGACGTGGCCGCGGCCAGCGGTTGGTATCTGCGCGGTGATGCGGGATTTTCCCAAAAAAATCTGCGTGGCGCGCACTATTTCCAGGGCTCCAACAGCAACCTGGAGGATTTCGATTCCGCTGAAGTCGACAATTCCTATCTGCTCGGCGTCGGCGTCGGCTATCAGATCAACCAGTATCTGCGCACGGACGTGACGCTCGACTATCTTGGCAAGTCCGATTTCCATGGGAGCACGTCCGGCTCGTGTGGCGTGGCGGTCTCCTGCGTTTCGACGGACGTTTCATCGATGTCGGCCTGGAGCCTGATGGCGAACGCCTATGTCGATTTCTGGAGCTACGGTTCGTTCACGGCCTATGCCGGCGGCGGTCTCGGCGGCACGAAGGTCAACTGGAGGAACCTGCGCAACACGAGTTGCGACACGACGGATCCGACCAATTGCGACCCAACGGTCGAGCATGACGGCGAGGATCCGTGGCGCTTTACCTATGCGCTGATGCTTGGTGCCTCCATCGACCTCACCTGCGCTTTGAAGGCTGACGTCGGCTACCGCTACCGCCGCGTCGAAGGTGGAGACATGTTCGGCTTTGCTTCGAACGGCGGCCCTGGTTACGACAAGGGGTTCGATCTGCACGAAGGCCGTGCGGGCCTGCGTTATGCCTTCGGCGAGAATTGCGATCCCGTCTATGACCCGCCGGCCGAACCTATCGTCTACAAGTAAGCCGCACTCAAAGACCCCGCTTTCAAAGGCCGTCCGGTTTCCGGGCGGCCTTTTCCGGTTTTTGATGCCGGTCCTGGTTAAGAAGCATGGTTAACCCGTGGTTAACCGAGGGCTGCGATAGTTAACGCTCGTAAAGGCGGCAAGGCCGGGTGGCTCCGGCGTCGCGAATGGTTGTTCCAGGGACTGAACGATGCGGCATATTTTCCTTAATGCATCCGCGCTTGCGCTGCTGTTCATCGGCGGTCAGGCGATGGCGGCGGACGATCTGCTCGATGCGCCGGAAGTGACCATTTCTGCGGTGGAAACCGGAACCGAGGGTTTCTATCTGCGCGGCGATCTCGGTTATGCCGGCTGGACGGAGGAGGGCGATCCTTCGCTTCGCCTGTTCGACGCCGGTACGGGCACGACGGACACGGCCTCTTTCGACGACGCCCGCTTCGGCAAACCCTTCTCTGGCGCCCTGGGTGTCGGCTATCAGTTCAACGACATGTTCCGCGCTGATCTGACCGGCGACTATTTCGATGGACAATTCGATGGTGGGGGTGAAGCGGACGTTCCCTGCGCCGGCGAAGCCGCAGGCACGTCCTGCGCGGGGGGCCTGCGCGCTGATTACAGTGCGATTGGCATCATGGCGAACGGCTATGTCGATCTCGCCACGTTGGCCGGCTTCACGCCTTATCTTGGCGCCGGTCTCGGCGTGACCCAGTTGCGCTGGAGCGATGTCTCGCTGACAACCACTTGCGTTGCAGGCGCTGCCGCCTGCTCGGGTGCCGCCGCGGCCACGCAGTCCTTCGAGGGCGACAGCAGCTGGCGCCTCACCTATGCCCTGATGGCCGGTGTTTCCTACGACATGACGGAGCGCCTGAAGCTCGATTTCGGCTACCGCTACTCGCAGATTGCCGACGGCGACATGTTCGGCAGCAGCGATATCGACGCTTTCGACGACGGCCTCGGCCGTCACGAGGTTCGCGTCGGCCTGCGTCTGTCACTTTGGTAGCCCGAGCGGCCACCGCCCGAAGACGCTCATCAGCGCCAAAAATCTTTTCAACAGCGACATAAGTTTGTTGACTTCCTTCCCGGTCCGCAATATTCACGGCGGCAGGCCACCTCTCCCTAACGAGAGGCTTTCTATCTGGAAGGATAGCTCAGATGACGACCCCTGCTACGCCGGAATTGCGTCCGGCAAACACCCATTTTTCTTCTGGCCCCTGCTCGAAGCGTCCCGGTTGGTCGCTCGATGCGCTCTCTGATGCAGCCCTCGGTCGCTCGCATCGTGCCAAAGTTGGCAAGAGCAAGCTGAAGCAAGCCATCGACCTCACCCGCGAAGTTCTGGAAGTGCCGGCGGATTACCGGATCGGCATCGTGCCCGCGTCCGACACCGGCGCCGTTGAGATGGCGCTCTGGTCGCTACTCGGCCCGCGCGGCGTCGATATGGTCGCCTGGGAAAGCTTCGGCTCCGGCTGGGTATCCGACGTCGTCAAGGAGCTGAAGCTCCCCGACACCCGCAAGATCGTGGCCGATTATGGCCTGCTTCCGGATCTTTCCAAGCTCGATTTCGACCGTGACGTGGTTTTCACCTGGAACGGCACGACCTCGGGCGTCCGCGTTCCCAATGCCGATTTCATTCCGGCCGACCGCAAGGGCCTGACCATCTGCGATGCGACTTCGGCCGCCTTCGCCCAGGAACTTGACTTCGCCAAGCTCGATGCCGTCACCTTCTCCTGGCAGAAGGTTCTCGGCGGCGAGGGCGCGCATGGCATCCTCATCCTCTCGCCGCGCGCTGTTGAGCGGCTGGAAAGCTACGAGCCTTCATGGCCGCTGCCGAAGATCTTCCGCATGACCAAGGGCGGCAAGATCATCGAAGGCATCTTCCAGGGCGAGACGATCAACACGCCGTCGATGCTCTGCGTCGAGGATTACATCGATGCTCTCCTGTGGGCAAAGAAGGTCGGCGGCCTCAAGGCGCTGATCGCCCGTGCCGACGCCAATGCGCAGGTCATCCATGATTTCGTCGCCAAGACGGACTGGATCGCCAACCTGGCCGCTGTGGAAGCAACGCAGTCCAATACGTCGGTCTGCCTAAAGATCGTCGACAAGGACGTTGCGGCACTCGACGCTGCCGCGCAGGACGCTTTTGCGAAGGGCATGGTGGCGCTTCTGGAAAAGCAGGCTGTTGCCCACGATATCGGCGCCTATCGCGATGCTCCGTCCGGCTTCCGTATCTGGGCCGGCGCGACGATCGAAACGGCCGACCTCGAGGCGCTGATGCCCTGGTTCGACTGGGCCTTCGCGACCCAGAAGGCGACGCTTTCACAGGCTGCGGCCTGACCGGCTTATGACCGCGCCAACAGGGCGCGGTCTTCCATATCCTTTCAATTTTTGACGAAACCAATGGAGGCCTCTCATGGCACCTCGCGTACTCGTATCCGATGAACTGTCGGAAACCGCCGTCCAGATCTTCCGCGATCGCGGCGTCGAAGTCGATTTCCAGCCGAAGCTCGGCAAGGACAAGGACAAGCTGGCGGAAGTCATCGGCAACTATGACGGTCTCGCCATCCGCTCCGCCACCAAGGCGACGGAAAAGCTGATTGCGGCTGCGACAAACCTCAAGGTCATCGGCCGCGCCGGCATCGGCGTCGACAATGTCGATATCCCCGCCGCCTCGCGCCGCGGCATCATCGTCATGAACACGCCGTTCGGCAACTCGATCACGACGGCCGAGCACGCCATCGCGCTGATGTTTGCCGTCGCCCGCCAACTGCCGCAGGCCGATACCTCGACCCAGGCCGGCAAGTGGGAAAAATCGAAGTTCATGGGTGTCGAGATCACCGGCAAGACGCTCGGCGTCATCGGCGCCGGCAACATCGGCTCGATCGTCTGCTCGCGCGCCATCGGCCTGAAGATGCACGTGCTCGCCTATGACCCCTTCCTTTCGAAGGAACGCGCCGAAGAAATGGGCGTCACCAAGGTCGAGCTCGACGAATTGCTTGCCCAGGCTGATTTCATCACGCTGCATGTGCCGATGACAGACAAGACGCGCGGCATCCTTAACCGCGAGGCGCTGGCGAAGACGAAGCCGGGCGTGCGCATCATCAATTGTGCCCGCGGCGGCCTGGTCGACGAGCATGCCCTCGCCGACGCCATCAAGTCCGGTCATGTCGCCGGTGCCGGTTTCGACGTGTTCGAAGTCGAGCCCGCGACGGAAAGCCCGCTCTTCGGCCTGCCGAACGTCGTCTGCACGCCGCATCTCGGCGCCTCCACGACGGAAGCGCAGGAGAACGTCGCCCTGCAGGTTGCCGAACAGATGTCGGACTATCTGGTCAAGGGCGCGGTTTCGAACGCGATCAACATGCCTTCCATCACGGCGGAAGAAGCGCCGATCCTGAAACCGTTCATCAAGCTTGCCGACGTTCTCGGCGCCTTTGTCGGTCAGGTGACGGAGAGCGCGATCAAGGAAATCGAGATCCTTTACGATGGCGCTACCGCCGGTATGAACACCAAGGCCCTGACGAGTGCGGCCCTTGCCGGTCTCATCCGCAGCCAGGTCTCCGACGTCAACATGGTTTCGGCGCCGGTGATGATCAAGGAAAAGGGCATTATCCTTTCCGAGGTCAAGCGCGACAAGTCGGGCGTTTTCGACGGTTACATCAAGCTGACCGTGACGACAGCGAACCAGACGCGCTCGGTTGCGGGCACCGTCTTCTCCGATGGCAAGCCGCGCTTCATTCAGATCAAGGATATCAACCTGGATGCCGATGTCGGCAATCACATGGTCTATATCACCAACACCGACGTTCCCGGCATGATCGGCTTCATCGGCATGACGTTGGGTGACGCCGGCGTCAACATTGCCAACTTCCAGCTAGGTCGTCACCATGCCGGCTCGGATGCTATCGCGCTCCTTTATGTCGACGGCGCGGTTTCGGAAGACGTGCTCGACAAGCTGCGCGCCAACTCGGCAATCCGTCAGGCCAAGCAGCTGGTGTTCAACGTCGATTGATCCCTCGATGCGCTCCCTGCGAGAGCGCATCGCCTCCCAAACCTGATACGAGACGCGCCGGACTTACCTCCGGCGCGTCTTTCGTTGATGAAAGCGAGCGGCATGACCGAGAAAAATACGGCCCATCGTTGGCGCCCCGCCGATCCGGCGGACATTGGCGTGATCTATGACATCCAGTGCATCGCCCATGCGCTTCAGCCCGAGGCGCATGATGTGCTTCTGGAACGGCTGCTGCTTTGCCCGCAGGGATGCTTTGTGTTGGAAAACGGCGGGGTGGTTTCGGGATATGTTCTGAGTCACCCTTGGGTCCGGCGTGCACCGTCGCCGATCGACGTCCGGCTCGGGGCGATCCCTGCAGAGGCAGACGCGTGGTATCTACATGACCTGGCCCTGCTGCCGGGTACGCGCGGCTCCGGCGCTGGGGCCAAGGTTTCGGCGTTGCTTGCCGAGCAGGCCCGTTTGGCCGGTTATCGGACGGTCGCGTTGGTCTCGGTCAATGGATCGCAGGGGTTCTGGGAGGGCCAAGGTTTTTCGGTGCGCATGGATGATGCACTGGCCGCGAAGCTCGAGTGTTATGGCGGCCAGGCCGTCTATATGGAGCGAGATCTGCCCGGCCGCGGAAGCTGAGAGGTCTATCTTGCCTCGGCCTCTTGCTGCGGGCGCGGGCGGCCACGTTCCGCAACCGCGATACCGCCAAGCACCAGCACGATGGCGACGACATGGAATGTCTGCAGCGCCTCGCCGATGAGCGCGATGGACAAAAGCGTGCCGAAGATCGGGATGGTGTTGATGAACAGGCCGGCGCGGTTGGGGCCGATCAGTTCGACGCCGCGCACATAGAGGATCTGCGATACCAGCGAGGGCAGGAGGCCGGCATAGGCGACGATGGCCCAGCCTTGAGCATCGGGCAAGATGATGCTGCCGGTGGAAAATTCCCAGATGACGAGCGGTATGCTGCTAAGCAGGGCGCCCAGGGCCGAGACTGCGATCAGACTTTTCCAGTGAATGTTCGGCTTCCAGCGCAGCGCCACGGTATAGCCGGCATAGACGAGCACGGCGGCCATCATCAGAGCATCACCCTGATTGAGCTGGAGCGACAGGAGCGTGGAGAGATCGCCATGCGACGCGGTCAGCGCCACGCCGAACAGCGTCAGCGTGAAGCCTGCGATCTGCGCCATCGAGAAGGCCGTGCGGAACAACAGATAGTTCAACACGAAGATCACCATGGGGATGCCGGCCTGTTCGATGACGGCGTTGATGGCGCTGGTAAATTGCAGCGCTGAATAGAGAAACGCGTTGAAGGCGGTGAAGCCGACGGTGCCGTAGCCGAGCAAAAGCAGCCAGTTCCTGCGGATCGCGGGAAAGTCACGGCGCACCTGCGGTGCCGCGAAAATCAGAAGCACGATGCACGCAATGACCCACCGCAGGCCCGTCAGCATCATCGGGCTGACATGGCCGACCGCCATCTTTCCGGCCACCGAATTGCCGCCCCAGATCAATGTGGTGATGCAAAGAATGACATAGGCTTGAAGATTTACGGGCACGGCGTTCCTGGGTGAGGCATGTGGAGTAAAACGATGGCGGCAGGCGAAATAGCGCGGTCACATCGAGCCGTCATGACACCGCGTTCGCGTGCACATTGAATCAACCCTGCGGACATATGGCAACCCCACATTATTAGCATTCGCCAGACTTGTTCCTGTGGTGGCACCGTGAGACGTTCGGTCGGAACGCAGGAGAGAAAAATGACGAAGCGAATTCTGGCGACAGCGTTTTTGGCGATGATCTCATGCGCGCCTGCGGCTGCGGCCGGTTTCGATTGCGCAAAAGCTGCCACTGTCGACGAGCATCTGGTCTGCGATGTCCCGCAAATTTCGCAACTGGACGGTCTGCTGAATTCCGCCTATGCCGAAGCGAAGGTGGCGTCGCCGGATGAAAACGTGCCGCGTGTGGCGCGCGATTTCCTGGCGGACCGGCATGCCTGCGGAGCTGATCGTGCCTGCGTTCTCAGTAGCTATATCGGCGTGCTCGACGCATACAACGATCTCGGCGCCACCGCTGACATCCCGAAGGATATTACGGCGGAAACCATTGCAATGGGTCGTGCCAAGGCGTCAGCAGCAGTACCGGAAAAAGTCGGTCAATGCGTTCTTGCGCAGGTGGAGGCGGTGCATCCCCGCATCGGCGACGATTTCGATGACGGAACCGGCATCGACTTCACCAATGAAGGCTATCAGGTCTCCTACAACCGTGAAGAAGCGCTGATCGGATCGAAACCAAGGGACGAGGTGGTCATGTGCCTCATCTCCATTCCCCATCATTGTCCCGATGGCGACGACAGGGGGCGGGTCTATATGACGACGAACAAACGAACCGGGGGCACATGGACGCTCGCTGACTCACAGCATATGTGCGGTGGAGCGTAGGAGCAGTTTCAACGGAGAGGCGTGCGCGTTGCGACATGCCTGGCCGCGTTGCCCGCTGATCGGCAACTGAGGTGGATGAATATTCGGTCAATTCCGTACGTTTAGCCAGTATCCGTGCCGATCCTGTCTTGCCGCACGTCCGGTCAGCGCGATTCCTGAGGCCGAAATGCCGTCTTTGCCATGCAAAAACCCCGAATCCAAGCCTAAACAGGGTCGCTTTCCAAAAAACAAAACAGTATAGATGCGCGGGTTTGAAGACAGCGCAATGACTGGCGCGTGGAAACAGGAAAACTGAAATGACGAATGTCGTGGTGGTCGGATCGCAATGGGGTGACGAAGGCAAAGGCAAGATTGTCGATTGGCTCTCGGAGCGCGCCGATGTCGTCGTGCGCTTTCAGGGCGGTCACAATGCCGGCCATACCCTGGTGATTGACGGCACCAGCTACAAGCTTTCCCTCCTGCCTTCGGGCGTCGTGCGTCCCGGCAAGCTCGCCGTCATCGGCAATGGCGTCGTCATCGATCCGCATGCGCTGATCGCCGAAATCGAGAAGCTCGACAAGCAGGGCGTGACGATTACGCCGGAAAACCTGCGCATCGCTGATAATGCGACGCTCATCCTGTCGCTGCACCGCGAGCTCGATGGTATCCGCGAGGATGCGGCTTCCAACAGCGGCACCAAGATCGGCACCACCCGCCGCGGCATCGGCCCAGCTTACGAGGACAAGGTCGGCCGCCGTGCCATCCGCGTCATGGATCTCGCCGATCTCGACACGCTGCCGGCCAAGGTCGACCGCCTTTTGACGCACCACAACGCGCTGCGTCGCGGTCTTGGCGAGGCGGAAGTGAGCCACGAGGCGATCATGGCGGAACTCTCCTCCATCGCCGCCCGTGTCCTGCCGTTCATGGATACGGTCTGGCTGCTGCTCGACCGCCATCGCCGCAAGGGCGCGCGTATCCTGTTCGAGGGCGCGCAGGGCACGCTGCTCGACATCGATCACGGGACCTATCCCTTCGTCACCTCGTCGAACACTGTCGCAGGACAGGCGGCGGCAGGCTCGGGCATGGGCCCGGGGGCGCTCGGCTATATCCTCGGTATCACCAAGGCCTACACGACGCGCGTCGGCGAAGGGCCGTTCCCGACCGAACTGCACGATGAAATCGGCCAGTTCCTGGGGGAGAAAGGTCATGAGTTCGGCACGGTGACGGGCCGCAAGCGCCGCTGCGGTTGGTTCGACGCCGCACTTGTTCGCCAGTCGGTGGCAACCAATGGCATCACCGGCATTGCGCTGACCAAGCTCGACGTGCTCGATGGTCTCGATGAACTGAAGATTTGCGTCGGTTATACTTTGGACGGTGTCGAGATCGATCATCTGCCGGCAAGTCAGGCGCAGCAGGCCCAGGCAAAGCCCGTCTACATCACGCTGGAAGGCTGGAAGGAATCGACCGTCGGCGCCCGCAAATGGGCAGATCTTCCGGCCCAGGCGATCAAATATGTCCGGCAGGTGGAAGAGCTGATCGGGGCGCCGGTCGCGCTGCTTTCGACCAGCCCCGAGCGCGATGACACGATACTTGTGACGGACCCGTTTGAGGACTAGTCTTCGCGTTTACGACTGGGGAAGAGTCTGGCGTAAACACGCCGATTGTATGAGAAAGTTCTGATGGCGGATTTTGTTGCAGTTATTCGAAGGACCGTCGATGGTCTGTCGGACAATGTTCCCGAGATGCGGGCCAAGGTCTACGAAAAGGCCCGGGGCGCCGTCCGCCGTCAGCTCGAAAGCATGAAGCCTCGTCCCTCGGACGAGATGATCGAACGCCAGATGGTCAAGCTGGAAGCGGCGATCAACGAGGTCGAGAGCGACCATGCCGAAGCGCTTCCGGCGCTGGATGATGGGCCGGTCGATTCGGTGGCTGCAGGTGCTGCCGCTGAGCTGGCGGACGCCGCGGCGGAAACGGCAGCCGTCGACGAGGCACAACCGGTCGCAGAGCCCGTGGCTGAGGAACGCCACGTGGATGCTGCCGAAGAGCGGTATTATGAACCGGTTGAGCCGGTGGAGGCCTATGATACGGAAGCGGTTCCCGCTGTAGAGGAAACGGCCGAACCCCCGGCCTATGAGGAAACGGTCGCGCACGAGACTGTCTCCGAGCCGGTTGCCGAAGTCGAGGAGACTGTTTCCGAGCAGACCGAATCCGAGCCTGCCACGGAAACTGCGCCGCAACAGCCGGAAATTGTCGAGACGCGCGAAACCGTGGAAGCGTCTGTGCAGGATGAGCCGAGCCACAGCATTGCTTCAGAGCAGCCTGAAGCGTTGTCGGTCGAGACGTCTTCTCCGGACGATGGTCATGCGGCGGATGATTTGGAAGAGGAGCTCGTCGCGCAGTCGTCGAGACCCGAAGACAAGCCGATGCCTGCGGCGTCGTCCGAATGGGAGCTGCCGGAATGGAGCGATCCGGTTCCCGCCGTGGCTCACAGCGAGCCCGTCTGGACGGAGGCTGCGGGCGAAGTTGCGATCACCGAGGAAATTCCCGACCTTTCAGACTACGAGTCAGTCGAAACGGTTGTGCAACCGCGCGCCGAATCCGATGGCAAAGGCCAGGAAGCCGCCGAACCTTCGCATTCCTGGGCATGGGACGACAGCGACCCCTTCACCCAGAGCCCGGCGCCGGTTGCCGCGGAGAGCACGGAGCCTGCCATTTCCGACTGGTCCTGGCCCGTCGAGAAACCGGCTGCTGTCGAGCCGGAGGGACACGTATCTTCCGGCAGTGCCTGGAATGACGTTGACGAACTCCTCGAACACGGCAGCGTTGCAACCGCCACCGGTGCTGCTGCGGCCTTTCAGCAGAGCAGGGAAGCTGCGGGAGCTGGCCCGGAGGATATGGCGGCTCCTTCGAGACCGGTTTCCTATCGCGCCGAGCCGAAGCGCTCGCCCGTCAATCTCAAAGTCATCGCAATTGTCGCGGCTGTCCTCATCGTCGTTGGCGGTGGGGCTTACGCCTATTGGCGAAACCAGGACGTGGTCAATTCCTGGGTTGCGGCCGCGATCGAGTCCCTGACTGCGCAGGTGCCGGGGCAGAAGACGCCGGATGCAACGACGCCGGAAGAGGGGGCCAAGGACGTCGCAACGCCGCAGACGAGCACGCAGACTGAGACGCCTCCCGGCACTGACGTTGCGTCGCTTGACAGCAACAACCCCAAGTTCACGCAGCGCCTGCAGGCGGATGGCAGCGAAGTCGATCAGGGGCCAGCGCCTGTACCGGGAGGGGAAGCTGCCACCGAGGAAGGCAAATCGGTTGCCGCCCAGACGGAGGCAGGTACGCCGCAGAACGCGGCGCAAGCGGCGCCTGCAGGCCAGGCCGCAGACGCCCAGCCTGCTCAGCCGGTGCCTGAGCAGCAGACCGCCGCCAATCCGACGACACAGCAGATCCCTGCCGGCGCCCAGAAGATGTTCCTCTATGAGGAACGGCTCGGACAGTCCGCGCCGACGGCGATCGAAGGCAATGTCGCCTGGTCGGTGAAGGAAGAATCTCCGGGCGGCGACGCCAAGCCGGAGCCGGTCGTCCAGGCGCAGATCAATGTTCCGGAACGCGGTCTGACGGCGTTGATGACGATCAAGCGCAATGCCGACTCGTCGTTGCCTGCGAGCCACGTCATCGAGTTCGTTTTCTCATTGCCGGAGAACTTCGAAGGCGGCAGCATCGAAAGCGTCCAGCGCGTCGCGATGAAGCGCAACGAGCAGGATCGCGGCGATCCGCTGATCGCTGTGCCCGCGAAGATCACGGAAGATTTCCACATGATCGCGCTCAACGACTTCCCCGAAGCCGTGGCAACGAATATCGAGCTTCTGCGCAGCCGCACCTGGATCGATATTCCGCTGACCTATCGTAATGGTCGCCGTGCTCTGCTGACGCTGGAAAAGGGCCCGGCGGGCACCGAGGCCTTCACCAAGGCCATGCAGGCCTGGAGCCTCGTCACCAAACCAAATCCCGCCGGCCAATAGGCGTGAAATTCCACATGAAAAAGCCGGCTGGAGCGATCCAGCCGGCTTTTTTATCTATTGCTTTACACTCAGGCGCCTTCGACGACGCGAAGCGCGTTCTGCCGCTCGAGCGCCGCCTTGCGGACGGCGTCCTGAACCTTTTCGAAGGCGCGGACCTCGATCTGGCGAACGCGCTCACGGCTGATGTCGAATTCCGTCGAAAGATCTTCGAGCGTTACCGGCTCTTCGGTCAGGCGGCGGGCCTCGAAGATGCGGCGTTCACGATCGTTCAACACGTTCATGGCGCTCGACAAGAGGCCACGGCGGTTTTCCAGCTCGTCCTGTTCGATGAGCATTTCTTCCTGGGTGTCGTGGTCATCGACCAGCCAGTCCTGCCATTGGCCGGACTCGCCTTCGCCCGCCTTGATCGGTGCGTTGAGCGATGCGTCGCCGGAGAGGCGCTGGTTCATCGAGACGACTTCGGCTTCCGAAACGTTCAGCGTTGTTGCGATGTGCTTGACCTGCTCGGGCTTCAGATCACCCTCGTCGAGGGCCTGGATCTTGCCCTTGAGGCGGCGCAGGTTGAAGAACAGCCGCTTCTGATTGGCGGTCGTGCCCATTTTGACGAGCGACCACGAGCGCAGGATATATTCCTGGATCGAGGCCTTGATCCACCACATGGCATAGGTTGCCAGGCGGAAGCCTCGTTCCGGGTCGAACTTCTTGACGGCCTGCATGAGGCCGACATTGCCCTCGGAAACAACTTCGCCGATCGGCAGGCCATAACCGCGATACCCCATGGCGATCTTCGCCACGAGGCGCAGATGGCTGGTGACGAGTTGATGTGCCGCCTTGCGGTCGTCATGCTCCTGGTACCGCTTGGCGAGCATGTACTCTTCCTGCGGCTCGAGCATGGGAAATTTGCGGATTTCGTCAAGGTAACGATTGAGACCGCCTTCTCCGGCGGTAATGGACGGTAACGTACTGCGGGCCATGATGCACCCCCCTTTCGCGTTCCGGCCTCCTTCTGGCAAGCCGGGCTTGTGGGTCTGTCCGACCCCACATGCTCATAGATAAGTGCGGTGAAAGCATGATTCAAGAACTCCGGTTTCACACAGGCGTGAAGCCGGAGAAGCGAATGCTTCATTCGGGTTGCACACTGTAAATTGTGTTCTCCGGCAAAATATCAAGGGCTGAAATACAGCAAATCCGATCTTTTCCGGCCCGGCAAAAGTCGAACTTAAGCCTTCGCCCTCAGTGCCTCGACCAGTTCACGCATATCGTCGGGAACCGGCGACTCGAAATGCATGGTTTCTCCGGTCGAAGGGTGTTCGAACGCCAGCATGAAGGCGTGCAGCGCCTGGCGTGGGAAGCGGTTGACGACGGCTTTTGCGGCATCCGGCAGCAGGTTGGCCTTGGTCTTGAACGCTGCGCCATAATCCTGATCGCCGATCAGCGGATGGCCGATATGGGCCATGTGCACGCGGATCTGGTGGGTACGGCCGGTTTCGAGATGGCATTCGACCATCGAAGCGAGCGCGGTCGCGTCGGGCTTTTCGTGATAGCGCTCGATGACCTCGTAATGGGTGATGGCTTCGCGCGCATCATCCGTTCCTTCCTGCTTGACGGCACGCTTGACCCGGTCGCCGGCGCGGCCGAGCGGCGCGTCGATCGTTCCCTTAAGGCCGCGCGGGCGCCCCCAGACGACAGCCATATAGGCCCGTTCCAGCGGGCCGGTGCGCCCATGGTCGGCGAACTGGTCGGAGAGATGGCGGTGCGCCGCGTCGTTCTTTGCAACGACCATGACGCCGCTCGTATCCTTGTCAAGGCGATGGACGATGCCCGGCCGCTTGACGCCACCGATGCCCGACAGGCTGTTGCCGCAATGATGGATCAACGCGTTGACCAGCGTGCCCGTCCAGTTGCCGGCGCCGGGATGAACGACAAGGCCCGGCGGTTTGACGAGCACGATCAGGTCGTCATCCTCGTAGAGCACATCGAGAGGGATATCCTCGCCCTTGGGCTCGGGATCTTCCGGTTCCGGCAGGCCGATCTCGAAGATGTCGCCCGGCTGCACCTTCTTCTTCGCTTCCTTGATGGTCTTGCCGTTGAGGGTGACCTCGCCTTGTTCGATCAGGCTCTTGATGCGGTTGCGGGAAAACTCGCCGGCCAGCGCCTCGGTCAGGAAGGCGTCCATCCGGCCGCTCGCTTCCTCATTTGCGGTCAGGACTTTCCTAATGGCCGGGGCTTGTTTAAAGGGATCGCTCATTCTTCGTTCCATTCCGCAGGTAAGGCCAGCCATGTCTACTCAGAAACCAGACGAACAGGAAGAAAAGCCGCTCGATCCGGTGATGGAGAACGTGCGCCGCAAGATGATCCGTCTGCAGCTTGTCTCGGCCGGTGTCATGTTGGTGATGCTTATGGTCGTGCTTGGGGCGATTGTCTACAAGGTAACACGACTGAGCGATCAGGATGCGTCGCAAACGGCCGCCGTTTCAGTCCCGAGCGATGCACCGCGGACGGCAATTGCAGCCCTGCCGGCCGGGTTTGAGGTTTCGGACGTGGCTCTGTCGGGCGGCCAGATCCTGTTCTACGGCGCTGTCGGCGGTGGAGACCGCAAGGCGTTCGTCTTCGATATCGCTGCCGGCCGCATCACCGCGGACATCACCGTCAAGCCGAACTGAGCGGGACAGTCTCGTGGCGAAAGCTCCCGTCCGCATCGACGATCCGGCTGATCCGCGTATTGCCGGCTTGGTGTCGATCAAGGAACGGGACCTCACCGGACGGCACGGCCGCTTTATCGCCGAGGGAACCGTGGTGCTGCGCGTGCTTGCCGCCGCGCATCGCGCAGGCCGGGGCATAGAGGCAGAGGCGATCCTGCTGCTCGAAAACCGGGTCAGCGGTGTCAGCGACATTCTTGCCGAATTCCCGGCCGATATTCCCGTCTATGTCGCCAATGCCGTGGTGTTCGATGCCATTGCCGGTTTCAACATGCATCGCGGCGTGCTGGCGCTTGGCAAGTGTGATCGTGCGCCCCGAATGGATACGCTCATTGGCGCTCTGCCTGCCAAAAGCCTGGTGCTGGCCGCCTGCGGCATCTCCAACCACGACAATATGGGTTCCATGTTCCGCAATGCGGCGGCGTTCGGCGCCGATGCGGTGCTGATGGACGACACCAGCTGCGATCCCATGTACCGCAAGGCGATCCGCGTGTCCGTCGGCTCGGTCCTGACGGTGCCCTTTGCCCGGGAAGGCTCGGTCGCAGCGCTTGTGTCGCGGTTGCAGGCGGAGGGATTTTCGATCTGGGGGCTGTCACCGCGCGGGCAAACCGATTTGCGCGACATTGCGCCATCGCCGCGCACGGCGCTTCTGGTGGGCACCGAGGGTGAGGGATTGCCACAGCCTATCCTGTCCTCGATCCGCACTGCCCGCATACGCCAACGGCCCGGTCTCGACAGCCTCAACGTCGCCACCGCGACCGGCATTGCGCTGCATCAGGTTGCGATAATCAACGGGTTTATTTGACGGCGCTTATGGCTGCTCCGGCGGGAACATGTCCCTGACGCGGCCGGCGAGGCTTTTTTCGTTCGCTTCGGTCTGTGCGCTGGCGGGTTTGAGAAGAGCCGGTATCGGCGAGGCCGGGCCTTCCTTTGCCGCGGTCAAGGCCACCATGGTTGCCGCGATATCGGCAATTTCTTCCCGCAGGGCGTCGTCATGGGACGATGTTTTCGAATTGATCAGCCGCTCCGACACGGCGGCCGCCCGGTTGCGGGCGTAGTCGGCGGGCACGGTCAGATCGATGACGGCGCTTGAGGGGAGGGAATCCGCAACAGACGTCGGCGCATGGACAGGCAGGCCGTCGGCGGCCGGCATTTCTGCCAAAGGCTTTTTATCTTTCCGTACAGGCATCGTCAGGCCGGCAGCCCGCAGGGCCTTCGATGCATCGCGCAGATCGGTGCCCGCATCCCTGACCTTTGCCTTCAAACGCTCGATTTCTGCCGCACGGCGCTCGAGAAAGCTATCCTTGTCCGCATTGGCAGCGATTTCCCTGGCAAGCTTGGCTTCGAACTGGCGGATGCGGGTTTCGTCACGCGCAAGCCGGGCTTCCAGCTCGCGCGCTCTGGCGCTTTCCGCTCTCAGTTCGTTACGCAGGTTTTCGCGCTCATCCCTCAGCCCGGCAATGCGGCTTTTCAGGTTTTCCGCCTCCGTATCGTAGGTGGCGGCGTCGATCTTAAGGCTGTCCAAATCGGCGGCGACGTGGTCCACCTGACGTGTCAGTGTCTTGATGTCGATGTTCTTCTTGACGTTATCGCGCTCGACGTCGGCCAAACTCGCCTTCAGCCGCTCGATCGTCTGCTCCAGTTGGCGGGCGGTGGAACGCAGGTCGGCGGCCTCGACATTCATGTCGGCGATCTGGGTGTGCAGATCGGCATTTTCGCCGGCGAGGCGCTGGGCGTCTTTCAGGACGGCATCATTCTGCAGCAATAGCGTGACGTTCTTGTCGCGCTCGCGCTTCAGGACTTGGCTGGTGCGGGCGTTTTCGGCGGCATAGCTGGCGCGTGCCGCATCCTTTTGTGCCCGCACTTCCTGTGGAGACAGCGGCATCGTCGCCTTCAATCGGTCTTCGGCGAAACGGACGATGCGCTTGTGGACGACCGGAGCAGCCAGAAGGCCGAGAATAGCCGCCGTCAGGAAACCGAGCGCAAACAGGAGTACGAATTCAATCAAGGGCTGGCCATTTCAATTCGAAGCACGCGGCAACGGTTCTCGTTTCAGTCGCTCGAAAGCCTAACGACGATATCACTTCAAGTATTCGCGGACGCGCCTTTTTTGCAAGACGCGTCCGCTGAAGAAATGACGGACAAGGATAACGCGGCGATTTTTCCTCAGAAGGGGTTCCAGGTCGGCTGCTGGGTGAGCTTCAGATAGCCGACATTGATGCCGAGCCGTGCGCCGATCCCCGTGCGGATCGGCACCAGCACGATGTTGTCATCGGTCAGCACCGTCATGCCGACGCCTGCGACCACATAGGCCGAGCCGGAGACACCGCCGAAGCGCTTGTAGAGCGAGGGGACGGCTGGAAGGTTGTAGACCAGCATCATCGCGCGGCTGCCCTGACCGCCCCAGTCGATGCCGAGCGACGGCCCCTGCCAGAACACGTTGTGTTGGCCCGCATTCTTTGTGTAGAGGTCGCCTTCGCCATAGGTCAGGCCGGC
This sequence comes from Pararhizobium sp. A13, assembly GCF_040126305.1. Lineage (NCBI taxonomy): Bacteria > Pseudomonadati > Pseudomonadota > Alphaproteobacteria > Hyphomicrobiales > Rhizobiaceae > Pararhizobium > Pararhizobium sp. A13. The sequence goes on along the minus strand of NZ_CP149510.1, from coordinate 171,051 downwards.
CACGAACGCGCCGGAGCCCTCCTGGCCAAGGATGTAGCCGTTCGGCAGTCCGTATTTGGAAAATGCGTTCTCGACCACTTTGGCAAGGCCGCCGGATGTCGATCCGAAGAAGCCGTGACCGGCATCGACGATTTCCTGCATCGTGTACTGGGAGCCGTTGGCACTCTGCGCGTGCGAAACGGACACGAGGCTGAAGACAGCCATCAATGTCACGAGCATGCGGAGGAGGTTGGTTTTCACGGCATTGACGATCCGCTGCATAGTTTTCTCCGTAAATCCGGGAGCGCCTGCGCGTGTTCATTCGCAGGCCGCTGTCCTGCCCCGTTCAAGTCTGTCACGGGCTCGGGCTGATTGTCAGCAATTTGAACCGATGATCTTAACAATCGGTTTACCAAATGTGGTGTCTTTATGATCTTCGCCCTTGACGCTATGCCCGCGCAATCTTCGCGGGCTAGACCATGCTGGCAAAAGCATCGCGGAAGGCCGCCTGGCCACGCTTATGAGCCGGAAGCCGAAAGACGGCTATTGAGGAATCGACATGGGAAAGAACCCGAACCTGACCTTGACCGGTCCTGATCTCGCAGCGCTTCTGTGCAGCCGCGTCTGCCATGACATCATCTCTCCTGTTGGCGCCATCAACAACGGCCTCGAGCTTCTCGACGAGGGCGGGGCGGATGCCGATGCCATGGACTTGATCCGCACCAGTGCGCTCAATGCGTCTGTCCGGTTGAAGTTCGCGCGGCTTGCTTTCGGTGCTTCCGGCTCGGTCGGCGCCTCGATCGATACCGGCGAGGCCGAAAAGGCCGCGAAGGATTTCGCCTCCGTCGAAAAGAAGACCGAAGTCACCTGGACCGGCCCACGCGTCATTATCGCCAAGAACCGCGTGAAGCTGCTGCTCAACCTGTTCCTGATCGCCTATGGCGCCATTCCTCGCGGTGGCTCGATCGAGGTCGTGCTGGAAAACCCTGAATATGACGCGGTCTTCAAGCTGATCGCCAAGGGCCGGATGATGCGCGTGCCGCCGAAGCTGATCGAACTGCTGTCCGGCACGCTCGAAGAAGCGGTCGATGCTCACACCATCCAGCCCTATTACACGGTGCTGCTTGCCGAAGAGGCCGGCATGGAGATCGCGGTGGAGTCGACGCCGGAGGAGATCATCTTTTCGGCAAGGATGACCGAAGCCTGAGGTACCCCGAGATAAATGTCTTTTTAGTTCCCGCGGTAACTGAATCTTTGCCAAACCGGAATACGGTTGTTGCAAGGGAATGACTCCCGCTTAGGTATAAAGAAGGAGCTAGAGATGCAACGGTTAATGATTGCCGATGATTCTGACGTCGTACGCAAGGTTGGAAAGCGCATTCTCTCCGGCTTGAACTTCCTGGTGTCCGAGGCCGCCAACGGCCTTGAGGCGCTCGTGCGCTGCGAAGCGGAATTGCCGAATATCATTATCGTCGATGCCGCTCTCGATGGCGCGCTGGACCTCATTGCCAATATCCGCAACCTGCCCGGCGGCAAGGGCGTGCGCATCTACTACTGCGTTGTCGAAGCCGACCTGAAGAAGATGATGGCCGGCAAGCGGGCCGGCGCTGACGACTTCCTCCTGAAGCCGTTTGACCGCAAGATCCTGACCAGCGTCTTTGGCAGCCTGTCGGTCGCTGCCTGATCAAAATCATACTCCCAAAATCATACTCCCAAAATCATACTCCGGTGTCCGCCAGATGAAGCCGCTGCCCCCAGCCTCAGCTTTTTTGTAGTGTGGCGCCCTGGGCGCCGCCCCGATCCATCCAGCCCCCAAAAACGAAAAAACCCGCCATCTCCGGCGGGTCTTCACACTCATTTCGGCACGATCAGCCGTGGCGTCTCCACATATGCGGGATGCGGGACGCCGCCAGCTGAAGAGCAGGCGAAAATCAGGCGCTTTCTGCGAAATCGCCGTCCGGCTCGCGCAGCACATAGCCGCGACCCCAGACCGTTTCGATGTAGTTGGCGCCGCCGGCAGCATTTGCCAGCTTCTTGCGAAGCTTGCAGATGAACACGTCGATGATCTTCAGTTCGGGTTCGTCCATGCCGCCATAGAGGTGGTTGAGGAACATTTCCTTGGTGAGGGTGGTGCCCTTGCGGAGCGAAAGCAGCTCCAGCATCTGGTATTCCTTGCCCGTCAGGTGGACGCGCTGGCCGCCGACTTCGACGGTTTTGGCATCCAGGTTGACGATGAGCTCGCCGGTCGAGATCACCGACTGCGCATGGCCCTTGGAACGGCGGACGATCGCGTGAATCCGGGCGACGAGCTCGTCCTTGTGAAAAGGCTTGGTCATGTAGTCGTCGGCGCCGAAGCCGAGGCCGCGAACCTTGTCCTCAATGCCGGCCATGCCGGAGAGGATCAGGATCGGTGTCTTGACCTTGGACAGGCGCAGCGTTCTCAAAACCTCATACCCGGACATGTCGGGCAGGTTGAGATCGAGCAAAATGATGTCGTAATCATAGAGCTTGCCGAGGTCGACGCCCTCTTCACCGAGATCGGTGGTGTAAACGTTAAAACTTTCCGACTTGAGCATCAGTTCGATGCTCTGCGCTGTCGCGCTGTCGTCTTCAATCAGTAGAACCCGCATAATTGTCCCCTTTTCCGCCGCCGAAAGGTCGTTGATGGCCCCCTTACGCGATACGGATCCAGTCGTTGCCTGATTTGGAGGCTGCCAGCAAATGGTTAACAAATTCTGATTCACTCTGGCAAGGTGTATCGGAAATGTTAAATATTTTTTGCAGTCCTCTGATTTTGCATGTGAATCTAGAATGACATCCTTAATGCGCCACATTAAGAAAATTGGCTATCTGACTCATCTGACTCAATCTATGCCGAACCTCAAATTTAACATTCGGCATTTACTGACCCTTAAATGATCGTCCCTATGATTAACGATGCCCGTAAACGAAAGGTTACCAGCGGTAGGATTTTGTTAAGATCGCTGAATTTTTTTCTTTTTCCGACACCGTAAGGTCGGTTGGACGGGCCAAATCAAGTAACCGGGGTCTCGCATCACGGGAGTATTGCGTATGAAGTCACGTGAGAGCCTTGTTCGCCTGAAGGAATTTCAGGTGAAGGAGAAACAGCGTCAGTTGAACCAGCTTCAAATGATGATGGCCGAATTTGAGCGGATGACCAAGGAATTGGAAAACCAAATCACGTTCGAAGAGAAGAAATCCGGGATCTCCGATCCCTCGCATTTCGCCTATCCGACCTTTGCCAAGGCTGCCCGGCAGCGGGCCGACAACCTGCAGGTCTCGGTGCGGGAGTTGAAGGTGCAGCAGGATGCGGCGGAACTGGCGCTAGAGGAAGTCCAGGCGGAATTCGCCAAGGCGGCCGCGCTTGAAGAGCGCGATAGCAGCGTTCGCATGCGCGCCTGAGGCGTTCGGCGGCGTTCAAAGGCACAGGGCCTTTCTGACGGACTTGTCCCAAGTTCGTGAGGAGGGCCTTGTGCGTTTTTGGTGCAGTGCGCCTGAGGGCGTGTGCAGTCCTATGTCTGGATGACATCCTGCCATTCGGGATGCCGGTGCGTCTGGGCGCGCATGAAAGGGCAGAGCGGAATGATCTTCCAGCCGCCCTTGCGGGCCTCCTCGATCGCATGGGCGGCGAGTGCCTGGCCGATGCCCTTGCCGCGCAGCGCGTCGGGAACGGCGGTGTGATCGATGATGATCAGCTGTGGCGATGACCTGGAATAGGTCATTTCGCTGGTGTGACCTTCGACAGCCACGCTGTAGCGGCCGTGCGAGCCGGCTTCCTCAAGTTTGATATCCATGGGTCCACCCATCCGGATTGTCTGCTTGTGGATATATGGCATGCCGCGAGCAGAACGCGAAGGGTGGCTGGTACCTGAAAATGCTTCGGGCGGTTGCCGGGTTCATGGCAACCGCCCGAAAAAAGGTTTCGCTTAATGCGCGCCGATCAGTGGCGGTACTGCTGGATGCGGGTCGTGCGCAGGCCGGCGAGGCCATGGTCGTTGATGGAGGACTGCCAGGACAGGAATTCTTCGACGGTCAGGGTGTAACGTTCGCAGGCTTCTTCCAGGCTCAGAAGCCCGCCACGAACGGCGGCGACGACTTCAGCCTTGCGTCGGATCACCCAGCGACGGGTATTGGCCGGGGGCAGGTCTGCAATCGTCAAAGGGCTGCCATCGGGGCCGATGACATATTTCACGCGGGGTCGTATCATTTCGGTCATTGGACTCTCTACACATACTCAAGACCATATGCGCCCAACTTAGCTTGCCACATTTAACATTTGCCTAAGCGCACGGTAACAATTTGCTCATAATTTTAGAGACTTCCGGGGCGTTGCTGGCATGGACCGGAACACTTGGCCGCGCGACGACAGCCAGCCGCTGGCGGCGCCTCCCCCACAAAAGAACAGGTTTTAGCGATCATCCGCCTCCTGATTTCGAGGCAAGAAATGTTTTGAAACAAACATTTGCATGGGAGCCATGCAAATGTAACGGTTGCAATTTGATTAAATGCTTTGGTAAAACCGCCCGGTAATTGAGCATAGCGCATCTCTTTCGATGCTCTGGAACGGCTCTTACTGCGTCGCATTATTTCCAAACTCCGGTCTGTTGCTTCGATTGTGCTTTCCCCGGCACTTTCGGAGTTTGCCGCTTTCGGCCCGTGTGCTGCTTTAAGAAAAAAGTTATGGAATGAGAATTTTTTGAAGCGCCGGCGGCATAGGCCGGCAGGTTGGTGATCGAAATTATGAGAGACCGTGACAAGCTGGCCTTGCGAAGCGAGGCTTATGCTGATTTCCTTTCGGACATGAACAGTCCCGCAATCCAGACGGAATATGAAGTGCTGCATCTGATGCGCCAGTGCACGGCCCAGTTCGGCTTTAGCCACTTCATGGTCGCGCGTATTCCTTCCGGCGAGCAGCAGCGCTTTGCCGAGCGTCTTGTGCTGAGCAGCTGGTCCTCCGACATGGTGCGGGAATATGATGCCGTCACAGTGTTCCATGCCAGTATGCTGATCGAGCGGCTGCGCCAGACGAAGCTGCCGATCTTTGCCGAAACGGCCGTCCTCATGAACGCCCAAGGTGACAATGCCGTCGATACCATCGGTGCGCTGTTTGCGGGCCAGTCGATGCGCAACGCCTTTGCCGTCCTCTTGCACACCACCCACGGGGAGGCCTTCGCCGTTCTCCTCTCCGGCCCCCGCAGCGAGCCCGACAGGGCTGAGACCGCGGACCTCTATCTGACCCTGCTGCAACTGTTCGAAATCCTCGAACACACCTTCGAAACCGGGGCCTCGTCGCGCGACAAGCTGTCGGCCCGCGAGATCGAATGCCTGCGCTGGGCCGCGGCCGGCAAGAGTAGCGACGAGATCGCCATCATCCTCGGCATCTCCGTCTACACGGTCTCAAGCTATTTCAAGACGGCGACACGCAAGCTCGATGCCGTCAACCGGATGCAAGCGATCGCCCGCGCCATGCGAATGAAGCTCATCTAAGCGCGTTTTCAGCTGGCACTTGTCCATATCCTCGCGACTTTCTATATAGCGGGCTTGCGGGTAGGCGTAGTTGCCGGGCACGCTTCGCTGCGGCGTTGGCCGTTTGCAGGAAACAGGGTATGGTCGCGCAGAAGTGCCGAAACCCCGCCGATGGACCGGAATGCCGGATTGGAAACCGTGAACAGTCTCGATTTTGATCGCAAGCCCGAAGATACGCGCGTCGTCGTTGCCATGTCCGGCGGTGTCGATTCCTCGGTCGTGGCCGGCATCCTCAAACGTGAGGGCTATGACGTTCTCGGCATCACCCTGCAACTCTACGATCACGGCGCCGCCGTGCACCGCGCCGGTTCCTGCTGTGCCGGCCAGGATATCGACGATGCCCGCCGCGTCTGCGAAGTGCTGGGCATCCCGCATTACGTGCTCGACTATGAACAGCGCTTTCGCGAAACCGTCATCAATCCCTTCGCGGAAAGCTACGTCGCCGGCGAAACGCCGATTCCGTGCGTGGCCTGCAACCAGACGGTGAAGTTCGCCGATCTGCTGGCGACCGCGCGCGAACTCGGCGCCGATGCGTTGGCGACTGGGCACTATATCCGCTCCAAAGCAAATCCGCAGCCGGGAGCGCCCGGCCGCCGCGCGCTCTTCCGCCCCGCCGATGCCGATCGCGACCAGAGCTATTTCCTCTTTGCCACGACGCAAGAACAGATCGACTATCTGCGCTTTCCGCTCGGTCATTTGACGAAGGCCGAAACGCGGGCGCTGGCCGAAGACATGGGCCTCGTCGTCGCCAAGAAGGCCGACAGCCAGGACATCTGTTTCGTGCCGCAGGGCAAATATTCCGATATCGTCTCGAAGCTGAAGCCGAATGCGGCTCTGTCGGGCGATATCGTCCATCTCGACGGCCGTGTGCTCGGCAGCCACGAGGGCATCCTGCATTACACGATCGGCCAACGCCGCGGCATCGGCGTGGCTACGGGCGAGCCGCTTTATGTCGTGCATCTCGACGCCCGCTCGCGCCGCGTCATCGTCGGCCCGAAGGAAGCGCTGGAAACCCGCCGCGTCTATCTGCGCGACGTCAACTGGCTGGGCGACGGCGATATTCGTGACGTGGCAGCCGAAGGCTTCACCTGTTTCGCCAAGGTGCGCTCCACGCGCCAGCCGGCACCCGCCATCCTGCACGCCGATGCAGGCGGCATCTCGGTCGAACTTCTGGAAGGCGAGGCAGGCGTTGCCCCCGGGCAGGCCTGCGCGCTCTATTCCGGCACCGGCGAGGACGCCCGCGTCTATGGCGGCGGCTTCATCCTGCGTTCCGAGCGCGAAGCGGCAGCCGAAGCGGCGCTGAAGGACCTGCTGCAGAGTTCGGCCGCGGCCTGAACGGGGCAGGGGCGCCTGGCGCCCCTTGCTCAACATATTGTCCACGGACCGTTGGAAAACTTCCAATTTTTTAAAACGGCTCCGCTTGACACCGGCATGAACCGCACCTTATAAGCCGCCCCACTGACGGCGACGACAGCGGCCAAGCCCGCGTCCAAGTCCGATGGCGGGGTAGCTCAGGTGGTTAGAGCAGCGGAATCATAATCCGCGTGTCGGGGGTTCGAGTCCCTCTCCCGCTACCATTTTTCCAATTGTCCGACCCGGAGACATAGATGACAGAACGTCTCTGAGTGGCGGTCGTCAAATGCGTTCAACCAGCCTGGCTGAATATCGGTCGATATGGTCTCGGTCGGGCCCAAGTTCTCAATCATATGAGAAAAATCCGGGCCGGAGGCGTTCGCGTCTGATCAGCGTGAGCGAGCGGTCCGGCTCTATCCTGTAGGTCTCGATGGCCATGCGGCCGGTCTCGTCCATGATCTGATTGGTAAACGTGCTGCCGATCGGTGCCTTCGTCAGTTTCGTGCGAGGCTGGTGACCGCCATAGGTGATGCTTCCGGGTATCGGTTGCTCCTGGTATGGCGTACAGGACGCGAGTGCGACCAAGATGGCGCAGCTTGAAATCAGATTTTTCATCACATCTCTTCCCGTCGTCCAAACTCGATAAACAGATTACTCCTGGAAATACTGCGGGAAAACTAAAACCTGCCGAAGTGGGGGCGGACTTCTCAGGATGCGGCTGGACGGTTTCTCTGTCGAAGAACGAGGACGCCGCCCAACCGAGGGGCGGACCACCGTCCGCCCCTTCTGCTTCATGCGATACCTGCTTTATTGCATGATCCGCACGACCGTATGGGTCTTCGGATCGACGATCACGCGCTGGTTGTTGACGATCGCATAGGCGTAGCGGGTGTCTTCCGGCACAGGGACCAGCACCACGTCGCGCGGGATGGGCTTGCCGACGACCATCGGCTGTTCGGTGACGACCGACTGCTGCAGCGGCTGCTGTTCCACGTAGGTCACGACCTTCTGCGGCGGGGGATCGAGCGCGGCGCCGGCTGCGAGGCCGACGACACCGCCCACGGCAGCGCCGACCGGGCCGCCGACGATGGCGCCTGTGACCGCACCGCCAGCGGCACCGGTGATGGCGCCATCTTCGGCCAGCGCGGCGCTCGACATCATGCCGAGAACGGCAGCGGAGAGGATCAGGATCTTCGTTTTCATGGCTCACTCCTTTCGTTTTGTCATGGCCATGTGGTCCACAATGCGAGAGGCGGAGCGATCGTTCCGAAAAAAATCATCGCAAATTGTTTCGCGATGTAACGCCGTGTTAGCGGGTTTTTCGAGCGAAATGCCGTCGAGAGGCTTGGTGGTACGGCCGCCGGAGTTCAGCCGGATGTAGCCGCGGGTGCCAGAATGCGCCTCTGAAGGTTCGCACTTCAGCTTGACGGCCGGATACCGCCGGGGAAACCCGGCCTCGGCGTCAGCGCATGATGAAAAAGACGACCGCGCCCCAAAAAAGGACGCCGGCCAGAACGGCGGCGGCGAGCGCCTTTATGCGCAGCGTCGGCGAGAAGGGACCCTTCGCGGCTCCAAGCTGCCTATGATCTTCTGCGAACGCCGAATAGGCTTCTCTTCGGTGATTTGCCATCACATGCTCCTCGCCTCTGTGTGCAAGAATGCTACGGAAATGCCGTAAAGGAAGTCGCGCGAGAAAGGCGACAATTTTAACGACCGGAAAAATTGGCCGATTACAGCCGGCTCCCGCTCCCGCCCGCCAAATTTGCTTCTTGAGCGAGAGGCTTATCCCTCGCTCAGCATTTCCACACCGCCGGTCAGCCGGTCTATCAGGCTGCGGCGGACGCGACCGACGTCGCGCCGCGGCGGCTCGCCGTACTGCCGCGCATATTCGCGGCTGAACTGCGACTGGCTCTCATAACCGACCTGATGGCCAGCCGATCCCGCGTCGAGCATCTCCTCCAGCATCAGCCGGCGTGCTTCCTGCAGGCGCAGCTGCTTCTGGTACTGCATCGGGCTCATGGCGGTGATCGCCTTGAAATGGTGATGCAGCGAGGAAACGCTCATGCTGACGCGGTTGGCGAGCTCCTCGATCTTCAGCGGCAGGGCGTAATGCTCCTTCAGCCAGACGCAGGCGCGGTTGATCTGGTGCGACTGGCTGTCGGCGATGGCCATCTGGCGCAGGCGGCCGCTCTGCGGTCCCGTCAGCAGCCGATAGATGATTTCCTGCTCGATCAGCGGCAGCAGAGCCGGAACGTCGGCCGGCCGGTCGAGCAACCGAAGCAGCCTTGTGGCGGCATCTTCAAGCTCCGGGGTCAGCGTGCTGACGGCCATACCGCGTTCGGCAGGGGCGGGGCTGCGATCGTCTTGGCTGGCATGTTCCACGAGCCCGGCGATCTTGGTCGTGTCAATCTGAAATATCATGCTCAGATAAGGCTCTTCGGCTGTCGCCTCGATGATCTGGGTGGTGACCGGCAAGTCGATTGAGGTCAGCAGATAGTCGCCGCGGCCGTAGCGATAGATGTCGTCGCCGAGCATGACCTGTTTTGCGCCCTGCGCGATCAGCGCCAAACTCGGCTTGTAGGAACCGCAGGCCTTTGTTCCCGTCCCTGCGTGCCGATGGACGCTCAAACCAGGGATCGCTGTCGGATGATCACCATCTTCCTTGGCGAAACGGGCAATGAGATCAACCAGTTCCTGACTGCGCGGGGTTCTTGAATCTGTCATAATCGAAAGTCTTTCCAGCTATTTAGATGCCATCACGCAGCCCGACAGGTAGTCTCTTAACGCGTGTTTGCAAAACTCCAGCGACATGTTTTGCAGGATCGTACAATAAGTTTGCAGGATTGCTCTAACGCCTGCCTGTCGCTCCCTGCATAGTGCGCGTCCGGGGAGAGGCCGTTCGTGCTTCCATCACAATCCCCGCCTCATCACATAAAGGAGTGACCCATGGCCCTGGCAAGAGGATATGCGGCGACGGATGCGTCGAAGCCGTTGCAACCCTTCACGTTCGAACGGCGAGAACCGCGCGAGGACGACGTCGTCATCAGTATCAAATATTCCGGCATCTGCCACTCGGACATTCACCAGGCCCGCAATGAATGGGGCAACTCGATGTTTCCGATGGTTCCCGGCCACGAGATCGCCGGCATCGTCACCGCCGTCGGATCCAAGGTTTCGAAATTCAAGATTGGTGACCGGGTCGGCGTCGGCTGCTTCGTCGACAGCTGCACGACTTGTGCCAGCCGCGACGTGGATCTCGAACAGTACATGCCTGGTCTCGTGCCGACCTACAACGGCGTGGAGGCTGACGGAAAGACGCCGACCCAGGGCGGCTATTCCGATCATATCGTCGTCAAGGAAGGTTATGTCCTCTCCATTCCGGAGCATCTGCCCTTCGAAGCGACGGCGCCGCTGCTGTGCGCCGGCATCACGCTCTATTCGCCGCTGCGCAAGTGGGGCGCCGGTCCTGGCAAGAAGGTCGCGATCGTCGGCATGGGTGGTCTCGGCCATATGGGCGTCAAGCTTGCCCATGCAATGGATGCGGAGGTGACCGTCCTCAGCCAGTCGCTGTCGAAGAAGGAAGACGGCCTCAAGCTGGGTGCCGATCACTATTACGCCACCAGCGACGCGGAGACCTTCAAGACGCTGGCCGGCACGTTCGACGTTATCCTGTGCACCGTCTCGGCGGAAATCGACTGGAACGCCTATCTCGGCCTGCTCAAGGTGGACGGGACGCTCGTCCTGCTCGGGGTTCCGGAAAATCCGGTGCCGGTGCATGCCTTCTCGCTCATTCCGGGCCGCCGCAGCATTGCCGGCTCGATGATCGGTTCGATCAAGGAGACGCAGGAGATGCTCGATTTCTGTGGCGAGCACAACATCGTCTCTGACATCGAGCTGATCCGCATGGATCAGGTCAACGAAGCCTATGAGCGCGTCATCAAGAGCGACGTCCGCTACCGCTTCGTCATCGACATGGCGACGCTGTAAGGGACTCGGTTTACCCTCCCCCTTGTGGGGAGGCTGGCCCGAAGGGTCGGGAGGGGTTTACTCTCCTAGTAAAGAAAAAGCCCCTCCCCAACCCTCCCCACAAGGGGGAGGGGGTAAACTCACACCAGCGGCAGCGGCCCGTCGTTCTTGATCTCTTCCATCACCGCATAGGTGCGCGTCTCCTTGACGCCCGGCAGCGTCCAGAGCACCTGGCCGAGGAAATTGCGGTAGGCGTGCATGTCCTCGAAGCGGGTCTTGACGAGATAGTCGAAGCCGCCGGCCACCATGTGGCATTCGAGCACGGCCGACGCCTGCTTGATGGCGACAGCGAACTTGTCGAAGACTTCCGGTGTCGTCTTGTCGAGCATGACCTCGATGAAGACGAGAAGCCCGAAGCCCAGCTTGTGCGGATCGAGCCGCGCGCCGAAGCCGGAGACGTAGCCTTCCTTCAGGAGGCGGCGCAGTCGCTCGCTGGTCGCTGTCGGGGAGAGGCCGATGCGGTCGGCCAGTTCGAGGTTGGTGATCCGGCCGTCCGCCTGCAGGATGTGGAGTATCCGCCGGTCGATCTTGTCTATCTCATGCATCGGCGCCATCCCGAAGTCGTCACGCCGCCAGCCGCATTTCAGCGAGCTTCACCCAATAGGAGATGCCGTGCGGGATCGCTTCGTCGTTGAAGTCATAGGCGGGATTGTGCAGGCCGGCGGTCTCGCCGTTGCCGATGAAGATGAAGGCGCCGGGACGGGCGAGCAGCATATAGGAAAAGTCCTCGCCGCCCATCATCGGGTCGAGATCTGCTGACACCTTTGTTTCGCCGACAATACTTGCCGCGGCCGACAGCGCGTGGCCAGTCTCCTCCCGGTGATTGACCGTCACCGGATAATTGCGGCCATAGGACACCCGGACCTTGGCGCCATAGGCGGAGGCGAGGCTTTCCGAAATCTGTTTGATGCGTGCTTCGGCGAGATCGCGGACCTCCGGCCTCAGCGTACGCACGGTGCCGGCCAGCGTCGCCTGCTCGGGAATGATGTTGTGGGCAAAGCCGGCGTTGAATTTGGTGACCGACACGACGACCGAGGCAAGCGGATCGACAGTGCGCGAGGCAATCGTCTGCAGGGCATTGACGATTTGCGAGCCGATGACGATCGGGTCGATGGTCTTGTGCGGTTGCGCCGCATGGCCGCCGCGGCCATCGATGGTAATGGTAAATTCGTCCGTCGAGGCCATGATCGGACCGACGCGGGTGCCGAACTGGCCAAGCGGCATGCCGGGCATATTGTGCATGCCGTAGACTTCCTCGATGGAAAACCGCTCCATCATGCCGTCCTTGACCATTTCGTTGCCGCCGCCGCCGCCTTCTTCCGCCGGCTGGAAGATCACGGCGACCGCGCCCTTGAAGTTGCGGGTCTCCGCCAGGTACTTTGCAGCACCCAGCAGCATGGCGGTATGGCCGTCATGGCCGCAGGCATGCATCTTGCCGGGCACGGTGGAAGCCCAGGGCTTGCCGCTCGTCTCGGTCATCGGCAGGGCGTCCATGTCGGCGCGCAGGCCGATCGTCCGGCCTTCGCCGTGATTGCCCCTGATCAGACCGACGACGCCGGTGCGGCCAAGACCGGTCACGATTTCGTCAACCCCGAATTCCCTCAGTTTATTTTCGACGAAGGCTGCCGTATTTTCCACGGCGAACAGGAGTTCCGGCTTCGTGTGCAGGTGTCGTCGCCATTCGGTGACTTCGTTCTGGAGCTCTGATGCGCGGTTGAGAAGGGGCATTGTTGGTTCCTGTGGGTCCATTGCGGGCATAGGGTACGGGATTTTTGGCATCGATGCAGAAGAATGGTCTTTGCCATTACCTCGCCATATAGGTTAAATAGCCGGACGATACGAGGCAATTCCCGAAATTTCGAGGTCTGATTGTGGTGACGAATGGAATCCGGACGAGCGGCCAGGTGAAGCTATTTTCCGTGCTGGCAGGGGCCTGCGCGGCGCTCCTTGCAACCGCCATGCCCGGCGCGGCCAATCCAAAGCTGGTCGTCGACGTCAATTCGCTGAAGGTCTACGAGCAGCAGGATATCTATCAGAAGTGGTATCCGGCCTCGCTCACCAAGCTGATGACGGCCTATACGACGTTCCGCGCCCTGAAGTCCGGTCAGCTGACGCTCGAATCGCCCGTGGTGATGTCGAAGAATGCGGCGGGCGAGCCGCCGAGCAAGATGTTCTACAAGCCCGGCCAGGCGGTGACGCTCGACAGTGCGTTGAAGATGATGCTGATCAAATCCGCAAACGACATCGCGGTTGCGATCGGCGAGACGGTCGCAGGTTCCGAACCCGCCTTCGTCAACCTGATGAATGCCGAAGCCCAGCGGATCGGCATGACCTCCTCGCATTTCATCAATCCGAACGGTCTGCCGGGTGCCGGCCAATACACGACAGCCCGCGACCTTGCCGTGCTGGCGGTCACCATCAAGCGTGAGTTCCCGCAATACGCTCCCTATTTCGCCTATGAAGGCTTCACCACGGGCAAGAAGAACTATCCCAACCTCAACATGCTGATCGGCCGCTTCGATGGCGCCGATGGCATGAAGACCGGCTTCATCTGCGCTTCCGGTTTCAATCAGGTCTCCTCGGCGACGCGCAACGGGCGTGCCGTCGTTTCCGTCGTCCTCGGTGCCGAAAGCCTCGGCGGACGGGCGGACGAATCGGCGCGGTTGCTGCAGCTTGGCCTGACGTCGAGTGGCGCCGGCAAGCCCGGTCTTGGCCAGATCGCGCCTTATGGCGAAACCCGTGACATGGTCGCCGATGTCAGCAAGGAAATCTGCAATCCGAAGGCCGCAAAGATCCGCTCCGAAAACCGGGACGAAGTCGGCCGGCAGAAACTGCAGTCGCCCTATATCCATGAGATCAACCGCCCGCTGAACCTCGTTGCCGCCGGTCTTATCCCCGGCACCGAGAAAGCTGTAAACGTCAACGGGCAGACCGAGACCGCACAGGGCGATGTTGCCAATATTCCGATCCCGGTCCCTCGTCCGGTTTTTTAAGTCTCTGTACCGATCGGATAAGATATGAGCCCTGTCCTCAATGCCGTGCCGGTGTCGATCCTCACCGGCTTCCTCGGTGCCGGAAAGACCTCGCTCCTCAACCGGCTGCTGAAGGATCCCGATCTCACCGACACCGCCGTTATCATCAACGAGTTCGGCGATGTCTCGCTGGATCACCTGTTGGTCGAGGCGTCGAGCGACGGCATCATCGAGCTGTCGGATGGCTGCCTCTGCTGCACAGTGCGCGGCGAACTGGTCGATACGCTGGCTGATCTGATGGACCGGATGCAGACGGGCAAGATCAAGCCGCTGAAGCGTGTCGTCATCGAAACCACCGGGCTTGCCGATCCGGCGCCCGTGCTCCAATCGGTGATGGGCAATCCGGTCATTGCCCAGAGCTACCGTCTCGACGGCGTCGTCACGATCGTCGATGCGGTCAACGGTCTGTCGACGCTCGCCAATCACGAGGAAGCGGTCAAGCAGGTCGCCATGGCCGACAGGCTGGTGATCAGCAAGGTGTCGCTGGCGACGCCGGATGCGGTGGTTTTACTAAAAGCGCGCCTGAGAGACCTCAATCCGCGCGCGCCGATGATGGACGGCGATCTGCCCGAAGCAGGAAAGGCAGAGCTTTTCCATTGCGGGCTCTATGATCCGACGACAAAGATTGCCGATGTCGGCCGCTGGCTTCAGGACGAGGCCACGGCAGGTCACCACCACGACCACGGCCACGATCACCATCACCATGAGCCCTGCGATCACGGTCACGAACATCACCACCATCATCATGACGAGAACCGCCATGGCGCGGATATCCGCTCCTTCAGCATCGTCCATGACCGGCCGATCGATCCGATGGCGCTGGAGATGTTCATCGATCTCCTGCGCTCCGCCCATGGCGAAAAACTGCTTCGCATGAAGGCGATCGTTGCCATGTCCGACAATCCGGACAGGCCGCTGATCCTGCACGGCGTGCAGACGGTGTTCCATCCGCCGCAGCGTATGGCCGCCTGGCCGGACCCTTCCGACCGGCGCACCCGCATGGTGCTGATCACGAAGGAACTGCCGGAAGCCTTCGTGCGCGATCTCTTCGACGCGTTCACCGGCAAGCCACGCATCGACCGTCCGGACCGGCAGGCGCTGGAGGACAATCCACTGGCTGTGCCGGGTCTCAGGATGTAGCTTTCAGCGGCAAAGGGCTGGCATGTTTCTCGGGGCGGGTGAAGTCATCGGCAACATGCCAGGACCGGCGCCTCGGTCCAGCCGGCCCAGCCCGTGGGGACTTGGCGCCTCGCTCGGCTTTCACGTCCTGATCGGACTTGCGCTCCTCTTCGCCGTGGCGCCGCGCCGACAGGCCTCTCCGTTGCAGGATAGCGTCACCGTCGATGTCCTGACACAGCAACAATTCGACGCCGCAAACAAACCGCCCGTTGTTGAAACGGGCGTTGAGCCGCTGACCGATGTGCCATCCAGGTCATCGGTTGAAAACACCGTGCCTGATCTTGCCGCGCTGCCGGACACCTTACCGCGTCCAAAGGCCGGTGGCTTGATCCAGGCCACTCACCTGCGGTCCGCAAAAGTCCTGGCTGATCCGCGCAGCGCCAAGGTGCGTCAGGCCTTCTTGCGGATCACGAACCGATGGCTGGTCCCCATGGATTCGGATTGCTCCAAGCTATGCCCGTCCTCGTTGCAGAAATGCGGGATGTCGATGATTGCCAGCGGGTCGGTCGTCTCGACGATGATCAGCGTGCCGGGGGCAAGGGTTTTCATGCGCTTGCGGGTCTTCAAAACCGGCAAGGGGCATTTCAGCCCCTTGAGATCATAAATCAGGCTGTCCGCGTCGGGCATCAATTGCCCCAGAGCTTCCAGAACGGCCGCTTCTTCGGCTGCTGCTCGGCAACGACCTGCCCGGTCATGGGTGCGCTCCCGCTTGTGGCTATTGCCTGCGTCGCCGCTTCAACCGGCTTCTGTGCCGTTTCGGTGGCAGCGGGCTGAGCCGTGGCGACGGTTGCGGGTCGTTGGGCGGTATCCGCGACGGGTTTTTGACCCGCAGGTTGCTGACTTGCGATGTCAGAGGGCGCTGTGCCTACCAGCTCAGGTTTCCCCGCATCAGCTCTGTCTTTGGAGAATAGGCGACCCCAGAAACCCTTGCCGGCAGGCGCCTGTTCAGCAACGGCCACCGGTGCAGCCTCGGTTGTGGCGGTTGCTTGTGTCGCTGCTTCGACCGGCTTCTGTGTCGTTTCGGCACCAGCCGCCCGGGCCGTGGCGACTGCTGCCGGTTGCTGAGCGGCATCACCGGCGGCTGCGGCCACCGGATGCAGTTTCTGCGCATCATCGCCGTTGTTGGAGAACAGGCCCCCCCAGAAACTCTTCCTGGCAGCCGTCTGTTCGACCGAGGCCGTTTCGACCGGGCGCGGTAGCGGGTTTTCGGCCGGCACCGGCACAGTCTTGCCGTTGCGGGTGGACTTCTCCAACTCGGCCTTCTGGATTTCGATCGCCTTCTTGGCTTCTTCCAGTTCGCGGCGGCGGGCTTCCTGCTTTTCGAGGTCGGCGACCTTCATCAGCTTGCCGGCGTCGAGCGACGTGCCGGTTGGCGCGTAGGCCAGTTCCTTGCCGACGCGCTGCTTGGCAACGATCGCCTTGCGCTCGGCTTCGCTCGGCTCGTACCAGACCATGCCGTCGAGCTTCTTGATCGCCTTGGCATAGTCTTCATTGTATTTCTTGTTGTAGGCGGCGAGTGCTCCCTGCATGACCGCAGGCGTCGACATCGCCGGGCAGGGGCCCGTCGGGCTGAACTTGCCGTCGGTCTGCTGGTTGAAGACGTATTTCTTCTCGCAGATATTGACCTCGGGCGGACGCTTGGTGATCTCGAACTGGTCGTAGCCGGGCTTCAGCATGTTCCAGAAATCGATGTTCGGGCTGTTGCGGTGCCGCGCCATGTTTTCCGCCGTCATGCGGAAGGGCAGGGCCTGTAGCTGGACCGCCTGCTGGCCGCCCTTGTAGGCGTCGCGGGCAAGCGCGAAGATCTCCTGCATCTGCTCGTCGGTCATCGAGTAACAACCGGACGAGGAGCAGGCGCCGTGGATCATCAGGTTCGAACCGTGACGGCCGTTGGCCTGGTCGAAGCGATTGGGATAACCGGTATTGATCGCCAGATAATAGCTGGAATGCGGGTTCATCTGGCCCGGTGCGATCGGGTAGAAGCCTTCCGGTGCCTGCCGGTCGCCTTCCTTGACCTTCGGGCCGAGCTTGCCCGACCAGGCGCAGATCTTGTACTGGCGCAGCATTTCGAAGCGATTGGAGGCATTGGCCTTCCAGACTTCGAGCACGCCTTCTTCCTTGAAGATGCGCAGCATGATCGGCGATTCCTTCGCCATGCTCATTGCCTGCATCTTCTGCACGATCTTGCCGGAAAGCTGGTAGTTTACCTTGCTCGAGACCTTCTTGAGATCGACATCGACTGTATCCATCGCCTCATTGGCAGTGCAGCCTGCGAGCAGCGCGGCGATGGCGGCGGTGGCAACAAGATGTGTCAGACGCATCGGCAAGGGCCCATAGAGAAAACGATTGAACGTGACGCTCCCGCAGAGGCGGACCACGGAGAATCAATACGTCCTTAATACTTCACAAAATATTAACCTTGCAGATCCGCCTTACGCCAGCCGTTCCAAACGCCAAGATTATGGCCAAGGTTGGACCGCGACCATAATTTGACCGGCCAACCCCGCGGAATCCATGGATATGTTTAAAGCTGGCGTCCAATCGCCAGATATTTCTGCCGGCGGTCGGAGCGCAGCTGGTCACCGGTGCGGCCGGACAGTTCCTTCAGCGCATCGGCGATCACCGTGCCGGTCTTTGCGATGACGGCGTCCGGATCGCGGTGCGCGCCGCCGACCGGCTCGCCGATAATGCCGTCGATGATGCCGAGCGACTTCAGGTCCTCGGCGGTGATCTTCATGTTGGTCGCCGCTTCCTTGGCGCGGGTGGAATCGCGCCAGAGGATCGAGGCTGCCCCTTCCGGCGAGATCACGCTGTAGATCGCGTGTTCCAGCATATAGACGCGGTTGCCGGTGGCGATTGCGATCGCGCCGCCCGAACCGCCTTCGCCGAGAACGACGGAGACGATCGGAACCTTGAGGTTGAGGCACATTTCCGTCGAGCGGGCGATGGCTTCCGCCTGGCCGCGCTCCTCGGCGCCGATGCCGGGATAAGCGCCGGCAGTGTCGATCAGCGTGATCAGCGGTAGGCTGAAACGGTCGGCCATTTCCATCACGCGGATCGCCTTGCGGTAGCCTTCCGGACGGGGGCTGCCGAAATTGTGCTTGATGCGCGATTTGGTGTCGTTGCCCTTTTCCTGGCCGATGACGGCGACAGGCGTGCCGCGAAAGCGCGCAAGGCCGGCCTGGATCGCTTCGTCATTGGCGAACTTGCGGTCGCCGGCTAGCGGCGTAAATTCGGTGAAGAGGCTGGCGGCATATTCCTGGAAGTGCGGACGCTGCGGATGGCGTGCGACCTGCGTCTTCTGCCAGGGGTTCAGCTTGGAATAGATTTCAGCCATCGCTTCGCGGGCGCGCACTTCAAGACGCTCGACCTCGTCGGTGGTGTCGATGCTCTCGTCTTCGCTGGCAATCTTCCTCAACTCGTGAATCTTGCCTTCGAGATCAGAGATTGGTTTTTCGAAATCGAGATAATTGTGCATGTGATGCGTTTCCGATCATATTGCGCCAGTGGCCGCGGACATGATGATCCCAGTAGTTCCGGCCAAGTGTTCTGGCGCTCCTAATCCTGTTTTTTCGCCTGTTTGGCAAGGGGGTGATGGTTTTGGACAAGCTGATGCAGCCGCTCTTCGAGCACATGGGTGTAGATTTGTGTCGTTGAAATGTCCGAATGACCGAGAAGTTCCTGTACCGCGCGAAGGTCGGCGCCGTTGGCAAGCAGGTGGCTGGCAAAGGCGTGGCGCAGCACATGGGGCGAGATCGCTGCGACGCGGATACCGGCGCGGGCCGCGAGCCCCTTGAGATCGCGGGCAAAAACCTGCCGCGGCAGGTAACCGGCCTTGCCGGAGGATGGGAAGAGCCATGGGCTTTCGGGCGGCGGCGTCTTCTGTGCGGCATTGTCCCTGGCCATTTCGGTGCCATAGGCTTGCAGGGCGCGGATTGCCGAATGCGAAAGCGGCACCATCCGCTCCTTGTTGCCCTTGCCGCGAATGACGAGAAAACGGCCATTCTGGGCAAGCACGGAAGCGGGCAGTGCGATCAGCTCGCTCACGCGCATGCCGGTCGCATAAAGCAGTTCGATCAGCGCATGCATCCGCAACCGTGCAACGACATCGCCGTCCGCCCGTGCCGCCTCGATTTCCGCCTGCCCGATCAGCTTGGAAACATCGTCGATGCTCAGCACCTTCGGCAGCGCGCGCACTTTCTTCGGCGCGTCGAGAACGCCGGTCGGATCGTCGGTTCGCAGACCCTCGGCGTAGAGAAACTTGTAGAATTGCCTGAGCGCCGAAAGCCTGCGGGCCTGTGACGATGCCTTGAAACCCTGCTGGGCGAGATGGGCGAGATAGGCGCGCAGATCTTCCGAGGCGGCTTCCGTCGGCTTGACGCCACGCTGTTTCAGGAAGGAATAAGCGTCCTCCAGGTCGCGCTCATAGGACAGAAGTGTGTTGTTGGCAGCACCCCGCTCGGCGCTCATCATCTCCAGGAAGGATTCCATATGGGCGGCGGAAAGGTCGATCATTGGGTCTTGTTGATCCGCTCCGAGGGGATACGAATGGTGACGTCGCGCTCTACCGGGTCGACGAACGTCACCAGGGCCACCATGCTTCCGTAAATCACCCCGGCGATCATGGCGCAGATGAACAGGAACCGGAACAGGGTGGGCATTTTGAACTCCTCAGCTTGGCATCTATATGACCACGCCCGTTCGCAAGTGCAAGAACTGCCGGTTTCTCTCGAAGTGGGGCATGATGTTGCCCGAAAACTGCTTCACACTTTTGGGCATCATGCTTGAGGTCGTATGCAGCCATGTCTTGACGCTACCCGTCGATTTGTCGATACCGGAGCGGAACGGGGAAATTGAAACTGCATGAGCGACGTGATCGAACCGGTTTCCGAGGCGCTGATCGAGCGGGCGAAGGCCGCGCTCGGGCGGCGAAACCTCGTCTTCGTCGGTCTGATGGGAGCCGGCAAATCGGCGATCGGCCGGATGACGGCAACGGCGCTCGGCATTCCCTTCATCGATTCCGACCATGAGATCGAGCGCGTTTCGCGCATGACGATCAGCGATCTCTTCGCAGCCTATGGCGAAGAAGAATTCCGTGCGCTCGAAACCCGCGTCATCAAGCGGCTGCTCCATACCGGCCCGCGCATCGTCTCCACAGGCGGCGGTGCCTATATCAACGAGCGCACCCGCCGTCATATCAAGAAACAAGGCCTTTCGGTCTGGCTCAAGGCCGATCTGGATACCCTGTGGGAGCGCGTCAACAAGCGCGATAGCCGCCCGCTTTTAAGAACTGAAAACCCCAAGCAGACGCTCGAAAACCTGATGCATGCCCGCTATCCGATCTATGCCGAGGCGGACCTGACAGTGATCTCCCGCGATGTGAAGAAAGAGGTGATGGTGGAAGAGGTTCTTACTGCTCTCGCCGCCATGCCGAAGAAGTGAAACAATGACATCTGCCAGCCCATCCGCCGCCAAGCGCACCGTCCGCGTCGATCTCGGTGACCGCTCCTACGATATCCTCATCGGTCCCGGCCTGATCGCGACCGCAGCCGGCGAAATCGCGGCTCGGCTGAAGGGCCGCAGGATGGCGGTCATCACCGACGAGCATGTTGCGCCGCTCTACCTCGAACCGCTGATGACGAGCCTGAAGGCGAAGGAGATCGAGGCCGTGTCGCTCGTCCTGCCGGCGGGCGAAAAGACCAAGAGCTTCGAACACCTGATCCCCGTCTGCGATGCGATCCTCGGTGCGCGAATCGAGCGCAACGATGCGGTGATCGCGCTTGGCGGTGGCGTCATCGGCGATCTCACCGGCTTTGCCGCGGGTATCGCCCGGCGGGGGTCGCGGTTCATCCAGATCCCGACCTCACTGCTGGCGCAGGTGGATTCCTCCGTCGGCGGCAAGACCGGCATCAATTCGCCGCACGGCAAGAACCTGATCGGGGTCTTCCATCAGCCCGACCTCGTGCTCGCCGATACCGATGTGCTCGATACGCTGAGCCCGCGCGAGTTCCGGGCCGGTTATGCCGAAGTCGCCAAATACGGTCTGATCGACAAGCCGGATTTCTTCGCCTGGCTTGAAAAGAACTGGCAGGCCGTATTTGCCGGCGGCGACGCTCGCATCGAGGCGATCGCCATCAGTTGCCAGGCGAAAGCCGATGTCGTCGCAGCCGACGAGCGCGAAAACGGTCTGCGCGCGCTCCTCAATCTCGGCCACACCTTTGGTCATGCACTCGAAGCAGCCACGCAGTATGATGGCCGCCGGTTGGTGCACGGCGAAGGCGTTGCGATCGGCATGGTGCTGGCGCACCAGTTTTCGGCGCGCATGAACCTCGCAAGCCCGGACGATGCGACCCGCGTCGAGGCGCATCTGAAAGCCGTCGGTCTGCCGACCCGCATGAACGACATTCCCGGCACATTGCCGCCGGCGGAAAAGCTTATGGATGCGATTGCCCAGGACAAGAAGGTGAAGGGCGGCAAACTGACCTTCATCCTGACGCGTGGTATCGGCCAGTCCTTCGTCGCCGACGACGTGCCCGCCAACGAAGTGCTGCGGTTTCTTGAGGAAAAACATCCCAGATGACCATCGAAGCCGCAGTCGCGTTTCTGGCCGAGTACTGGCTGATAATCGTTTCGGTGCTCGGGCTGCTGGTGTTTTCCGCATTTTTCGCTGGTGCAGAAACAGCGTTGACGGCGGTGTCCCGCTCTCGCATGCACACGCTGGAAAGCAACGGCGATATCAGTGCAGGCATTGTGGTTCGGCTGATCGCGCGGCGTGACCGGATGATCGGAACGCTGCTGATCGGCAGCAATCTGGTGAACATCCTCGCGTCGTCGCTGACCACCAGTCTTTTCCTCGGGCTGTTCGGCGATTCCGGCGTGGCGTTTGCCACCGTCATCATGACCATTCTGCTCGTGGTCTTTTCCGAGGTTCTGCCGAAAAGCTGGGCGATCGCCGCGCCCGACCGGTTCGCGCTTGCCGTTGCGCCGCTGGTCCGGTTGTTGGTGATCGTCGTCGGCCCCTTGTCGAGTCTGGTCAATGGCATTGTACGGCGCATCCTTGGCTTGTTCGGCGTTAATCTCTCCTCCGAAATGCCGATGTTGACGGCGCACGAAGAATTGCGCGGAGCGGTCGACTTCCTCCACCGCGAAGGCTCCGTCATCAAGGCGGATCGCGACCGGCTTGGCGGCGTGCTTGATCTCGGCGAACTCGAGGTCTCGGACATCATGATCCACCGCACCTCGATGCGTGGCATCAACGCCGACGATGCGCCGGAGGTTTCGGTTCGCGCGGTTCTGGAAAGCCCCTATACCCGTATGCCGGTCTGGCGCGGCTCGACCGACAATATCATCGGCGTCGTCCACGCCAAAGATCTGCTGCGCGCACTCGCCGAGCCCGATGTCGAACCGGAAAATCTCGATATCGTCCGCATTGCGCAAAAGCCCTGGTTCGTGCCCGACACGACCAATCTCAA
Organism: Pararhizobium sp. A13; assembly: GCF_040126305.1. Lineage (NCBI taxonomy): Bacteria > Pseudomonadati > Pseudomonadota > Alphaproteobacteria > Hyphomicrobiales > Rhizobiaceae > Pararhizobium > Pararhizobium sp. A13. The sequence continues at coordinate 148,463 of NZ_CP149510.1, read as the reverse complement.
GGATCAGCTCAACGCCTTCCTGCGCCGTAAGGCGCATCTCGCCATCGTCGTCGACGAATATGGCGAGGTCCAGGGGCTGGTGACACTGGAGGATATCCTGGAGGAAATCGTCGGCGATATATCCGACGAGCACGATCTGGAAATCCAGGGCGTTCGCCAGGAGGCCGACGGGTCGATCGTCGTCGACGGCAGCGTGCCGATCCGCGATCTCAACCGTGCGCTCGACTGGAATTTGCCGGATGAGGAGGCGACGACGGTCGCCGGCCTGGTCATCCACGAATCGAAGACGATCCCCGAGGAGCGCCAGGCGTTCACTTTCTACGGCAAGCGCTTCATCGTCATGAAGCGGGTGAAGAACCGGATCACCCGGCTGAGGATCAGGCCGGCTGACGACGCGACGATGCCTCCGCCCCTGTCGTAGGGCGAAGGCCAGTCATCAGGGTCGGGCCCGGTTCAGCGGTTGCCGATGATCCCGCCAAGGGCGCCACCGAGCAGTCCGCCGGCGAATGCAGCACCCGCCGGGTCCATTCCACCTCTGCCGCGTTCAACCGGACCTTCGAATGTGTCTTCCGGCTGCTGCCGCTGCCGTTTGACGCGCTGCTGCGCCACCACTTTCTGGCGCGCCGGGGTCTGCGCCTTGCGAAGCGCTGTGGCTGCTTTCTTCTGCGCCTCATACTGCGCGCGAATCTGCGGCATCATCGGGTCGGTCTGGACGACGAGGAACATGTGCTGTTGCTGTGTCAGGTAGGTCGTTTCGACAAGCCCGTTCTGGCGCTGCCAGGCGCCGATCGCGCCGCGTGACCTGGCACCGAGTGCGCCGTCCGCACCGCCGGTGACATGGCCCAGTGCCCCGAGCCGCAGTTGCAGGTCGATCCGGGCGCCCTTGTCGAGGTTCAGCGCGGCTTCCGTTTCCGGCGTACCGACAGTCAGCTTGACGTCGTCCGGAACGGCAACGGCAGTTCTGATCTGCGATGCCGATGCGCTTGCTTCGCCGGCAGGGGCCACCGACGCAACGTCGGTTGTGGTCACCGTCTTCAACTGGTCGAGATTGAGCTTGGCAAGCGTGGCGAAATTGCCGTTCGGATATTGCTGCAGGTAGAGTTCGTAATGCGCCACGGTGTTGCGCTTAGAGGCTTCTTCCCAGAGCTTTTGCTCGACGGTCCAGTTGACGTCGGTCTTGTCGGACGAGGCGCTGGTGTTTGCGGTGGCTTTGACGTCCGTCGCCGGGGTCTGTGCCGCTTGCGCCGAGGCATCGCCGCCGATGAAGACTTCGCGTGAGAGGGAGGCATTGTGCCATGGACGCTGCGCGCCCCCCGTTGCTTCCGATACGTCGGCCCGCACCCGTGTCAGGGCGCTCTGGATTTCCAGCCCCGGCGTCGTCAGGTGCCGTGCAAGGGCTGCCGTGTAGGGGCTGTTGATGCCCTTGCCGTCATAGGCGACGGCGCCTGGATCGGTCGCATAGGCGATCAGCAGTCCGCCGGAACCCGTGCTCTGGCCATTGGCCTGCACCGGCGCCAGGCCGACGCCCATCGAGGCGGAGCGGCTGGCCGGCAGCACCTTTGCCAGCGAGCGGGCCAGCGGATTGTCGCGGCAGGCGTCTAGAATGATGATGCTGACGGCCGGATCCGGCGGCAGGGCGCCGAGAACCTTGTCGGCCGGAATGGTGCGGGTCTGAAGCTGCGCCGCCTTTTCCAGCTGTGCGTCGATCGGGACGAGATAGTTTCGGCCGTCCACCTGCAGCCCGTGGCCGGCATAGTAGACGATCGCAACCTCTGCGTCGTAGGCGATCTCGGTGAACTGATCGACCAGCGCCGTCATCGCCGCCTTGTCGAGATTCTCCCCGTCAAGTACGGTAAACCCCGCAGCGCGCAGCGTCTCCGACATCAACTTGGCGTCGTTTTTCGGATTGGGCAGCTCAACCGCGTGCTGATACGCGCTGTTGCCCATGACCAGCGCGACGCGTTTGCCTGGGGGCGTCGATGCCGATGCGTAATCCATTGATAAAAACGCGGCGACAAACGCCGCGACAAGCCCAAACCTCCTGAGCATAGTCTTGACCCCAAAAAACAAGGCCGGCCGGACAACCTGTGGTCGGCTGCGCCTTAAAGATGAAAATTTTCCGTATGTCGCAATTTCAACGGACCACGAGATCCGTCCATTTTTCACCCGCTACAATTGTAGGTGCGGGACCGAAAACCGTCAAATTCGGCAAGCGTCGAGTCTGGTGGGTTCAGTCAGGCATAGCGACAGGGTTAGCACGCCCGTTACCAGCGTGTTGTTTCCCCGGGAACAGCGGGTTCGACCGCAAGTGCATGCAACCCGGCGTCGAATTCCGGTTTCAGGAGATCGTTGATGGCCCGGTGGCGGGCGACGCGGCTCATGCCGATAAAGGCGCTCGAGACGATGCGCACGCGCATATGGGTTTCGCCGGTGCCGTGGAAATCCGGTTGATGGCCCGCGTGCAGGTGGCTTTCATTGATGACGATCAGCCGTTCGGGTGCAAAGGCCGCCTTGAGTTTTGTTTCGATGCGGCTTTGAAGCGACATGTTTTAGCCCCGTTTCTCTGGCTTTTCCGGTGCGTTGACCGCAGCCGAAAGATCCGTCCCGGATTGCTTTTTGCTCGGTGCAAAATGGTTTCACAAAGCCAGCAACATTCCGATTTGTCAATTCTTGTTGTGGTGCCCACAACACCCCATAATTAGCGCCATGAAACTCGATTCAAAATACTTCGATGGCATCCGGACCCGCCGCAAGGTGAACCAGAAACCGGAATCGATGGCCCCCAAATGCCAGTGGGACGGGTGCGAGGAAAATGCTGTGCATCGCGCGCCTGTGGGGCGCAATGCCGAGAACGAATATTTCATGTTCTGCTTCGAGCACGTCAAGGAATACAACAAGGGCTATAACTACTTTTCCGGCCTTTCCGACAATGAGATCGCGCGCTATCAGAAGGAAGCCCTGACCGGACATCGCCCGACCTGGACGGTTGGCGTCAACAAGAATGCCAAGAACGGTCCGGCGCAGTCGCAGATGCGGTCGGGATCAGCCGGGGCGCAGGCCCGCATGCGCGATCCGTTCGGCTTCGTCGACCAGGCGCGCACCCGCGCCGCCCGGCAGGAACCGCGCCTGCGCAAGCTGAAGACGCTGGAGGCCAAGGCCTTCGATACGCTCGGCCTGCATGCCAATGCCACAGCCGCCGACGTCAAGGCCGCCTACAAAGAGCTTGTAAAAAAGCATCACCCCGATGCAAATGGCGGAGACAGAGGCTCGGAAGAGCGTTTTCGCGCCGTGATCCAGGCATATCAATTGTTAAAACAGGCTGGCTTCTGCTAGTAACCCGTTTTATTACGGTCACACATTTAAAAGGCATAGACGCGACGCCCCCCACGAGAAAAATCAAGGGGCTTCCGTGCTGGAGACATGATGAGCAAGGTAGACCTCGATATTTCCAACCTTCCCGATACGACAGTTTCCGTCCGTGACGTTTTCGGTATCGATACCGATCTCAGGGTTCCGGCCTATTCCAAGGCCGATGCCTATGTGCCGGACGTCGATCCGGACTATCTGTTCGATCGCGAAACCACGCTCGCCATTCTCGCAGGCTTTGCCCACAACCGCCGTGTCATGGTGTCCGGTTATCACGGCACGGGGAAGTCGACCCATATCGAGCAGGTCGCAGCGCGTCTCAACTGGCCTTGCGTGCGTGTCAACCTCGACAGCCATGTCAGCCGTATCGATCTCGTCGGCAAGGACGCGATCGTCGTCAAGGACGGCATGCAGGTCACCGAATTCAAGGACGGCATCCTGCCCTGGGCTTACCAGCACAACGTCGCGCTCGTCTTCGACGAATACGACGCCGGCCGCCCGGACGTGATGTTCGTCATCCAGCGCGTGCTCGAATCGTCCGGCCGCCTGACATTGCTCGACCAGAGCCGCGTCATCCGCCCGCATCCGGCCTTCCGGCTGTTCGCAACGGCCAACACCGTTGGCCTCGGCGATACGACCGGCCTCTATCACGGCACACAGCAGATCAACCAGGCGCAGATGGACCGCTGGTCGATCGTCACCACGCTGAACTACCTGCCGCATGACAACGAAGTCGACATCGTCGCCGCCAAGGTCAAGGGCTTCACCAAGGACAAGGGCCGCGAAACGGTTTCGAAGATGGTGCGCGTCGCCGACCTCACCCGCGCCGCCTTCATCAATGGCGACCTGTCGACAGTCATGAGCCCGCGTACGGTCATCACCTGGGCAGAAAACGCGTATATCTTCGGCGATATCGCCTTTGCCTTCCGCATCACGTTCCTCAACAAATGCGACGAGCTCGAGCGGCCTCTGGTCGCCGAACATTATCAGCGCGCCTTCGGTGTCGAGCTGAAGGAAAGCGCTGCCAATATCGTGCTCGAAGCCACGGCCTGATCCATGTCGGGCCGCGGCGACAATTCGAAAGCAAGGCCAACGGGCGTCGTCGATGTCGAACCGTTCCGCCGCGCGCTGACCGGCTGCATCCGCTCGATCGCCGGCGACGCCGAAATCGAGGTGGTGTTTGCCAACGAGCGTCCCGGCCTTGCCGGCGAACGTGTGCGGCTGCCGGAAATCTCCAAGCGCCCGACCCGGCAGGAACTTGCGGTAACGCGCGGGCTCGGCGATTCCATGGCGTTGCGCAAGGCCTGCCACGATCAGCGCGTCCATGCGACCATGTCGCCGCAGGGGGCGGATGCGCGGGCAATCTTCGATGCGGTGGAGCAGGCGCGTGTCGAAGCGATTGGTTCGCTGAGGATGACCGGGGTCGCGAGCAACCTCACCTCCATGCTCGAAGAGAAATATGCCAGGGCCAATTTCGGCAATATCGACCGGCAGGCGGATGCACCGCTGGAGGAAGCGATTGCGCTGATCGTGCGCGAGAAGCTGACGGGCCAGAAGCCGCCCGCCTCGGCTGGCAAGGTGCTCGACCTCTGGCGCGATTTCATCGAGGAAAAAGCCGCCGCCGACATGAAGAACCTGCCGGCCGCCGTCAACGACCAGCAGGCCTTTGCCCGCGTCGTGCGCGACATGCTGACCTCCATGGACGTTGCGGAGAAATACGGCGACGATGACGTCGAGCCTGATGATCAGGATACCCAGACCGACGAGGACCAGCCGCGCAGCCAGGAGCAGGATGAAAACAGCTCCGACGAGGATGCCGGCTCCGACGCCGCCCCCGCCGACGAGAACGAATCTGCCGACGAGCAGATGGACGAAGGCGAGATGGACGGCGCCGAGATCTCCGAAGACGAGATGTCGGATGACGGCGAGGATGACAGCGAGACGCCCGGCGAGGTCAAGCGACCGGCCCATCCCTTCGACGATTTCAACGAGAAGGTCGATTACACCGTCTTCACCGAGGAATTCGACGAGATCATCTCGTCCGAGGAACTCTGCGACGAGGCCGAGCTCGACCGTCTGCGCGCCTTCCTCGACAAGCAGCTGGCCCATCTTCAGGGTGCCGTCGGGCGTCTCGCCAACCGGCTGCAGCGCCGCCTGATGGCGCAGCAGAATCGCTCCTGGGAATTCGACCTCGAAGAGGGCTATCTCGATTCGGCGCGCCTGACGCGCATGATCATCGATCCGATGCAGCCGCTCTCCTTCAAGCGCGAGAAGGACACCAATTTCCGCGATACGGTGGTGACGCTCTTGATCGACAATTCCGGCTCGATGCGCGGCCGGCCGATCACGGTTGCCGCCACCTGCGCCGATATCCTTGCCCGCACGCTGGAGCGCTGCGGCGTCAAGGTCGAGATTCTCGGCTTTACCACCAAGGCCTGGAAGGGCGGGCAGTCGCGCGAAAAGTGGCTGGCGAGTGGCAAGCCGCAGACGCCGGGCCGCCTCAACGACCTGCGCCACATCGTCTACAAGTCCGCGGATGCCCCATGGCGCCGCGCCCGCCGCAATCTCGGCCTGATGATGCGCGAAGGGCTGCTGAAAGAAAACATCGACGGCGAGGCGCTGATCTGGGCGCACAACCGGCTGCTCGGCCGCTCCGAGCAGCGCCGTATCCTGATGATGATCTCCGACGGGGCGCCGGTCGATGATTCGACCTTGTCGGTCAATCCGGGCAATTATCTGGAGCGCCACCTGCGCGCCGTCATCGAGCAGATCGAGACACGTTCGCCGGTCGAGCTGCTGGCGATCGGTATCGGTCATGATGTGACGCGTTACTATCGCAAGGCGGTGACGATCGTGGATGCCGACGAACTGGCCGGTGCGATGACGGAGCAGCTCGCCTCGCTGTTTGATGACGAAAGCTCGAGGCGGCGAGGCGGGTCGATGCGGCGCGCTGGCTGAGACATTTCCTGACCGGGGCGGCGAGCAGCCCCGGCTTTGTTTGTGCATTGTCTATTTGAGTTTTCGAGGAGCAACATTGCATGCTCCGGGCCGGCCTGCCGGAAGGAATCCTATTGAAAGCGATACTGATCAGGGCCGCCGTTTTGTCCCTCACTCTCGCCGTGATTCCGGCCGCCGCCGCGTCCCTCCCGGCGCAGGAAAGCGTCCCGGTGGCAAGCCGGCAGATGGGGAATTTCAAGATCGGCTCGGACCAGAAACTGTTCGGAAAGCTGGAATTCATCGGCGGCATCGAGATGTCGTCGAGCAACGCCTTGCTGGGCGCAATCTCCTCGATCCGCTTCCGGCCGGACCGGAAATCCTTCCTCGCCGTCATGGATACCGGCCACTGGGTCGAGGGCGAAATCGCCCGTGACGGGCAAGGCCGGCTGGCAGGAGTGAGCGATCTGACCGTGACATCGATGATCGATCCCCATGGCCGGTCCGAGCAGGTAAAGGGGGACATGGACAGCGAGGGATTGGCGCTGCGCGACGGCGAGGCGCTAGTCGGCATCGAGCAGATGAATCTCGTCGAGGTCTATCCCGACCCTGGATTTGCGCGGTCGCGCCCGGTCGCGACGCTCCCCACGTTCATTCCGCCGAAATCCCTGCGCAGCAATCGAGGGCTTGAAACCATCGCCGTTTCGCCGAAGGAAAGCCCGCTTGCCGGTGGCGCCGTGGTCGTTTCGGAGCTCAGTCTGGACAAGGCTGCGCATATCTATGCAGCCGTTCTCGACGGCCCGCGCAAGGGCGTCTTCGGCGTCGTTCAGAAAAAACCCTTCGCCGTTACCGACGGCGCGTTCCTGCCGAACGGCGATCTTCTGCTCTTGGAGCGCCGCTTCAGTTTCGCCGAAGGCATCGGCATGCAGATACGCCGAATCAAGGGCGATGACATCAAGCCGGGCGCCGCGGTTGACGGCGAGATCCTGTTGCAGGCGGACATGGGCTATCAGATCGACAACATGGAAGGCCTGGATATTGTCGTGGAGCCCGGCGGCGACATCCACGTTATCATCGTTTCCGACGACAATCACTCGATCCTCGAGCGCAACCTGATGCTGGAATTCCGCCTGGTTCAGTGAACATTGGCAAGAAAAACCCCTGCCAACAATGGTGACAGGGGTCTGTATCTCCCGGAGAATTGCGCTCGTTTCAGGCGCTCGCCTTCAAGGCGGGCATCGGCTTGATGACGCTCATCAGGGCGCCGTAGGGCAAAAGCATGGCGAGGCCCACGATGATCTTGACGCCGAGATCGCCGAGCGCCCAGGAAATCCACCGCGGCGCTTCGGCCGTCATGACGCCGAGGATCGGCGCATTTTCCAAGGCGAACGGGTCGTTCGGGCCGAAGACCACAAAGAACGAGGCGAAGGCGAAGGAGAAGAAGATCGCCGTATCGAGGAACGAGCCGAACAGCGAGCCGATCAGCGGCGCGCGCCACCAGCTCTGCGCCCGAAGCTTGTTGAACACCGAGATATCCAGGAACTGGCCGAGCAGGAAGGCCGAGCCGGATGCGATTGCGATGCGCGGCGTGGCGATCAGCACCGATAAGAGGATGGCAACGGCAAAGCCGGCGATCACCACCTTGCGGGCGGTCTGCGGTCCGAACTGGCGGTTGGTGAGGTCGGTGACCAGAAAGGCGATCGGATAACTGAATGCGCCCCAGGTCAGGAGATCGCCCAGCTGCATGCCGGCGATCGAGCCGGGCAGGGGATACTGGACGAGGAAATTGGACGCCACGACGACGGCGGTCATCAGCGCGACATAGATCAGGAACGTGCGGTTTGTCAGCATTTTTTTATCCTGGGGTATGCCACCAGTTGGAGGAACATGGGTTCGCGATTTCGCCGCGTTTAAGCCCGGCAAGATTAGCGAAGATTGACTGAAACGTCAGACGAGAAAAAGGCTCGCCGGTCACCCAGGCAAGCCTCTCAAATCGGGATGCGCAATCTGCTGATTAAGCAGCGACTGCTTCAGCCGTCTTCTTGACGATCTGGCGGCGCAGCAGACGAGCGCGCATGGACAGTTCGGTTTCGTCAGCCTTGAGCAGGAAAGCGTCGAGGCCGCCGCGATGTTCGACCGAACGCAGGGCTGCAGCCGAAACGCGCAGACGGTAACGCTGGCCAAGCGCGTCGGAGATCAACGTGACGCTGCACAGGTTCGGCAGGAACTTGCGCTTGGTCTTGTTGTTTGCGTGGCTCACATTGTTGCCCGACTGGACGCCCTTGCCGGTCAATTCGCAACTACGGGACATGATGCACCTATTTTTCTTTTCGGCTTCGGTCCATGCGTTAGCGGGCCTAAGCGCCCAGGCCGCATTCCGTTGGCCATGATTGGAAAGTTGCGGTTCTATAGTCAGACAGAGCCGCGCCGTCAAGCCAAACCTTCGTTTTCCGGGAAAACTCTTGAAATCCACGCCGGTTTTACAAGGCCGGGAGAGCTTCGATTGTGGTTGGCAGCGTTCATATACATCTTTGACCGGCGCAATTCCACTTTGCTGCGCGGTGGGTTAAAGCTTGTGGCAAATGCAGGTCGCGCGGCGCAGAAATGCCGCAAACCCGCCGTATCTGCGACGGTTGCGTAAATGGGAAATGGAAGGGCTTGCGGAATGAACTGGCGCATCGGTATCTCGGCGCTTCTGGCTTTCGTCACGACGACGTTTTCCACAGGTCTGGCTCAGGCCGTCGAGCTGAAGCACAACACGGATTACAGCATTTCGCTGGCCGGCCTGCCGATTGCCAGGGCGTCGTTTCACTCTGAATTCAAGGCCGATCGCTACACGATCTCCGGCACGATGAATTCGGCCGGCCTCGCCGACATCTTCGCACAGACCTCTGGTCAAACTTCCGTTTCCGGCGTCGTCGGACGAGATCGTCTAAGCGCTTCGGAATATCGGGTGCGCTATCAGACGGGCAAGAAGGGCAGGGCGATTGACGTCCGTTTCAACAACGGGAACGTCCTGTCGGCCTCCATGAAGCCGGCCCGCCGGATTCCGAAAAACTGGGTGCCGGTCACCAAGGCCGACATGCGCAACGTCGTCGATCCGCTTTCCGGCCTGATTTTTCCCGCGGACACCCGCGTCTGCCCGAAGAGCGTGCCGATCTTCGACGGCGAATCACGGATGGACCTGAAACTCTCGGCTAAAGGCACGAAACCGTTCAAGACCGAGGGCTTCGAAGGCAACGTTATCGTCTGCGGCATCAAATTCGTGCCGAGATCCGGCTACCGTAAGGGGCGCGAGGACGTCGATTACCTGCGCAAGCTGGATACAATGGAAATCTGGTTTGCCAAGTCTGATGCGGTGAATGTATATGCTCCGGTCTATGTCCGGATCCCGACGCGGCTCGGGCCAGTCACAGTCTGGGCCACCAAATTCGGGGGCTGACGATTCTGTAAAGGCGGGGGCAGGCGCATGAAGGTCAAGGCAACGCTGATCGGTTTTTCTGCGATCCTGATGTGGTCACTGCTGGCCTTGTTCACGGCCGCCTCAGGCACCATGCCGCCCTTCCAGCTGTCGGCGATCTGCTTTTCCATCGGCAGCCTGCCGGGTATCGTCGTGCTGGCGCTGAAGCCGGAGCGGCTTGCGCTGTTGAAACAGCCGGCAAAAGTCTGGATCGTCGGTATTGCCGGGCTGTTCGGCTATCACTTCCTCTATTTCACGGCACTCAGAAACGCGCCCGCGGTCGAGGCCGGGCTCATCGCCTATCTCTGGCCTTTGCTTATCGTCGTCGGCTCGGCGCTGCTGCCGGGCGAGCGCCTGCGCTGGTATCACATTGCCGGCGCGCTATGCGGCCTTGCCGGTACCATCCTGATCGTCGCCCGCAATGGGGTTCAGTTTGATGACGCTTATGCCATGGGCTATGGCGCAGCGCTCGCCTGCGCCTTCACCTGGTCGGGCTACTCGCTGTTGACGCGGCGCTTCGATGCCGTCTCGACGGATGTCGTCACCGGCTTCTGCCTGGCGACGGCGGCATTGTCGTTCCTCTGCCACCTCGGCCTGGAAACGACCGTCTGGCCGGAGACGGCAACGCAATGGATCGCCGTTGCAGGCCTCGGGCTCCTGCCGGTCGGCGCTGCCTTCTACGCCTGGGATTACGGCGTCAAGAACGGTAATATCCAGATTCTCGGCGTCGCCAGCTATGCGGCTCCGGTTCTTTCCACGCTCGTCCTCATCGTGTTCGGCTTTGCCGAGCCGTCCTGGCGCATTGCACTCGCCTGCCTGTTCGTGACCGGTGGCGCCGTTCTTGCAGCCAAGGACGTCATTTTCCGCGATCGGGCAGCTGCGCAGCCCGCGGAATAGAGATCACGTCGCAGGCGGTTGCCAGTCCGGCGGCGCCATTTCGAAGGCGGAAAAATCGAAACCCGGCGATACGGTGCAGCCAACCAGCGTCCATGCGCCGAGCGAGGTCGCAGACTGCCACCAGTCGGCGGGCACGATCGCCTGTGGCCGTTCACCCAGCAGAATATTTGCACCGAGTGTGACGCTCGTCGCCGGCTTGCCATTCTCGGCAATTGTGAGCGCCAGCGGCGCACCGGCATAAAAATGCCAGACCTCGACCGCGTCCCGAACACGGTGCCAGTGCGAACGCTCACCGCGCTCCAGCAGATAGTAGATGGCGGTGGAATGGCCGCGCGCACCGCCCGCCTCATCCTTGAAGGTCTGGATGTACCAGCCACCCTCGGGATGGCGTTGCATCTTCAGCGTCTCGATGATCGCCTCGGCGGAGAGTGGCAACTGTACATCCATCAGAAATTATCCTTGCGCTTGCGGATTTCGGCGAAGACCTCGGCGTCGGACGCTTTTTCCATGCCCAGATGTGCCCGTATTCCGGCATCGTGCGGCCGCAGGAAGGGGTTCGTCTGCTTCTCCAGCCCGAGCGTCGTTGGCGCCGTGGGTTCGTCCTCTGCACGGACGGCGTCGATCTCGGCCGCGCGTTTTTTCAAGGCGTCGTTTTGCGGATCGACGGTGAGCGCGAAACGGGCGTTCGATTGCGTGTATTCGTGACCGAAATAGACCGTCGTGTCGTCCGGCAGCGTCATCAGCTTCTGCAGCGACGTCCACATCTGTGCCGGCGTGCCCTCGAACAGCCGACCGCAGCCGAGCGCAAACAGCGTGTCGGCGGAAAACAAGAGCTTGTCCTCGGGGAAGTGAAAGCAGATGTGCCCGGCGGTATGCCCCGGCGTCTCGAAGACATCGACCCTGTGGCCGGCAAAATCGAAATGGCCGCCGTCGCCGATCGTGCGGTCGATGCCGGGGATTTTGCTCGCCTCGTTCTCCGGCCCGATGATCGTTACGCCAAACGCCTCCTTCAGTGCCAGGTTCGCCGATACATGGTCCGGGTGATGGTGGGTCGTCAGAATATGCGTCAATGTCCAGCCGCGCCGTTTCAGCGCGCCGAGGATCGGTTGTTCTTCCGGCGCATCGATGGAGGCGGTTGCGCCGCTTACAGGGTCATGGACCAGCACACCGAAATTGTCGGTGCGGCACAGAAAGAGGTCGAGTTCGAGATTGGCCATGACATGGCTCCTGCAGAGACGGGTCGTTACCGCAAATGTAGTGAGGGACGCCTTGAAGTCCACCCGTTCCAGACTAACATGGTGGTCATGCACGCAGATATTGTCGACCTCCGCGAGTTCTATCATTCCGGCCTCGGGCATTTTGCCGAACAGTCGATCAGCATGGCGCTGTCGTCCGTCTGGGCGCGGCTGCCGGAGGAGCGGCTGGTCGGGCTCGGCTATGCCGTACCCTATCTCGACCGTTTTCGCGCCGATACGGAGCGGACCTTCGCCTTCATGCCCGCGGGGCAGGGAGCGGTGAACTGGCCGGTCGCGGAACTGTCCTCGACGGCACTGATCTTCGACGAGGAACTGCCCTTGCCCGATTCGTCTGTCGACCGGGTGCTGATGGTGCATTCGCTGGAATTCGCCGAAAATCCGCGCGAGACGATGAAGGAGCTCTGGCGCGTCCTTGCACCCGGGGGCCGCCTCGTCATCGTCGTGCCGAACCGCCGCGGCGTCTGGGCCCGCATGGAGCATACGCCCTTCGGCTCCGGCCGGCCCTATTCGCGCGGGCAATTGACGGCGCTTCTGCGCGAGACCAACTTCACGCCCGGCGCATCCGCCGATGCGCTGTTCTTCCCGCCCTCCAAGCTGAAAATGGTCTTGAAACTGCGCAGCGCCTTCGAGCGGCTCGGCCGGTCGCTTTGGCCGGTGTTTTCCGGCGTCATCATCGTCGAGGCCCAGAAACGGCTCTACCAGGGCCTGCCGGTGGCAGCCCGCGCCTCCCGGCGTGTCTTCGTACCGGTGCTGGCGCCGCATGGCGTCCCGACGACGCGGGTGAAGTTGCGTTGAGGTCATGAGGGACTGAGCAAGGACGCCCCCTCTGTCAGCTTCGCTGTCATCTCCCCCACGAGTGGGGAGATCATTCTATTCCCTTATGAGCTCAGAGGCTGGCGGCTGATCTCCCCCTTTGAGGGGGAGATGTCACGGAGTGACAGAGGGGGGGCGAAGCCGCAAGCAGAATGAAAGAGCCACAGGCCAACACTCGACAAAATCAGCATTCGCCGGTATTGGCTGGACCTCGTCTTTAGTCTCCGGAAAGCTGATCCCATGAGCGCTGAACTGCAAAGCCCCGCACCCCGCCCCGGTATTCTCGACATTGCCGCCTACGTGCCGGGCAAGGAGCATGTGCCGGGCGTCGCCAAGGTCCACAAGCTTTCCTCGAACGAAACGCCGATGGGCGCGAGCCCGAAGGCGATCGAAGCCTTCCAGAAGGCAGCCGTGAGCCTTGAGCGCTATCCGGATGGCCAGGCGGTGGAACTGCGCGAGGCGATCGCCTCCGTGCATGGCCTGAACGCCGCAAACCTGATCTGCGGCAACGGTTCCGACGAACTGCTCGGCCTGCTCTGCCACGTCTACCTGGCGCCCGGCGACGAAGGCATCATCACCGAGCACGGCTTCCTCGTCTACAAGATCCAGATCATGGGCGCCGGCGCGACACCGGTCGTCGTCAAGGAAAGGGATTGCCGCGTCGATATCGACGCCATCCTCGCGGCCGTGACCGAGAAGACGAAGATCGTCTTCATCGCCAATCCCGGCAATCCGACGGGCACCTATGTTCCGGTCGAAGAGATCCGCCGTCTCCAGGCCGGGCTGCCGAAACACGTCATCCTCGTTCTCGACGCCGCCTATGCCGAATATGTCCGCCGCAACGACTATGAGGCCGGTCTCGAACTCGTCTCGTCGAACCGCAACGTGGTGATGACCCGCACCTTCTCGAAGGTCTATGGTCTTGCAGCGCTGCGCGTCGGCTGGATGTACGCTCCGCTTGCGATCGTCGATGCGTTGAACCGTGTCCGCGGCCCGTTCAACATGAACGCGCCCGCCATCGCCGCCGGCGCTGCTGCCATCCGCGATCAGGCCTTCATAGCCACCGCCGTCGATCACAACCTCGATTGGCTCGGCAAGGTTACCGGCGCTTTTAGCGCGATCGGCCTCAAGGTGACGCCATCGGTCGCCAATTTCGTGTTGATCCATTTCCCGGATGTGGACGGCAAGCGGGCGCCGGAGGCCGACGAGTTCCTGACGAGTCGCGGCTTCATCCTGCGGTCCGTGCGCGCCTACGGCCTCCCCAATGCGCTGCGTATGACGATCGGCTCGGCAGAGGCCAATGAAGGCGTGATTGCCGCGTTGACCGAGTTCATGGGCAGGGTGTGATGGCAAAGCAGTTTGACACCATCGCCCTGGTCGGTATCGGCCTGATTGGCTCGTCGATCGCGCGCGAGATCAAGGACAAGGGGCTCGCCGGTTCCGTCACGGTTTCCTCGCGCAGCGACGCGACGTTGAAGCGTGCTCAGGAACTTGGGCTCGGCGACCGCTACACGACGTCGGCCGCCGAGGCTGTGAAGGATGCCGATCTAGTCATCGTTTCCGTTCCGGTCGGTGCGTCCGGTGCTGTCGCCGCTGAGATCGCGGCCAATTTGAAGCCCGGTGCGATCGTCACGGATGTGGGTTCGACCAAAGGCTCTGTCATCGCCCAGATGGCGCCGCATATGCCGCAAGGCGTCCACTTCATTCCGGGTCACCCGATCGCCGGCACGGAATATTCCGGTCCGGATGCCGGCTTCATCGGCCTGTTCAAGGGGCGCTGGTGCATCCTGACGCCGCTGCCGGAGACCGACGAGGCAGCGAAGGCAAAGCTCAGGACCTTCTGGGAAACGCTGGGCTCGATGGTCGACGATATGGACCCGGAGCACCACGACAAGGTTCTGGCGATCGTTTCGCACCTGCCGCACATCATCGCCTACAATATCGTCGGCACGGCCGACGATCTGGAAGCGGTGACCGAATCGGAAGTGATAAAATATTCTGCGTCCGGTTTTCGCGATTTCACCCGTCTTGCCGCCTCCGACCCGACCATGTGGCGGGACGTGTGCCTGCACAACAAGGACGCGATCCTCGAAATGCTGGCACGGTTCTCGGAGGACCTCGCTTACCTGCAGCGGGCGATCCGCTGGGGTGATGGCGAAAAGCTGTTTGACCTCTTCACCCGCACCCGCGCCATCCGCCGCTCGATCATCCAGGCAGGCCAGGACACCGAGATGGCCGACTTCGGCCGCCACGCGATGGATCAGAAGTAGCGGCTAAGCCGTGGCTTATAGCTGCGGTAGCTCACCGATCGGGAAGAAGGCGAGGAACGCGATGCCGTCGCGGACATTCAGCTTCACGGTCGCCTCGTTCTTGCCGTCGGCCAGCGCCGTCAGCATGTTGGCGATGTTGTTGACCATGGCCGTTCCGTCCTCATTCGAAAACACCTTGACGAGGTTCTGACGCCAGCCTTCGATGTTCTTCATCGTGACGCTGAACTCGCCGGAGATCAGCCCCCGATCGTTGACGGCGAAGGGGCCGGTTGCGGTGGTGACCATGCCGTTGCCGAGATCGAGAGTGAGGTTGCGCATTTCCCCCTTGCTGTTGCGAAGCGCGCCCGGCTGCAGCCCTCCGGCATTCATCAGAGACGCGCGATCGACAAATGTCATATCCGCGCTCGCATTGAGCAGCGGCAGCAGGCTTGGCCCGCCATCCACCTTGGCATCGAAACCATCGACGCTGAGAGCGGCGTCGAGATCCGGACCGTTCTGCCGGAAATGCGCCTCGCCATGTCCGGCGCCGAAGGCGAGTTTGTGCGTAGCACCGACTATTGCTTCCTCTTCCATCGCCGGCAAAACGGCGGTTCCCGAAAGCTGGTCATAGGTCATCGAGGTCCGGTCGAGGCCGGAAAGGGTGGCTTGCATGCTGGCATGCAGCAGCGACCAGGCGGCCGAGACGGACAGGCCAGGCGACACGCGGATTTCCGCCGGGCCGTCGAGTTCGATCACCGCATGTCCCGGCTGGTAGACCTGGGCTGCCGAGCGCAGCGCGCCGAACGACGCGGAGGCTCCACGTGCCGCATCGTCAAGGCGGACCGTGTCGCAGAACAGGCCGATGCGGAAAGGGAAGCCGCGCACGGTCATGCCGCCGCATTCGGCCGATGATCCGGTGCCTTTATTCTCGCTCAGAAAGGCCGGCAGCCGCGTCTCGATCTGGTTTGCCGCAAAAAACCATGCGCCGGAATAGACGCCCAGAAACAGGAGGATACCGATCGCCAGCCATCGGATCTTTCGGCTCCCGGCGCTGGGTTCGGCAATGTCTGCTGCTGTCATGGTCTGCTCCAAGGATATCGCCCATCTCTGATGCTGCTGCACCGGGACCGGCTGCTGGCGTCTTCCCGTTTGCGAGCAATCGTTCAGGAAACCGATTCCGATTGGCGATCTTATACGCTAGGAAAGCACCAGAGTTGTCTGTCGGCCATCCCGGCGCCGTTCGGCGGCATCGGGATGGCGTCAAAGTGAATGGCAGTGGATATGGACGATTTTTGGGTCTTTGGCTACGGTTCCCTGATGTGGAACCCCGGCTTTGCCTTCGAAAACAAGATGACGGCCCGGGCTTTCGGCTACCGGCGCGCGCTCTGCGTCCGCTCCTGGGTGCACCGCGGCACGCAGGAACGCCCCGGCCTGGTGCTCGGCCTCGACTATGGCGGCTCCTGCCGTGGCATGGCCTTCAAGGTGACTCAGAAGGACAAGACTGACGTCATCGACTACCTGCGCGAGCGCGAGCTGGTCACCCATGTCTACAAGGAACGCACCATGCCGGTTAAGCTTGCCGACGGGCGGCGCGTACCGGCGCTCACCTACATCATCGACCGCAACCATGTGCAATATGCCGGCGCGCTGAGCGCCGAGGAAGCGGCCGCGACGGTTGCCGTGTCGCATGGCAAATCGGGCGCCAACACGGAGTATGTGATGAACACGCTTGCCCATCTGCAGGAGATGGGCATTCGCGATCACTGGCTCGAAGAAGTGGCAGCCACCGTCAAACGGATGCAGGCTCAGGCCTGAGCCTGCAATTCCTTCAGCCGCTGGGCTGCCGTCGGCGGCAGCGGCAAGTGCGGATTGTCCTTCACCGTTTCCACCAGCAGCTGATCGCTGGCCTTTTCCATCACATCGACCAGTGTCTGCAGAAAGACATCGGGATCGAGACCGGCTTCGATCGGCGGCAGGATGCGCACCTTGAAATGGCCGGGGAACCGCAGGAATTTGCGGCGCGGCCAGAACAGGCCGGGATGCATGACGACCGGGACCACCGGCACGGCGAGATCGCGGTAGAGGCGGGCGATGCCGTATTTGTAGTGCGGCGGCGCGCCTGGCGGGCGGCGCGTGCCTTCGGGGTAGATGATCAACTGGCGGCCGGTCGCCATTTCGTCCTTGGTGCGCTGCATCACCGCCGCCATCACCCTGCCGCGGGCGCCGCGATCGACCGGCACCATCCGCTGTTTCTGGACGTACCAGCCGAACAGCGGGATCCAGACGAGTTCGCGCTTCAGGATGAAGAAGGGATCGGACAGCCAGGGCAGCAGCGCATAGACGTCCCAGAAGGACTGATGCTTGGGGGCGAAGATATATCCCTCCTTCGGGATATTCTCGAGACCCTCGATCTCGAATGTCGTACCGACGATCGTCTTGAACAACCAGTGATTGCTGCGGGCCCAGTTCTTCGGAACGAACCATGCTGTCTTGCGGGGCACCAGGAAATAGATCGGCGTCATCACGATCATCTGGGCAATCAGGTTGATATAGAACGCGATGTTGAACAGGACCGAACGCAGGATGATCATCAGGCAGGCTTTCGCAGCAAAGAACTGACCGCTGCCTACACGAATATTCCGGGAAGGAAAACCGCTTCCCTTGCGGGTTTCTAGCCTTGCCGCTCAGTTTCCGGATGCGGTGGCGTCCTTGCCTTCGGTGCGAAGGCCGCTTGCCGGATGGGCGCCGAGCGTGTCGCGCGCGGATGCGATGGTCAGTTTGACGTATTCGGAAAGGATCGTCTTCAGCACCATCGGATTGTGCAGCCAGTTGGTGCTCTTCAGGTCGGAATTGACGACCGGATAGGCAATGAACTCGATGCCCGGGTTGGCGCGGCGCAATTCGAGCAGGCTGCGTGGCATGTGGTAGTTGTTGGTGACGACGAGAATGCTGCGGTAGCCGTTGCTGCGAATCCAGTTGGCGGTTTCGTTGGCATTGCCGATCGTGTCGATCGCGTCATGGCCGATATCGACGCAGCATTTGAAGAGGTCGGCGGAGCTCTGTGTGTTGCGGCGGATCTGGCCGCCCGTCGTCGAGGGGTGGACGCCGGAGATGAGCAGCCGCTTGCCCGCTCCACCTTTCAAGAGTTCAACGGCCTGATCGATCCGCTGGAAACCGCCCGTCAGGACAACGATGGCGTCGGCTCTGGGGTTGGCTGGCGGCTGCAGCGAGGCGACGGAATCGGCGAAATAGAGGAAGCCTGCCGTTGCGCTGCCGGCGATGAGCAGCAGCACGTAGAACGTCAGCCGCACCAACCGCCGGCGAAGGCTGACATGCCTGCGCACCCGCGCGCCTTTCCGCCGCATGCCGCCGCTTTCGCTCATTCCTGTCCTGGGCGCTTCGCCAGCCATTGTGATTCTTCCATACGGACAGATTGCGGCAAGGAAGGGATGCGAGGCAATGCAATCATGTGCGTCAGTTCTGATACGTATCGATACGGGCCGGATCGGAGCGGATCAGGTCGATCTCGTAGATCGTCCGCATCACCGTGAACCGCGCGGTCAATGTGGTCAGAAGTGCGATGACGATCATGATCGCAGCGATGCCGAGGTAACCCGTATAGCCGATGGTAAAGCTGCCAAACAGGGCGGTCGCCTGGTCGCTTTGCGGCGTGGCGATCGAGCGCGACTGCCAGAAGCTCGCGATCGCAAAGCAGGTCGCGGCCAAGAGGCCGCCGGCGCCGGCGCCCTTGAGGCTGATCTTGAGGAAATGTTTCTGGAACTCGGAGGCGACGAACCCGGCCTCGGCTCCGACGAAATGCAGGACCTCGACGATATGCCGGTTGCCCGACAGCGTTCCGCGCGTCGCGAAGATGACGGTCAGCACCATGGCCGAAAAAACCAGCACCAGCACGCCGGTGCCGATCAGCGCCGTCGTATGCGCCATGGCGACCAGCCGATCGACCCAGGTGCGGTGATCGTCGAGATAGGCCTGCGGGATGGTCTCCGTCAGCATCTTACGCATCGCGGCGAAATCGGGCGGGTTTTTCTCGTCGATGGTGATGATGACGAGGCGCGGCACCGGCAGGTCGTCGAGGTCGAGGCCTTCGCCAAGCCACGGCTCAAGCAGCCGTGCGGTTGCCTCCTTGTCGACGATGTTGCCGTCGGTGGTGCCGTCGAAGGTCAGGGCCAGGTCGCGTGCGTCGGCAAGCGCCTTTTCCATGTCCAGCTTTTCGTCCGGCTTGATCTGGATGGTGATCTCGCGGGAAATCTGGCTCTGCCAGCTCTGCGCCGTCGAGCGCACCATGCTGACCGCGCCGAGCGTCAGGCAGGCGAGGAAGGCCATGATGGCGATCACCAGCATCAGCGCATTGCCGGAGACATTGCCCGGCGGCACGATCGGCGCCGTCGGCCGCACGCGTAGCGCCGCCTTGCGCTCCGGGGGCGCTGCCGGCTGCGGATGGTTGGCGAGCGGGGCTTCACTCATAGATGTCGAGCCGCCCCTGCGAGAGGATCATGCGCCGCGCCTCGACCTGGTCCATCAGCGAAAGATCATGGGTGGCAATGACGACGGCGGTGCCGAGCCGGTTGAGTTCGAGAAAGAGGTTCAGGAGACGCCGCGCCATCGGCGGATCGACGTTGCCGGTCGGTTCGTCGGCGAGCAGAATTTCCGGTCGGTCGATCAGGGCGCGAGCGATCGCCGCGCGTTGCTTCTCGCCGCCCGAGAGGACCGGCGGCAGGACGTTGATGCGCTCGCCGAGCCCGACCCAGCCAAGAAGTTCGAGAACGTCGGCGCGGTAGGACGATTCGTCCTTGCCCCGCACGCGCAGGGGCAGCGCGACATTCTCGTAGGTGGTCAGGTGATCGAGCAGGCGGAAGTCCTGGAAGACGATGCCGACGCGGCGGCGCAGCATCGGGAATTCCTCGCGCGGAATGGTCGAGATGTTGCGGTCGAACATGCGGATCAGGCCGCGTGTCGGCCTCAATGAAAGGAACAGCAGCCTGAGCAGCGTCGTCTTGCCGGCGCCTGACGGGCCGGTCAGGAACTGGAAGGACTTTTTGGGAATGTCGAAGGTCAGATCGCGGAGGATTTCCGGACCCATTCCATAGCGCAATCCGACATTTTCAAAGTGAATCAACGGGTCCGTCCAGCTTCTCGTCAGGCTTCTTGCCACGCATTTCCGGCGGGTTGATGGCCTCTGCCACAGGAAACGGCGTCGCGCTCACTGCTAAGCTCCCAACATGGTTAAACAATGGTTAATTTTCGATGAAAGCAGCTGGTTTGCGGGCATCATTTTCGAAGCATTAACCATTTAGGTTTACGTCTCGGAAAGGTTTGTTTCAATGCCCGATTCTGGCCGTTGGCCAATCCCGGCATTCTGGCGTGGCCGGTGTGGCTGCGAGAGGAGAGACCATGAACGCTTTCCGTTCCAACAGGGGCAATTCCGCCTGCCGGATGGACCTTCTGCCGCCCGATCGTCCTCAGTGCTCCGTCCAAAGGTCAAGTGCTTCGCGCGCGACGGATATCATCGACGCGGAATTCGAGATCGTCCCGGCAACCAGCCGCCGCAATGTCTATCCGGTCTTCAATGACAATCGCCGACCCGCCGCACGTCTGCAACAAACGCGCGGCGTTGCCGGCGGGACACGCGTTGCGTCGGTTCTTCCATGGGCGGTGAACCATCTTGAACGCCTGCTCCAGACGGCGTCGCCCAAGGCGTTTGCGGTGCTCGTGACGTGCCTGTGTGCGCCCGTCTTCCTGCTTTTCGCCGGTCTTTCCCATCATCAGCCGGCCGTTGCATCTCCGGCCTTGTCCATCAAGGGCGTCACCACGGCGCTCAGCGACGCCAACGGCATGAAGATTGTTTCGGTCTACGGCGCCGTCGAAAATCTTTCCGATGCGCCGAAGGCCGTGCCGACGATCCAGGTCGATGTCATCGCCGGTGGACGGAAACGCACGGCCAGCCGGATATTCTCGGGCGAGGCGGCGCTTGCACCCGGCGAAAGCCGCCCGTTCTCGACGCGCCTCCCACACGCAGGTGGAAAACTGCCGGACGTGACGGTTTCCTTTGGCGAAAAGGGTGATTCGTCCCCGTGACTGTGCTAAGCGGCTAGCTTCCGGAGGCCTAGCACGCAGTCTCCATGACCATTTCTGGAGACTTCCACATGCCCGTCGTCCGTGGGAAAAACATCGAACCGCTCTACTCCGCCGAAACCATTGCGGCGCGCAATATCGAATTGGCCGAAAAGATCGGACAGGGACCGATGAACGATCTGCTCGTCATAGCGGTTCTGAAGGGGTCCTTCATTTTCGCCGCCGACCTGATCCGCGCCATGCATGCGACCGGCCTTGCGCCGGAAGTCGAGTTCATCACGCTGTCGAGCTACGGCACCGGCACGGTGTCGCAGGGCGTCCGGATCATCAAGGACATCGACAGCGACGTGCATGGCCGTGACATTCTGTTGATCGACGACATCCTCGAGTCGGGTCGCACCCTGCGTTTCGCCAAGGAACTGATGTATGAGCGCGGCGCCAAGTCGGTCTCGATCGCGGTTCTTCTCGACAAGAAGGTGAAGCGTCAGACCGACCTCGAAGCGGATTATGTCGGCTTCGAATGCCCGGACTATTTCGTCGTCGGCTACGGCATGGATGTCGCCTATGCGTTCCGCGAATTGCCCTTCGTCGGCATCGTCACCGGCGACGCGGAATAACCATCCGGCCGGGGACAGCGCTGATCTGGCCATCCGCGTTTACGGAAAACAAAGAAAACTCTGGTGGTGTGACCCCGCAGCGATGTGCTGCGGGTGAGGGGCATGGCGCTTTGCATAGCGCAGACCCCGCGGAGTTTTGTTGCCGAAACGGAGGCCATGATGGCGAAAATCCTGATTACTGAAGATGAGGACGGCCTGCGCCGTTTCGTTGCCCGGGCGCTACAATTGGACGGTCATGAAACCGTCGAGGCTGCCGATGGCGCCGAGGGGCTGGCCTTCCTGCGCGGCGGGCGCTTCGACTTGCTTTTGTCCGATATCCGCATGCCCGTCATGGACGGCATCGAACTCGCCCATGAAGCGTCGGCCGCCTTTCCGGCCCTGAAGATCCTTTTGATGACGGGTTACGCCGAACAGCGCGAAAGGGCGGACAATCTGTCCGGCAAGGTCATCGACGTCGTCTCCAAACCCTTCACTTTGCCGGATATTCGCAAGGCCGTTGCCGTCGCTCTTGCGGCGTAGAACGTCCCGACCAATTCGAAAACACCGCCAGATCGTCCGCGATTGGTGACGCCTGCTGCATCAGGGCACGTTTGGAAACACAACTAGACGCCACGGACCGATCCGGCGGTTCCATGGCATCACAATCAGCTTAACGCACGTCAGCCGCCGTGCGGCGCGTCGCGTCCGGCCGTCACTATCGTCATGCTCACCGGGCTTGAGCCTCGCATACGCTCGACACCAGATGCGCCGCGGCCATTCGAGAGCCGGGGTTAGTTCACGCTCGAATCGGGCTTCACACGCCAGTTCGGCCGGCCGAGCTCGAAAGGCCACGCATGGACGTCGCGGTCGTTGAAATAGACCACTTCCTTGAGATCCGGAAACTGGGCGTCCTTGGCGGTCACGGTCTGGATCCACGGCTGCATGTAGTTGGCGTCGCCTGCATAACCCAATTCTGCAACCCAGATGGGCTTTTTGAACGGTGCCACCCGCTCGTAGCCCGGCTTCAATGCTTCCTTGAAGGTCCTGGGCGCGCCATAGGTCCTGATGTCATACTCCTGCAGGCCAAAGACCGAGAGACCGACGAGATCAACATAGTTATCGCCGGGATAGTATTTCTCCAACCCCTCCGACCCTTTTGGAGACCACATGATCTGAACGGCGGGGGTATCTTTGCGAAACTGCTCGGCAACTTTCCTGTAGGCCTTGATATAGTCCTGCGGGGGCCAATCGGACCACGAGAAGCGGCCGGATTTGTCTTCCATTTCCTGGCCCCAGCGAATGATCACAGGGCTCTTCAAGGTCTTCACCACAGCGGAGATCGCCTTGATGTTCGCATCATAGTCCCCGGCCAGCACCTTCCTGCGCAAGTCGTCGGAACTGAGCCGCCAATCTTCGTTCCAGGACCACGGTTCGATGGTGATCAGGAGCTTACGTTTCCGCTGCAAGGCGTATTCGTCGGCCACGCTCAAGGTTGTGAGATCGACGTCTTCCCAAGGCAGGAAAAGAGCTTCGGTCTCGACACCGGTTTGCGTGCCAAAATCACCATAGGGGTCATAAGCGCCGAATTTTGTCGCGTTTGGGTGCAAGACCGGCCGCTTGTCGGCCACGGTTGCTTTCATAACCGTATCTTCCGCGTAGGCGGGCCAAAGGGTCGCGCCGGCGATGATGGGCGTCACGGGCATCAGCAAAAGGGCGCCTCCCGCGACGGTTCTTACAAGTCTGTGTGTCATGTCAGCCTCCTTGGCTGGCCGAAAGGTTGAGCTCTTCTTGAGCTATCCATGTTCGGTTAGACGGTGTCTTCCTCTAAAAGTTTGGCAGTGGGCAGCACGGGCACTCCGTTGCCAGGTTTTCGTGCGACTTTAATCATGGTCAAGCTCCTTCCTATCGTTTGCGTTGCGCTCCCTGACGAAACGCGAGTCAAAGAGGTTGCGGGTACCATTGCGAACCTCGGTGCCGGGCGGGATGTAGATGACGCGACGATTGATCCTGATGGCGCGTTCATCCGGTGGGCGTTTGACGGGATAGCCAACGCGCTCGACCGTGAAGCCGTACCTGTTGACCAGTGTATCGACGTCGTAGACTCCGCGGAGATCGAGAAGTACGCGCCGGTTCATTGTCGCACCGAGCCGTTTGAAATCGAGGTTTCGAAGACATTGCCAATCCGTCATCAAGACGATCGCATCGGCGTCCTCGGCGCATTCATACGGACTGCTGGAAAACGTCACATCGCGCAACAGCGCGTGTGCGTTCTTCATGCCTCTTGGATCGAAGGCATGCACGTGTGCCCCTGCGCTCTGCAGCGCGTTGATGAGCGTTAGCGACGGGGCATTGCGCATATCGTCCGTCCCTGCCTTGAATGTCAGGCCAAGCACCGCGATTTTCTTGGACTGCAGGGGTTCGCCCAACAGCGTACTCAGCCGGCGCGCCAGTGTGCGCTTGCGTGAGGTATTGGAGGCGATGGTTTCCTCGATCAAGCGCAACGAAACGCCGCATTCCTGCGCTGTGCGCAGGAGTGCCACGGTGTCCTTTGGAAAACAGGAACCGCCATAGCCCGGGCCGGCCTTCAGGAAGGCGTCGCCGATGCGCTTGTCCAGACCCATTCCGAGCGCGATTTCATCGACTTTGGCGCCGACCTTCTCGCAGAGGTCGGCCATTTCGTTGATGAAGGTGATCTTCGTCGCGAGGAACGCATTGGCGGCGTATTTGGTGAGTTCGGCGCTGCGGCGCGTGGTGGCGATGATCGGTACACCCGCGTCCGAGAGGGGTTGGTACAGCGCACAAAGCAGCGCCCTTCCTCTGTCGCTGTCGCAGCCGATGAGCACCCGGTCCGGTTTGTCAAAATCGGCGACTGCCGAACCTTCCCGCAGGAATTCGGGATTTGACGCAACTTCGAATTCGATGTCGGTCCGAACGGACCGCATCAATGCTTCAAGTCTCTCGCTGGTGCCGACCGGCACGGTTGATTTGGTGACGATCAATGCGGGTCCGGACAACGCCAAGGCTGTCTGCCGGGCTGCCTTGAAAACATAGGACAGGTCCGCGTCGCCATCATGATTGCTTGCCGGGGTACCGACGGCGATGAAGACGATGTCGGTGCCCCGAACCGCGCTTTCGAGATCGATCGTGAACCGAAGATGTCCGGACTCGAGATTTGATACCACGAGATTGGTGAGGCCAGGCTCGAATATCGCGACTTCGCCGCGGCTGAGCGCCTCGATCCGAGCGTTGTCTATATCGACGCAGACAACATGATGCCCCCAGGCGGCAAAGCACGTTCCGCTGACCAGGCCGACATACCCTGTTCCGATGATAGCAATTTTCATCTGGTTGTTTCCTTTAATTTTTTCATTATGAAATTCCATGCCATTTGATCTTGAAACGCGTAATCTTGACCTGGGAGCCTCCCTGGCCCGCCCCCGCGACGGAGAAGTGTGTTTCGGTGAACGTGATGATGTCCTGCCCGTATGCGACGGCTTCGAGGCCGGGGATGCCGCGCGAATAGATGGCATTGCCGGTCACGACGAGGCACATCGCCAAAGTTGCTGCCGTCGCCAGACCTCTCCTGGATGTCGGGATCAGCGGCAGGCTGTTTTCCCGGGCGTGGCCGATGATGATGACGACCAGGACCGCGGAGTAGACGATCGAATTCACGATTGCGAAGAGGTAGTAGCCTTTGGCCGAGCCTGGATCGGAAACAAGCAATGCGGTTGTCGCGGAAGAAACCGACATCGCGATGTAAGGAACAAGCACCCGCAGCGGCGGGTAGGCGGCGATCTTGCCGTCCTTCGGCGTGATCCGGAAATCGACGAAGGAACCGGTGATCCGGTCCCGCGCCGCAAACAGAGAACCGGCAAGCGACCATGGCCAACGTGCAAGCAGGAACACGGCCGATTCCCAGCCGAGAACCTTGGCGTTGTGGGGCCGGAACGTTCCGGTGGAGCGCCAGTAGAAGGCCAACCCGATCAGCAAGATCGACAGAGGCAGGATATGCGCCAGGAAATCCGGATAGGCCACATTCAGGAAGTTGCGGCCCGTTGCCAGTGCTACGATCGGCAAGAGGAACATGGCCGCCATGAAGACCGAAAACAGCGGATACCACAGCTGCGAGAACAGGAACTGAAATTGCAGTTTGCCTGAGAGGCTCGGCACGTAGTCCTTGGAATAGCGAATCAGGATCGTGACGAGGCTTCGCGACCACTGGAACTCCTGAATGGCAAGATCGGCGAAGGTGCGGGGACCTTCGCCGTGGGCAATCGCGTCGATGGCGTGAACGCCCTTCCATCCGCCTGCATTCATCAGCAGCGTGGTCGAATGATCTTCCGCCAGTTCGGGGCCGAGGCCACCAATTTGTTTGAGTGCCGCCGTTCGCACGGCATAATGCGAACCAATGCAAAGCGGCGCCCAGCCGTTGTTGTAGCCGATCTGCAGGCAGCCGTGCATGCTGGCTTCCGCCTGAAGCCGCCCGCGTGCAGCCCAGCTTTCCGAGGCATTGGAATCGCAAATGCTCGGAGCCGACACGTAGCCCACGGCTGGATCCGAGAAGGGCCGCATGATCTCGCGGAGATATGTCACGTCCGGTACATGGTCTGCGTCGAATTGGCAGACAAAATCATAACGGGCATAACCGTAATGATCGTAGAAATAGGCAAGGTTGCCTTCCTTGCACCGCGTGCGCCGCGGCCAGATCTTGCGATGATACGCTTCCACGCCCCGACGGGTCGAGATGAAGATACCGTGGCGCTCGCACCATGTGATCGTCTCGGCATCTGGCGCCTCATCCGCCAGCCAGACGTCGTAATCGTAGTCAACCTGGTCAAGCATTGCGTTGAGCGTCTTTCGAACGACTCCGAACGGTTCCGACGGCGCCTTGGTGACAACCATTGCGATACGTCCCGGAACGCATTGCTGTGCAATGTGCCGTGCCTGCCTGCTGCCGCCAAACAGATAGATGAAGTAAGCCGGGAGCAGCGTTATCCACGCCATGATCAGTGTTAACGTCACAAAAGGCATCAGCGAGATGAAATGTTCGGGCCGGAACCACCATTGCCAGAACCAGATCAGGCCTGCGAGCCAGCTGAAAACACCCGCCAAATAGACGACGCGCCGCCCTCCCGCAAAGACGGGTGCCAGCGCTTCGGGTGGTCTGCGCGCTGCAGCGCGCTGTTGTGCACGTGCCGACCTCGCCTGAGACTGGTCACGCGACAACGTCATGCTTGACCTCCAGTCCAAAGGTCGGGGCAGCGGTTCGAATGATCGTTTCGATGTCCGAGAAACGCGGGGCGAAGTTCAATTCGGACGTGGCCATGTTGAGATCGGAGTAAAGCGCGGGTGGATCGCCCTCTCGCCTTGCTTCGCGACGAACGGGGACGCGGCGATGCGTCAGCCGTTCGATCGTATCGATGATCTGTTGCACGGAGGTGCCCTGACCGGAACCCAGGTTGACCATCAGGTTTTTGCCGCCGGCGATCAGATGGTGGACCGCCGACACATGCGCCTGGGCGAGATCCGACACGTGGACATAATCGCGAATGCAAGTGCCGTCAGGTGTATCGTAGTCGTCGCCGAAGACGGTCAGCTCGGGGATTCTGCCTGCCGCGGCCATGAGCGCGCGGGGAATGAGATGGGTTTCCGGATCGTGTCGCTCGCGGAGCTCGCCGTCGATGTCGGCGCCGGCCGCATTGAAATAGCGAAGCGCGACATAACGGATTTTATAGGCCGCAGCGTAGTCCCGCAGCATCATTTCGCCGATCAGCTTGGTGCGCCCGTAAGGGTTTATCGGGGCTTGCGGACTGGCCTCGGCAATCGGCAATTCTGTCGGGACGCCATAGGTGGCGCAGCTGCTCGAGAAGACGATATTCCGGAGCTTTATGTCCACACATGTGTCGAGCAACGAGAGGATGCCGGCGACATTGTTGTTATAATACTTGCGCGGATCGACCATGGACTCACCCACATAGGCCGATGCGGCGAAATGAATGACGCAGACTGGCTGCCAGAGTTTGATGGCATGTTTCAACTGGTCCCGGTCGCGCACGTCACCGCGAACGAGTGGTCCCCATTTTACATTCTCCTTGGTGCCCGTTGCGAGATTGTCATAAGCGACAGGCGTGAAACCTGATTGATGCAAAAGCTTACAAGTATGGCTTCCAATATAACCAGCGCCGCCGGTGACGAGAACAGTATCCACCCCGTCACCTCTCAGTTGTTTGCCGCCGCATGCCGCAGGATGCGGTCGAAATAGGCGATGGTCGAGAGGAGGCCGTCCTCGATATCGACGTACGGACGCCAGCCAAGCTGCGCGGCCGCCAGGCTGATATCGGGCCGGCGCCGCTGCGGGTCGTCAACGGCAGCAAGCTGATGGACGATCGGAGACTTTGAATTGGTGAGGCGAATGATGCGCTCGGCCAAGTCGATCATGGTCAGCTCGGTGGGGTTGCCGAGATTGATCGGTCCGGTCACGTCCGGCGATGTGTTCAGAAATTTCAGGAACCCGCCGATCAGATCGTCGACGTAGCAAAACGAACGGGTTTGAAGTCCGGATCCATAGATGGTGATGGGCTCATTGCGCAGTGCCTGGACGATGAAATTCGAAACGACACGTCCATCATCGGGGCGCATGCGCGGCCCATAGGTATTGAATATCCGGGCGACTTTGATCTTGAGGCCAAAGAGGCGGTGGAAGTCGAAAAACTGGGTCTCCGCGCAGCGCTTTCCTTCGTCATAGCAGGCGCGAGGCCCTATCGGGCTGACATTGCCGTGGTAGTCTTCGCGCTGTGGCGACACCAGCGGATCGCCATACACTTCCGAGGTCGATGCCTGGACAATGGTTGCATCCCGGCGGCGGGCAAGCTCCAGCAGGTTTCGGGCCCCGATAATATTGGTGAAGAGCGTGCCGATAGGGTCGGCCTGATAGGCAGGAGGCGATGCCGGACTTGCAAAATTGAAGATCGCATCGACCTTGACGTTGAGCGTCGACCGGACATCGTGGCGCCTGAAGGCGAAATTCGGCAGGTCGAACAAGTGATTGATGTTTTCGACGCGTCCCGTTGAAAGGTCATCGACGCAGATGACGTCGTGGTCTGTCGCCAGAAGCAATTCACACAGATGCGAGCCAAGAAAGCCTGCGCCCCCCGCGACAAGTACTTTCTTGAGTTTTTTACTCCTGTTACTAGGGAATTGCAGAATATTTTCAGTAATACCCTTTTTCGATTTGTTTGTTCGCGTCATGTTTCAGCCTCCCGCATGACCACACAAAACTAGATGTCGAACGCAGATCTCCCCCAAAATTCTAAGGGCGGATGGATACCGATCCCCAGAATTTTATGGGTGCAAAACCGCCGACTCGCGGAATACTCCGGGGAAGAGCACGAGGTTTGGACGGGTTCTGCCGCTTATGCGGAGAAAAAGTCAGATCGAAGGGCGCGATCCGATTAAGTAAAAAATGGTTACCTATACATTAACATGATTATGCCCGCGATTGTCACAGAAGTCAAAGACGATTTGGGGTTTTCTTAAACAACGGAAAAGACACATGTTTCGGATGTCACAATGAGACAGGGGAATTAGGCCTTTGGCGAATCTCTACTTATCTTTGCGTAATAATACTTATCATTCAGTCCCACTCGCGTTGAGCGCTGGGAAGTAATGAGTTGACGGAGAGCGCCAGTGCGCTCCGATATTTCTAATGAAAGAGATTGCGAACAGAAGGTTGTTCTGTCTAAAGGAGTGTGTGTTGTGCCAAATCGGTGCATCCGATCAGATTTCGTACAATGGTTGAAATTTCTTAACGCTGTTATTCAATCTTCTATTCAATTAGTTTCTAATAAAGCCGTTGTTAACGATAAGATGAGATGCTGAAACCGAGACAGGGGCCGGTCACTCGTGGAGCAGGGATGTATTCGGAAAACGTTGGGACAAACGAAGCGTCCGTAAGGACGCAGTTTCGTAGAGTTTCATGTGCAATCGCAGTCGGTCTGGTGTCCTTGCTCACATCGTGTTCTTCCGAGCGGGCATCCCTCGACGCGGTTTCTGCTGCTCCGTATCAAGCTCCCAGCAAGGGCGCGGTTCAGAGCGTGGCTGCTGCGGAGGTCCGTGAAAAGCGGGCGAAAATTGCTTCCGTGAAAGGCGTCAAATATGTTTCGGGCTTGGAAACGAACACCCGTTTGATCGCCTATGGCCGGGGTCCGTATATCTGCTCGCCGAGCGGTTTCGGCCGCACCTCCCGATGCGTGCCCCGCTGGAGCTTCAATTGATTTCCAGGTGAACGCCCTTCTTTCGCATGAGCGCCGACGCGTTGGCGGCCGGCGCGACAGGACCCATGCATGACTGCACGACGCTTGCTGCCTCGGATGGACTGGCGCTATCTGAGGGGACGTTTTTTGGGACTCGTTGTCGCGACTGCGCTGGCTCCGGCTGGCGGAGAAGCGTCCGAGATCGGCTTGCCCCTGGTGGACACGTCGGCGAGGACAGCGGCTATCGGTGCCACTGCTGCATCCACCACGCGCACGGCGAGCCGGGTCACCATGGGTGTCTACGATCCTCAATCGATGGTAAAAGGCAGCGACGATTTCCAGATCGAGCATGTCTTCGTGGCTTGGCAGGCGCCGGACAAACGTGCGCTGGATCGCAAGATCAAAAGTGCTATTCGCGACCATCGTGGCCTCATGATATCCGTGGAGCCCTTCACGCATGCTGCGGATTGGCGGGCAGGCGGTGATCGCCTGTTCAAGGACATACGGAACGGGCGCTTCGATTCCGAGATCGAGTGGATTTGCAACAAGGTTCGCGGCGTCCGCGCTCCCCTCTACATACGCTGGGGACATGAAATGGAGGACGTCGATGGCCGTTACCCATGGGCGCGAAAGGATTCGGGAGGCTATCGCAAGGCCTTCGCGTATTTTGTGTCGCATTGCCGCGCGATCCTGCCTGACGCCCTCTACATATGGTCGCCGAAGGGGCACAAGAACCTCGCCGCCTATTATCCTGGCGACGAATTCGTCGATATCGTCGGGATTCCCGTCTGGGGCCTTGAGAAGATGGACATCGA
The DNA here is from genome assembly GCF_040126305.1 of Pararhizobium sp. A13. Classification (NCBI taxonomy): domain Bacteria; kingdom Pseudomonadati; phylum Pseudomonadota; class Alphaproteobacteria; order Hyphomicrobiales; family Rhizobiaceae; genus Pararhizobium; species Pararhizobium sp. A13. The sequence goes on along the minus strand of NZ_CP149510.1, from coordinate 117,732 downwards.
CTATTGGAACCGGCCCAGGCGTTTCAGTGAAACGGTCGAGGAAAAATATGAGCGCGTTCGGGAGTTTCGCAAGCCCGTCATGATAGCGGAACTCGGTGTTTCCGGGAGCCAGACCTACAAGCAAGGCTGGTACGCGGAGATTTTCAATTCGCAGGACTATAAAACGCAGTTCCCGCTGTTGGAGACGATCCTGTTCTTCAATGACAGGGAGCCCTACCGCTGGCCCCTGGGATACGGTTCACCGGACTGGCGCTTTGACCCTAAAACCCTTGCGTCGCTGGTTCCGCGTTAGAAGATGATTGTGTGGGACCGACAGCCCTTTTCATGCGGCTCCCTCGATAAGACGCGGTTGGCGGCGCAAGCCGGTAAATCAGCAGGGTGTCGTCATCGATGACACGCTCGGCTGTCTTGTCGAGATGCGCAATAAGGCCCGTGTTGTATTCGAGGAGCTTGCGCCCCTTCGAGTCGCGTGCATTTTTCGCGACACCGAACCACGCCGCGTCTTTCGCCCGCAGCGTCTCCAGCATGTCGATCGCCTCGCCGTCGTCCGGAAGCACCGACCAGTCGTTCATCCCGCCGCCTGGCGGGAAGACCCAGCCCCGACGTCGGCTATAATAGATCGCTATCGGATCGCCGATCGTGGCTGATGCGGCAATCACCAGATCGCCGGGCTTGCTGAGAGAGCTCAGCTGCACACCAAGCTTGTGGCCGGATTGGGCGTAGGGTGTCTTCATGAGCTGGAGCCCTGGAATGCTGCCGCCGACGATGACGACGCCCACGATGGATGCCAATCGCAGCCAGCGCCATCGCGAGCCTGGGTGGCGGCCGTCAATGGCGGTCAATAGGATAAGCCCCCGGCCCGCCATTACAGCCACCGGCACGCTGAAGATATGGAAATTCCACGGATTGGTTTTGATCTCGCGCGCGGCGAAGAAATAGACCAAAACGGCGCCGGCGAACCAGACATGGAAAAACCACGGGGCCTTGTGGCGCGCCGGGTCGGTCATGCCCGGCGGCGTCACCAGCAGGGCTATGCCGGCGAGTATCAGGACGGGCAGGGAAAAGAGCCAGCTGCTGGCGATCTTCCATGCGGCGGGAAGGTAAAAAGCCTGGCTGAGGAATTTGGACAGCCCGTCGTCCCATAGATAGCCGCTGCCAGCAACATGATAGGGCGGATAGTTCGTGCCGACATAGAGCGCCCATCGGTAGTACGCGAGGATCAGCGCGCCGGCGATCAGCGCGACCGGCAGGATCTGCAGGATGCGACGCGGGTTGAGCCTGCCTCTCACCTCAAGAATGGAGAATGTCGCATAGGTCATCGGAGCGACCACGGCGATGCCGGGCAGCTTCGCCAGCACGCCCAATGTCGTAATCGCGCCCGCGAGCACCAGAAGACCGTGGCGGTCTTCCTGCAGATAGACGACATAGAGCCAGGCACCGGTGATGACCAGCGACAGCATCGCAGGATCGGGAAGAAACGACTGGTCGATGAAAACCGCGCCGGGCATGATAGCGAGCAGAAAGGCGCCGGCGTGAGCGTGCGCCGTGTCCCACACGCGATTGATCAACCGATGCAGTGCAAGGACGCCCCAGAGGCCGAAGGCAATCGCGACAAGGCGCCCCAGCCAGTCGTGCCAGCCGAACAGGCTGTAGAGCAGGGCGGTGATGTAGGAGATGATCTGAAGTTCGCGACCCTGATAGGAGGGACCCGGACCGGTCCAGCTGACCTGCGGAAAGAAGATGTTCCAGCTGCGTGTCATGAAATTATCGGCCATCATGGCCGTACTTGCTTCGCGCCAGCTAAAGGCATCGATCAAGGGTTGCTGGACATCGTGGAGACGAAACAGGGCGGCAAGCACCAGTATGCCAGCCAGAACCGCGGAATTACGCTGCCCGATACCGGATTCCGGCATTATGTCCTCCCCTCGACCGGCAAACCACGGTGAGGACTATAGTACAAATGCGTAACGCTATGGTTACTCCGTGAAAATGCAAACATTGTCAGCGCTCAGAGATGAACTTTCCGGGTAGTGATAGCCGGGCATTTCGTGCCGCGACGAGTATTGCGGAGGTGTTGTCTGTATAAGTTTGCGCAAGAAAGCTCGGTGGACGGCGGACTTTAGACATGCCCGCGGTTTTCGAAATCCGGCATCCGCAGCTGAATACTGCTCAACATCTATGCGAGGAAACGCAAGCCAGGACGTGAAACAGGAGCAGCTGGCGGCCCTCAGGCGTTGGCCCGACCGGACGCTCCGGCTCACCGCACAGCGATTGGAACACGCTGACCTTCACCTCTGTCGTAGACGGGAACCTCCGCAAGCAGCCCTCCATCCCGGGCAGGCCCGTTCAGGCTGAATTTGAAACACTCAGCGAATATCGAGCAGCCGTTCCAAATATCGCCGCTCGGTCTCCGGCGAGGAATTCGTGCCGAGACGACGGCGGATTTCCTCGAGGATTTCTCGCGCGCGCTGGGTATCGATCTCGTCCGGCACCTTGACCTGATCGCCGAAATCCGGCCCGGCATTCTGCTGCCGGCGGCCGAGCGGGTCGCGGCCGTTCTGGCCATATTGCGGAATGCCTTGTCCCTGTCCGGGGCCCTGACCCTGGCTCTGCATCTGCTGCATCATGTCCTGGGCGCCGTCGCGCAAGGCCTGCAGCGCGCGGCCCTGGCTGCCGACGGCCTGTTCACCCTGTCCCTTGCCGAGCTGGTCGGCGGCCCCCTTCATCTCGCGGCCTGCCTCACCGAAACCCTTTCCAGGCTTGATGCCCATGCCTTCGAGACCCTTCTGCAGTTCGCCAAGTTGTTTGCCGAGCTGTTCCTGCTGCGCCTGCAGATCCTTCAGGGCCTGCTTCAGTTCCTCGGCCGTCATATTGTCGAGCGGCCCCGGCTGGGCGTTCTCGTCGGGCTGCTGGCCGGGTTCCTGCGGCATGTCCTGATTGAACAGCTCCTGGTCCTCGCCGTCGAGCGGATCGCCGCGCTGCATGCGGTCACGCAGCGCCTGGTCGAACTTGAAGGTCTCGTCCATCAGCTGCTGCTGCCGCTGCATCAGCTGGCCGAGCTTGTCCATCTGCTCGCGCATCTGGCTGTTTTGCTGGCCCTGCTGTTGCTGCATGCGCCCGGCCTGGAGACTGTTCATCATCCGCTGCATTTCCGACAGCAGCTGGCGCGCCTGATCCTTGGCGCCGGATTTGGCGAGGTTCTCGATCTGGTTCATCATCTTTTCCAGATCCTGCTGGCGCAGCACGTTGTTCTGATCGGGATTGGCAGCCATGCGCGGGTTCTTGGCGGCCTGTCTGGCAAGCGCCTCCATATACTCCTGCATCGCTTCCCGCAGTTCCTGCATCAGCTTGGCGATTTCCTCGTCGGAAGCGTTTCGTTCCAGCGCATCCGATAGCTTCTGCTGGGCGTCGCGCAGGCGCTTGTCGGCCAGCGCGATATCGCCGTCCTCGATGCCGAGCGCGATCTCCCAGAGATGGCTGGCGGCGTCACGTGCCATGTCGTCGTTGCGCACGAGGGCCATGCGGGTGCGTGCCGACTGCAGCAGCAGGAAATGCGTGAGGTTCGGGATCGTCTCGTCCGGCCGGATCATCAGCGCGTCGTTGAGGTCGATCGAACGTGGCAGCTGGTTGGCATCCAGCGCGAATACCTGGCGCTGCTCGGCGACGGCACCTGCCAGCGGCTCGAAGAACTGGCGGGAAGGCAGGATCATGTCCTGCGGCACGCTGCGGCCTTCCTGCCCGGCTGCGTCCCTGGCCACGAGCGTGACGCGGACGCGCTTTCCGGAGAGCGGATGTTCGCTAAGATTGCGGCTCGTCAGCCCCTTTGCCTCGCGGGCGTTGCGCTTGGGCAGGTCGAGGCGATATTCCGGCAGCGGATAAAGCGGACGGGCCCCGGCCTCGGGCTTGTCCAGCGGCTTGATCTCGGCCCAGGCGTCCTGAATGCCGTAGTCGTCTCTGGCGGCAAAGCCGATTTCGAGCGCTGCGTTTACGGGGTGCGGGACGCCGTCAAAAGCGATGTCGGGAACGCTGTCCGGAATCACCGTGAAAGCCCAGGTTTTGCCGTTGACCGCAAGCGTGCCGTCTTTGGCGATCTTCAGAATATGGGTTTCGCCGCCGGGCTTGGCCGGATCGGCTGCGACGGTTTCGGTGGCGGCCTTTTGACCTTCGCCCGGTTTCGCCTCCTGCGCCGGAACGACAAGCGGTTTGCCGGTACCATCCTCGTGATAGGTTACGGCCGTGGTCGCGCCGCCGCTGGTGATACGCACGGTCAGTTCGCTGAACTGCGGGATGCGAAGGGGCTCGCTGTTGCTTGCGGTCTGTTCGCTTCCCTCGCGGCCGGTCAGGAAAACCGGCGCGCGGCCGGTATAGGCGGGCGGCGTCACCCAGGCATCGATGCGCACATCGGGCTTTGCCTCGACCTGTTGCGGCGGATGAAAGGCATCGGAAATCTGGCCGGCACGGTTCGAATAGGAATAGGCGAAAGCGACACAGGCGATCAGCACGGGAAGCGCGCGCAGGCCGTAATTGTCGCTGCGGGCAATGTCCGGCCGCGGCAGGCCGGTTTCCAGCGCGTTGATCATCCGCGCCATGCGTACCTGGTGTTCCTGCCACAGGGCATGGCCGAAGGCGCCGCTGGTGGCCGGCTGGTCGTCCTGAACGCGGATCGCCTGGTGCGCAAGGTTGTTGCGTTCTTCGAGCATCCGGTCCGCGTCGGTATTGCCGGGAACGCGAAGACGCAGCAGCGGGATCAGCAGGGCGACGAAGGCGGCCGCAAAGACGAAAAGGACTGTGGCATGCAGCCAGCCCGGCGCAACGCGGAAGAAACCGAACCAGGCCGTCGAGAGAAACAGAAGCACGGTCGCAGCCAAGGGCAGAGCGCGAGGCGCGGCCTGTTCGGCGACGAGAACGAGGCGTGCAAGCGTCCGCTTGACCGCGAGGCTTCTTATGAAGCTCGCCGTCCCCGTCGAGACATCCCGCCGGATTTTCGTCATCCGTTCCCTTTCAGCGTTCGAAACGTGCTGCAAAGGATAACACTCTTTGTGGCGAAGACGAGGGCGATAGCGCGATCGTGATCGATTTCCATCGTCCGCGGCCGCCGCTATCAACAATCGCGGACCGCGAACCGTTGGCTCGCGTCAGTCCAGCCAATCCGGCACGGAATCAAGCCCGATCAAATCTTCGTAGCTGGTGCGCGGGCGAATCACGTGGAATCGGTCACCCTTGACCAGCACTTCGGGCACCAGCAGACGGCTGTTGTAGGTGCCAGCCTGCACGGCGCCATAGGCGCCTGCCGTGCCGACGGCGATCAGATCGCCGGGCTTCGGCATCGCCATTTCGCGGTCGAGCGCCAGATAGTCGCCGGTTTCGCAGACAGGGCCGACTACATCCGCCTTGATGCGCGGTGCATTGGCGGCGGAAATCCGTACAGGCCGTATTTCATGATAGGCCTCGTACAATGTCGGGCGGATAAGATCGTTCATGGCGCCATCGACGATGACGAAGGTCTTTTCGCCGCCATCCTTCACGTAGATGACCTCGGTCACCAGGATGCCGGCATTGCCGACGATCAGCCGGCCGGGTTCGGTGACGATCTTGCAATTGAGATTGCGCAGCTGGTCCTTGACGATGTTGGCGTAGGCGTCGGGCAAGGGAGGCGGATTGTTGTCTTCCCTGTAGGGCACGCCAAGCCCGCCACCGACATCGACGTGATCGATCGTGTGGCCGTCGGCGCGCAGCGTATCGACCAGTTCGCGCAGCAGCTTGAAGGCATCCTCGAACGGCTGCAGCTCGGTGATCTGGCTGCCGATATGCATGTCGATGCCGGTGACCTTGATGCCCGGCAGGGTCGCGGCATGGGCGTATACGGCGCGCGCACGCTCCCACGAGATGCCGAACTTGTTTTCCTTCTTGCCGGTCGAAATCTTGGCATGGGTCTTTGCATCGACGTCCGGATTGATGCGGAACGAGACATGCGCCTGCTTGCCGAGCCTGACGGCGCGGGCGTTGAGGATTTCGAGTTCAGGCTCGGATTCGACGTTGAAACAGTAGATGCCAGCCTCGAGCGCGAGGTCCATTTCCCCTGCCGTCTTGCCGACGCCGGAGAACATGATGCGGCTTGCCGGAATGCCAGCCGCCAGAGCCCGGCGCAGCTCGCCGCCTGAAACCACGTCGACACCGGCGCCGAGCCGGCCGAGCGTCTTCAGCACCGCCTGGTTGGAATTGGCCTTCATCGCATAGCAGACCATCGCGTCGATATCGGCGAAGGCCTTGGAGAAGACCGAATAGTGACGCTCCAGCGTTGCGGTGGAGTAGCAATAGAATGGCGTGCCGACTGCCTTGGCGATGTCGATGACGGAGACGTCTTCCGCAAAAAGGATGCCGTCGCGATATTCAAAATGGTTCAAGGGAGTGCCCTGTTAAAGGAGAGGGTCGAGGAGGAAGGGCTTGTCTTGCGCTTCATCCTTCTTTTCAACGGTGCCGGGTGCTGCCTTGGTGTTGATCGGCGCGGACGAACCCGGCCGATCAAGATCACCCTTGCGGCCGCAGCCGGACAGTACCAGCCCGGCAATGGCAAGGGCCGCAATCAGATAAGTGGTGTTTCGCAGATGCATGGATGCTTCCTGGTCCGGGCAACAGCGCCCTTCGTGCAAATTCGTCGAAACTCATATCGAGTTTTCAGAGTCTTGTGCACCCTGAATCTTGCCCTCAGTTCCGTCCGCGCCACCAGGCGATCTGCTTCCTCACTTCGCTCGGCGCCGTGCCGCCAAACGACGTGCGGCTGGCGACCGAGGCTTCGACCGTCAGCACGTCGAACACCTTGTCGGTGATATCGGCATGGATCGCCTGCAGGTCTTCCAGCGAAAGCTCTGCAAGCTCGCAAGCTTTCTGTTCGGCCAGCGCCACCGCCCGGCCGGTGACATGGTGGGCATCACGGAAGGGCAGGCCCGCCTCGCGCACCAGCCAGTCGGCAAGGTCGGTCGCGGTGGAATAGCCGGAGCCGGCGGCGGCCTTCATGCGGTCGGCGCGAACGTCCAGGTCGCGCACCATGCCGGTCATGGCGGCGATGGCGAGTTCCAGGCTTTCGGCCGAATCGAAGACCTGTTCCTTGTCTTCCTGCATATCCTTGGAATAGGCGAGCGGCAGACCCTTCATGACGGTGAGCAGCGCGATCAGCGAGCCGTTGATGCGGCCGGTCTTGGCCCGCACCAGCTCGGCCGCATCCGGGTTTTTCTTCTGCGGCATGATCGAGGAGCCGGTGGAGAAGGCGTCCGACAGGCGCACGAAGCCGAATTGCGGCGTCGACCAGATGACGATCTCTTCGGCCAGCCGCGACAGGTGCACGGCGCAGATCGAGGCGATCGCCAGGAACTCCAATGCGAAATCGCGATCGGAGACGGTATCGATCGAGTTGCGGGTCGGCTCGCGGAAGCCGAGCGCCTTGGCCGTCATATGGCGATCGATCGGAAATCCGGTGCCGGCAAGCGCTGCCGCACCGATCGGGCTTTCATCCATATGCTCGATGGCGTGTCGCACCCGCGAGCGGTCGCGGCCGAACATCTCGACATAGGCCATGCAGTGATGGCCAAAGGTGACGGGCTGCGCGGTCTGCAGGTGGGTGAAGCCGGGCATCACCGTCTCGGCATGCTCTTCGGCGCGGTCGAGGAAGGCGGCGATCAGGTCCGTCAGCATCTGCTCGCACTTCTGCAGCTCTTCCTTCACCCAGAGGCGGAAATCGAGCGCCACCTGGTCGTTGCGCGAGCGGGCCGTGTGCAGGCGTCCCGCTGCCGGGCCGATCAGCGTGGCAAGCCGCGCCTCGACATTCATATGGATGTCTTCGAGCCGGCGGGAGAATTCGAACTGGCCGCTTTCGATCTCTGACAGGATCGTGTCGAGGCCGTGAACGATCTTGTCTTTATCCTCGGCCGAAATGATGCCTTGATGCGCAAGCATGGTCGCATGCGCTATTGAGCCGCGGATATCCTGAGCGAAAAGCTTCTTGTCGAAGCCGATCGAGGCATTTATCTCCTCCATGATCGCCGCCGGCCCTTGTGCGAAGCGACCGCCCCACATCTGGTTGGAGCTTTTGGTTTCGGAAGTGCCGTCGCCCATGAAGAATGCCCGCCCTGGAGAATGACCCGTTTTGGAAAATGAAGTGACAGACCGACACAAACGCCTTCCTGCCGCCAGACTGGTGATGATCGCCGCCCTTCTCGGGCTGATCGCCGGTGCGGCAGCGGTATACGTCAGGGAAAGCGGGTCTGGCAATGGTCAGGCGGTGGAAACCGCCGATGCAAAGGCTTGTGAGGCGTCAAAAGATCGGGTCGCGGCGATCACGCCGTTCCTGAAAGGCCAGGTCGCGGCCATGGCACCGGTCAGCGAGCCGCGCCCGCTCGCCGGATTAAGCTTCAAGGGCAAGGATGGAAAAGACCTGACACTCGCCGATTTTGCCGGCAAGACCGTTCTCCTGAACCTCTGGGCGACCTGGTGCGTACCCTGCCGCGAGGAAATGCCGGCGCTGAACGCTCTGCAGAAGACCGAGGGCAGCGACACGTTCGAAGTCGTGGCCGTCAACATCGATATCGGCGACGATGAGAAGCCGAAGGCGTTTCTGAACGAGACCGGCGTGCACGAGCTCGGCTACTACCGGGATGTCTCCATGGGCGTGTTCAATTCGCTGAAGAAGGAAGGCCTCGCCTTCGGCTTGCCGGTCACGCTGCTGATGGATGAAAAGGGCTGCCTGATTTCCTCGATGAACGGGCCTGCCGCCTGGGACAGCGACGACGCCAAGGCGCTGGTCAAGGCCGCTGTCGCAGCGCCGCCTTCAGGCGCTCTTTAACAGCGAACCGCGCCCATCCGCCTGTTCGCATGCGGCGGCTTCCTTTGCCGCCATGGCGAGGATCGTGGTTGCGGGCACCGGTTTGGAATAGACGTAACCCTGCCCCTCGCGGATTCCGAGTTGCAGCAGGGCGGCAATCTGCTCCTCCGTCTCGACGCCTTCGGCGACCACGGTCATGCCGAATTTCTCCGCGAGCGCGGCCAGCATTTCGATGAGTTCCGATGACTTGCGATCAAGGGCGATGCCGTCGACGAAGAACTTGTCTATCTTGAGATAGTTGGCGCCGAGCGCATGGATGGCGGACAGGCCGTTGTGGCCGGTGCCCGCGTCATCGATGGCAACCCGCATGCCAGCGTCGATGAGTCTCTCCGTCACTGCGGCAGCCTTGTCCTTGTCCACGATGGCCTGCCGTTCGGTGACCTCGACGACAAGCGAGCGCAGTGGAAGCCTGAACCTTGTGGCCTGCGTGGCGAGAGTGTCGACGAAACCCTCGGCCAGATATTGGTCCGGCGTAACGTTGAAACTCAGTTTGAGATGGCCCTGCGTCTGCAGCAATTCGCCGAGTTGCGCGCCGGCTTGTTTCAAAAGTTCGGTTGTCAGTCTTTCGATACGGCCGCTGTTTTCGGCGAGCGGGATGAAGGCCAGCGGCGGAATCATCGATCCGTCCGGTTTGATCCACCGCGCCAGCATTTCAAAGCCGAGAAGCTTTCGGTCCTGAAGGTCGAAAATCGGCTGGAAATAGGGCTGGATCTGTCCGCTGGACAATGCCGCATCGAGTTCGTCGAGGATTGACGTGTTGCGGAACATGCCGCGCGCCGCAAGAATGCCGAAGCCGAGGCCGAAAGCCACGGCGATCGCGATCGTCTGAGGCGACAACGCTTGGTTCCATCGGGCGAGCGCGGACGAATCGACCTTCAAGCTGAACTTGATGGGATATTGTGTCGACTGCTCCTCGAAATTGGTCAGTTCGACGCCATCGGTGTACCATTTCCGCTCGGGACTATAGCTGGCAAATGACGTGCCGTCCGCAAGGGTAAGCTGCATCAGCGCGCTCTCGCGCAGCTCGGTCGGAAGGATTGCAAACAGCAGGCCGCTGGTCGCGAGAACTTCGACGATGTTTTCTTCCTGCCCGTATTGCCAGCGCACGCCCAGCCCCTTCCAGCCCTCGAAACGGAGGGAAAAGAGCGAATAGCCCGGGCTCTTGGTGCGGTTGTGCGGTGCGGTCGCGATCGATTGCTCGAGCGCCTGGTTGTTCGCCTCGTAACTCCAGCAGACGCCACTTCTCGTTTCAAGGCGCATGTTCTTCATGATGCTGGATCCGTAGAGCGCCTTTGTCATCGCCATGCGATCGACGGTGGCGCACGACGTGCTGCGGTTGAGGATGACGTCGCTCATTTTCATCGTGGCGGAGTCGATCGCCAGTTCGGTGCGGTTGATGGTGTCAGCTGCAAGCTGGCGCAGCTGTTTCTCGTTCCACGACGCGATGAAGGCCGTATGGGCAAGGTAGAGGCCGCCGACGAACAGCCCGGTGAAGCACAGCACGAAAGCTATGAAGCGAAGTTTGCGCTGAACTCTCATTGCCCGGCCCGTTGCTGACGCGGGAACGGTGGGGCAAACAGGTTAAGATCGGTTGAATTTTTCTACCGCTGATTTAGCAGTCGACCACAGGCTCAGCGTGTCGGTATGGGCACGTCGCCGCGATAGTCGTAGAAACCGCGGCCGGATTTGCGGCCGAGCCAGCCTGCCTCGACATATTTGACCAGAAGCGGGCAGGGGCGGTATTTCGAATCCGCCAGGCCATCGTGGAGCACCTGCATGATCGAAAGGCAGGTATCGAGACCGATGAAATCGGCAAGCTGCAGCGGTCCCATCGGATGGTTGGCGCCGAGCTTCATCGCTGTATCGATGGCGTCGACGCTGCCGACGCCTTCATAGAGCGTGTAGATCGCCTCGTTAATCATCGGCAGCAGGATGCGGTTGACGATGAAGGCCGGGAAATCCTCGGCAACCGTGATCGTCTTGTCGAGCGCCGTGACGAACTGTTTGGCGGTGGTAAAGGTCTCTTCCTCGGTGGCGATGCCGCGCACCAGTTCGACCAGCTTCATCACCGGGACCGGGTTCATAAAATGGATGCCCATGAAGCGTTCCGGCCGGTCGGTCGCCGACGCAAGCCGGGTGATCGACAGGGAGGAGGTGTTGGTGGCGAGGATCGCATCGGCCTTGAGAACCGGACAGACCTGGCCATAGATCTTGCGCTTGATGCTCTCATCCTCGGTCGCTGCCTCGATGACGAGATCGGCTTGGCTGAGGTCGTTGATGTCTGCGGATCCCTTGATCAGCGACAGCGCTTTCTTGCGTTCCTCGTCTGTCAGCTTGCCTGAGGAAACCTGCCGCGCCATGTTGCCGTTGATGGTTGCAAGGCCGGCTTCGACGCGGTCGGCGGAAATGTCATAGATGTGCACCTTGTAACCGGCCGCAGCCGATACCTGGGCAATGCCGCAGCCCATCTGTCCAGCGCCAACAATTCCGATATTCTTGATCATCGAGCCGATTTTCCATCATCAGTGCGGAAGGGCGGTCGCGCTTCCGTTTCAGGCAAAGAGCAATGAACCCGCCAGGCCGGGGTTCCGGATGCAAGTGATAAAGGCATCGCGCCCAATTTTCCAGCCTTTATTGATGATCGAAGCAACGGAAAGCCGAGCATATGTGGCACCTGCTCAACGAAAAACGGCCGCGCTCGATGGCGCGGCCGCTGATGTCATTTCGAAATACTCAGAGTGCCTTTTCCAGCTCCGGCAGGATATCGAAGAGATCGCCGACGAGGCCGTAGTCGGCGACCTGGAAGATCGGGGCTTCCTCGTCCTTGTTGATGGCGACGATGACCTTCGAATCCTTCATGCCGGCCAGATGTTGGATGGCGCCGGAGATGCCGACCGCGATGTAGAGCTGCGGCGCCACGACCTTGCCGGTCTGGCCGACCTGCCAGTCGTTCGGGGCGTAGCCGGCATCAACCGCGGCACGGCTTGCGCCGACGGCGGCGCCGAGCTTGTCGGCCACCGGCAGGATGACCTGCTGGAACTTCTCCGACGAGCCGAGTGCGCGACCGCCGGAGATGATGATCTTTGCCGAGGTCAGTTCCGGACGGTCGGAGGAGGACAGCGCATCCTTGACGAAGCTGGACAGGCCCGGATTGGCGGCCGCCGAAACGGTTTCGACGGCGGCGGAACCGCCTTCGCCAGCCGAGGCGAAGGAGGCGGTGCGCACGGTAATCACCTTCTTGGCCTCGCTCGTCTGCACCGTCTGGATGGCATTGCCGGCATAGATCGGCCGCCGATAAGTGTCGGCCGAGACGACCTCGGTGATTTCCGAAATCTGGGCGATGTCCAAGAGGGCGGCGACCCGCGGCAGCACGTTCTTGCCGACCGAGGTCGCGGCCGAAATGATCGTGTCGTAGCTGCCTGCCAGCGACACGATCAGCGCCGCCAAGGGCTCGGCGAGGTTGTTGGCAAGGCTTGCGTCATCGGCCAGCAGCACCTTGGAAACGCCGGAGAGTTTTGCCGCCTGTTCGGCCGCGGCCTTGGCGCCCGAACCGGCGACCAGCACATGGACGTCGCCGCCGATCTTGGCGGCGGCCGTCAGCGCCTTGGCGGTCTGGTCGGACAGGGTTGCGTTGTCGTGATCTGCCAGAAGAAGAATGGCCATGATGTTAGTCTCCCTTTTCCTGGACCTTAGAGAACGCCGGCTTCGTTTTTGAGCCTGTCGACCAGTTCGGCGACCGACTTGACCTTGATGCCGGCCTTGCGACCACCCGGCTCCTCGGTCTTCAGCACTTTCAGGCGCGGGCTCGTATCGACGCCGAAATCGGCCGGTGTCTTCTTGTCGAGCGGCTTCTTCTTCGCCTTCATGATGTTCGGCAGCGAGGCGTAGCGAGGCTCGTTGAGGCGCAGGTCGGTGGTGACAACTGCTGGAAGTTTGATCTCGATGGTCTGCAGACCGCCGTCGACTTCGCGGGTCACTTGCGCCTTGCCGTCGCCGATCTCGACCTTGGACGCGAAGGTGCCCTGCGCCCAGCCGAGCAGCGCCGACAGCATCTGGCCGGTCTGGTTCGAATCGTCGTCGATCGCCTGCTTGCCGACGATGATCAGGCCGGGCTGTTCGGCTTCGGCCACACCCTTGATGATCTTGGCAACGGCGAGCGGCTCGACGGCATCGTCGGTCTCGACCAGGATCGCCCGATCCGCACCCATGGCAAGCGCCGTACGCAGGGTCTCCTCGGCCTTGGCCGGACCAACGGAAACGACCACCACTTCCGAGACCTTGCCAGCTTCCTTCAGCCTGAGCGCCTCTTCGACCGAGATCTCGTCGAACGGGTTCATCGACATCTTCACATTGGCAAGCTCGACACCGGATCCATCCGGCTTGACGCGGATCTTCACGTTGTAGTCGACGACCCGTTTGACGGTGACCAGAACTTTCATAGTGTCCTTCCTTACAAGACGTTTGCCGAGAAAATGCGCTTTAACGCAGTTGCCTGATTGTCGGTTGGCGACATCGATACGCGTTTTTTCTCCAATTACAATCTTTGCCCCTCCGGTGGCCAACAGATTGCGATGGGAAAAATACTTACGTTTACGTGCGCGTCAATATCAAATCGTGACCGAACGGCGAGCGTTTGCGGCCATTTTTCGGGAGAAAACGCGTTTAACGTCGCTAATACGTTGTTTTTAACCGATATCGTTCAGTTGGCTGCCGCTGGCTTCCGAACCGCTCAGGACGGTCTTCCCCAAGGCGTGGGCTTTCTTGCGTTTTCGGTGGCAACGGCAGACGGGGTGCTGGGCGTTGCCTCGACATGCCGGACGGCGCGCGGCGTGACGATCGTGCGGTCGAACAACGGCACGTCCCGGCGTCGCAAAACGACAACCAGAATGAGCCCGGCAATGATGCCGCCGACATGCGCGCCCCAGGAGACGCCGCTCTCGGGATCTGCCACGAGCATGAAGAACTGCTGTCCGATCCAGAACGCCAGCGGAATGAAGGCGGGAAGGGGAAGCGGGATGCGAAAGAGCACCAGCACCCAGACCCGGACCTTGGGGTGCAGCAGGAAATAGGCGGCGACGACCCCGGAGATCGCCCCGGACGCGCCAATCAACGGCGCTTCGGAGGCCGTGTTGACCAGGCCATGCGTCAGGGCGCCGGCGGCGGCGCACAAGAGGTAGAAGATCAGGTAGCGGAAATGCCCCAGCGCGTCTTCGACATTGTCGCCGAACACCCAGAGGAACAGCATATTGCCGGCCAGATGCCAGACGTCACCATGCAGGAACGCATAGGTGACGTAAGTGGCCTCGTCCGGCACCAGCACAAGGTCAGGCGTGAGTCGCGCATAGTCGAAGGCGATCGCGGGAATGTAGCCCAGGCCCATGACAGTGGCGTTGGAAAAGGTTTCCGGCACCAGCAGCGGTCCGGTGAACAGCCAGATGACCACATTGAGGATGATCAGGCTGATCGTGACATACTGGACCTTGATGTGCTTCAGGGAATTCGCGTCGTGCAGCGGTATGAACATGAGATCCCCTGAAAAACCGGTTGCGTGGCGAGACTACCTGTTTTTGCCCGGAACCCAAAGCACATCCGACTTGCCCTTGCCGTTCGTCCAGCGCGCCGCGACGAAGAGGAAATCGGAGAGTCGGTTGACATAGGCGAGCGCCTCGCGGCTGACGATCTCGCCCTCCATTCGCGCCAGTTCTACCATCTGCCGCTCGGCCCGCCGCGCGACCGTGCGGGCAATATGCAGTGCGGCCGCCGCTCCACTGCCGCCGGGGAGTACGAAGGAGCGAAGCGGGTCGAGTTCGGCGTTCAACGCGTCGATCTCGGTTTCGAGCCGGGTCACCTGTGCGGCGATAATGCGCAGCGGCTCGTAAGGCAGCGTCTCGCCCGTATCCGGCGTCGAGAGGTCCGCGCCGAGGTCGAAGAGGTCGTTCTGGATGCGCATCAGCATGGCATCCAGCGCCGCGAGCTCAGTGGTATGCTGGCGCGCCAGTCCGATGAAGGAATTGGCCTCGTCGATCGTGCCATAGGCCTCGACACGCAGATCGCTCTTCAGGCGGCGGGGGCCGGTGGCGAGACCCGTCGTGCCGTCGTCGCCCGTCTTCGTGTAGATCTTGTTCAGTCTCACCATCGGTCAGCGGCCGCCGCCGGTGAACCACAGCGTCAGCATGATCAGCACGATCGCCACCGCCTGCAGGAACACGCGGGCCTGCATCAGCTTGTTGGATGTGTTGCCGTCGCCGCCCCTTACCATGTTGAGGAGGCCGCGGATGAGAACGATGACGACAACGCCCATGACGAGCAACGTCAAACCGGTCATAAAACTGTTCATCTGATTTACCTTCGTCTTTCCCGTCAGCCGAGACGGCCGATGATGCGATAGAACAGACCGGCCGGAAGCAGTTTCTTCAGAAATGCGCCCTGTTTGGCCGGCAGCGTCACGATGTAATGCGGCTTCGGCTTCTTTGCGGTCAATGCGCGTTTCAGCGCAGCATAGACCGCATCGGGCTCCAGCTTGCCTCTGGCAGGTGCGCTCTCGCCCTTCAGTCGTCGCATCTGCCGTTCATATTCCTTGGCATGCACCGAGCCCTTCATATCGATGAAGCGCTCGACATAAGCGATCGCATTGGCGGTGAAGCGCGATGTGATCGGTCCGGGCTCGATCAGGCTCACCTCGATGCCGCTTCCGGCAAGTTCCATGCGCATTGTCAGCGTCAGGCCTTCGAGCGCGAATTTCGACGCATTGTAGGCGCCCCGCCATCGATACGGCACGATGCCGAGGATGGATGAGCACTGCACGATGCGACCGTGACCCTGCGCCCGCATTGCCGGGATGACCTGCCGCGTCAGATCGTGCCAGCCGATGACGTTGGTTTCCAATTGCAGGCGCAAGGCTTCCGTCGGCAGGTCCTCGACCGCGCCAGCCTGCCCGTAGGCGCCATTGTTGAACAGCGCGTCCAGCCTGCCGCCAGTGCGGACAAGCACCTGTTCCACAAGAGAATATATGGTGTCTGGCTTGGTATAATCCATAAGGAAGGCTTCTATGCCGTCGTTTTCCAGGGACCTGAGATCCTCCGGCCGCCGGACGGTCGCAAACACGCGCCAGCCGTCCTTGGCCAGTGCCCGGGCGCACCAGGCGCCGATGCCGGAGGAGCAGCCGGTGACGATTATCGAGGGACGGTCGGTCATTCTGGTCAATTCCTGTAGAAATCAGCGCCCGGTTTCCCATATTCATGAACGGGTTACAATCGCAGAGAACTGCTGGAATAGTTGGAGAGACAATGCCGGCCTTCATTCGCATAGCCTGGAAGGTCATCTTCGACGCGGTCTGGCATTTCAGCGAGGATGACGGCTGGGCGATGGCGAGCCATGTCGCTCTTTCCACCCTTTTGGCGATCTTTCCCTTCCTGATCTTCGGCACGGCGCTCGGCAGTTTTCTCGGTGCCGATCAGTTCGCGACCACCGCCGTGCATTTCATCTTTGATACCTGGCCCGAATCGATCGCCAAGCCGATCTCGGACGAGGTGGTGCGGGTGCTGACCATCCCACGCGGCGGTTTGCTCACCATATCCGTGCTGGCGGCCGCATACTTCGCCTCCAACGGCGTCGAGGCACTCAGGGTTTCGCTCAACCGCGCCTACCGCGTTGCCGAAAGCAGGCCGTGGTACAAGACGCGTGTGGCCAGTCTCGGTTTCGTGCTTGCCGGCGTCTTGGTCCTTGCCATCGTCAGCATCCTGCTGGTGGCCGTGCCGCTCGCCGTCCGCTATGCCGGAACCTATCTGCCGTGGTTCAACAATCTTCTCGTTCTGCTCGACAGCTGGAGCCTTGCAGGCGTGTTCGTCATGCTGACGGCGGGGCTGGTGGTCAGCCATCTGTGGTTGCCGGACGGACACCGGAAAATCCTCGACGTGCTGCCGGGCATCATCCTGACGCTGATCGCCTGGTCGATCGGCGCTTATGTTTTCGCCTCCTACCTTGCCACTTTCGCCAACTATGTCTCGACCTATGCCGGCCTCGCCTCGATCATG
Source organism: Pararhizobium sp. A13 (assembly GCF_040126305.1). Lineage (NCBI taxonomy): Bacteria > Pseudomonadati > Pseudomonadota > Alphaproteobacteria > Hyphomicrobiales > Rhizobiaceae > Pararhizobium > Pararhizobium sp. A13. The sequence goes on along the minus strand of NZ_CP149510.1, from coordinate 100,824 downwards.
ATCGCCCTGGTCTTCCTCTACATCGTCGGCGCCATCTTCATCATCGGGGCAGAGATCAATGCGGCGATCATGAAATACAAGGTCAAGCGCATGGTCATCCGCAGCTTCAGGGGCGCGAAGGAGGTAGAGGGGCAGACTGCGGAAAACCGCAGGGAAAATATCCTATAGGATCATCGCCCTGACATCGTCCGGCGTTTTTCCTGCATCACGGAAAGCCGCAATCCCCGTGTCCCTGTTGCTCTTCGACAGTTTTCGGCCGTCCGGCCCGGGAATGAGGTGATGATGGTGGTAGATCGGCTCCGGAAGATCAAGCAGCCGCTGCAGCAGCCGATGCACCGCGGTCGCATGATAGAGATCGCGTCCGCGTACCACATGCGTCACCCCCTGCAGCGCATCGTCCATCGTCACGGCGAGATGGTAGCTCGAGGGCGCATCGGAGCGCGACAGGATGACATCGCCCCAGGCAGCCGGGTCGGCGGTAATCCGTCCCGTTTCGCCGTCCGGCCCCGCACCGGTTTCCTGCCATGTCAGCGGCGCGTCCAACTCCGCGATCGCCCTGTCCATGTCGAGCCGCCACGCATGCGGCTTGCCGCCGGCAAGCATCCGCTGGCGGCCGGCGGCCGAGAGCTTCCGCTCCTCGCCGGGATAAAGCGGTGCGCCGTCCGGGTCGCGCGGCCAGGCTTTGCCCTTCGCTTCGAATTCGGCAACCGCTGTCTTGATCGCCCCGCGTGTCAGGAATGCCGGATAGACCAGGTCCCGGTCGATCAGCTTGCCGAGCGCCTGCCGGTAGAGATCGAGATGTTCGGACTGCCGGCGGACCGGTGTTTCCCACGACAATCCGAGCCAGCCGAGATCGTCGTAGATCCCGGCTTCGAATTCCGGCGTGCAGCGGGTAATATCGATGTCCTCGATCCGGAGCAGGAAGCGTCCACCCGTCGTCCTCGCCATGTCATGATTGAGAATGGCCGACAATGCGTGACCGAGGTGAAGCTGGCCGTTCGGGCTTGGCGCGAATCGAAAGACCGGTTGTTTTGACAAAGGTGCGTTCATGCTTTCTTCTTGCCATGGATGAACGCGCCGGGCCATTCGTTTCACGCCTGTTGTGGTGGCGAATCGCGTGAACGCCCGCTTTGCGTTGGAGGATTGGAGATGCGGATCATCCGCACGCACGAGGATATCGCCGCCGGGTTGCAGGGGCTGGTGATGCTTGATGCGCGGCTGGAGCCGGTGGTCGCCAAGGCGGGACCGGTGCCGCTGCGCCGCGCCGATCCCGGCTATCGCGGCATCGCCAATATCATCGTCTCCCAGATGGTATCCAAAGCCAGCGCTGCGGCGATCTGGCGGCGCATGGAAGAGAAGCTGGGCGAGATCTCGGCCGAGGCGGTTCTTGCCGCGTCCGACGAGGATTGCCGCGAGCTCGGACTGTCGCGCGCCAAGGCCGAGGCCCTGCGCGCCGTGGCAAAGGCCGTCACCCTCAAGGAACTCGATCTCGAGGCGATCTGCTCGACCGAAGGCAGCGCCGCCATCCGCGAAATGACCTCGATCAAGGGTGTCGGCCGCTGGACGGCCGAAGTCTATCTCTTGTTCTGCGCCGGTCATCCCGACGTCTTTCCGGTCGGCGACGTGGCGCTGCAGAATGCCGTCGGCCATGCGCTGACGCTGGAGGTCAGGCCCTCGGCGCGGGAGCTTGATTCGCTGACGGAGCTCTGGGCGCCGTGGCGCAGCGTAGCCGCCCGGCTTTTCTGGGCGTATTATGCCACCGAAATGCGCCGGGACGGGCTGCCGGTGGCGCCGTAAGGCAAAAAGCGAATCTTTTGTTTCCTTTTTCCTTTTGGCTTCACAATCCTGACGCAACGCGCCTAATATAGAAGGTGCAGGTGCCGAATCGAGCAGGAGTATACTGGCTTGACGATTGCAGTCTCACCACACGGCCTTCCAGCGCTCGTGCTGAACGCTGACTACAGGCCGCTGAGTTACTACCCCTTGTCGCTCTGGTCCTGGCAGGACGCGATCAAGGCCGTTTTTCTAGACCGTGTGCATATCCTCGCAGAATACGACCACCAGGTTTCCTCGCCCAGCTTCTCCATGCGCCTGCCGAGCGTCGTATGCTTGAAAAGCTATGTGCAGCCGTCGCGCCATCCGGCCTTCACCCGGTTCAACGTCTTCCTGCGCGACCGGTTCGAGTGCCAGTATTGCGGCTCGCCGGATGACCTGACCTTCGATCACGTGATCCCGCGCTGCTGCGGCGGCCAGACCACGTGGGAAAATGTCGTTGCCGCCTGTTCGCCCTGCAATCTGCGCAAGGGCGGCAAGCTGCCGCGCCAGGCGGGCATGTTCCCGCATCAGAAGCCGTTCCACCCGACGGTGCAGGACCTGCACAACAACGGCCGGCTCTTCCCGCCGAACCATCTGCATGACAGCTGGATGGACTATCTCTACTGGGATGTTGAACTGCAGCCCTGATGGCCTTGCGCCACGGCCATTGACCGCAAGAGCGGCGGCGCAAGCCGCCGCCGATGCAGGTTACGCCTTCGCCGCGCCCCGCAGCGCGATGGCAGCCAGGATCAGGCTGGCGATGACGTTCCATCCCGCAAAGGAAAGCCCGAGAACGCGCAGGGCTGCATCCGTGCAGGAGGGGCCGTGCTTGCTGTCGAGATCGCCGAGCAGGTCGCCGACATTGGTCGACACGCCCGATGCCGAGGTTGCGCAGGTCGCCGGGCCTTCCCAGAAATGCCACTCGACACCGGCGTGATAGACGCCGAGCCCGGCGCCGACCAGCATCAGAGCGCCGATGATCGCGAGCAACGACCGCGTCAGCCAGGTCGGCAGTTTCAGCACGGAGGTCACGACGGCGAGGATGCCGATCGGGATGCCCCAGTAATAGGGTGTGCGCTGCATCAGGCAGAGCGCGCAGGGGATATAGCCGCCGATATGTTCGAACGCGAGCGCCCCGCCGACGGTCGCCGCCATGCCGAGCGTGGCGACGAGCGAGGGAGAAAGGCCGCGGGAAGGCTGTGTCAGGCTATCGCTCAAGGAAGGCTCCATCAGGCGTATCAGGCAAGGAAACGATAGGCCGCAAACATGGCGATCAGCAGGCCGGCAACGGCCGCCGCCAGCATGCCAAGCCGTTTTTCGATGAAATGGCGGATTTCCTCGCCATAGCGGCGCAGCAGCCAGGCGAGCACGAAGAAACGCGCGCCGCGGGCGATGATCGCCGAAATGATGAACAGGCCGAGGTTAATGTTGGCCGCACCGGAAAGGATGGTCACCACCTTGATCGGCGGCAGATGCGCAAGGCCCGAGGTCACCAAAAGCAGCACCAGCGTCTCGTAGCCGACCGATGCCTTCAATTGCTCGAAGGCGTCCAGCTTGCCGTAGAATTGCAGGATGGGCCTTGCCAGCGTCTCGAAGGCGTAGTGGCCGATATACCAGCCGGCGATGCCGCCGAGCACCGATGCCACCGTCGCAACAAGCGCATAGCGCCAGGCGCGCTCCGGCCGGGCCAGTGCCATCGGCAGGAACAGGACATCGGCGGGAACGAGGAAGATGGAACTCTCGACGAAGGCGATGACGGCCAGCCAGACTTCAGCGGATTTCCGGGCGGCGAGCGACATTGTCCAGTCGTAAAGGCTACGGAGCATGCGGGCTTTCCAGTTAATCTCGAAGTCTTTTAGGCAGGATTGCCGGGGCTGTAAATGATTTGCTGCAGGTGCGAAGCGCACAGTTTTGTGATTCCGTCCGCCCCGATCGTCAAAATCCCGGTTGACCGGCCCGAAAGGCTTCGTGTACACGCATTTTGCTACCTCGAAAGGTATCCGTGCCCCATTGGCGGAACTGGTAGACGCGCTCGACTCAAAATCGAGTTCCGAAAGGAGTGCTGGTTCGATTCCGGCATGGGGCACCAGCACACTTTTCAATCCCCGATTTTGTTTGGTTTCTCGCCGTTTTGCCAACCGTCGACATGTCGGTCGATGTCAGTCGTGTTCGTTTTCCAAAACGTAGGCATCCCAGTGTGGCAGAATCGCTGCAGTCATTGATTTCAGAAGGTGCTAATACTCACCCGTGAATGCGGCGCGACCTGACCCACCCCGCGTGTTAGTTTGCGGGGTGGTGCGTCGCCCGATCGTCGGCCGGGCCGGTGCACGCCCAGCGCCGCGGTCTGGTGACCGCTCTATGCTTCAATCCTGCCGCGTAATGGCGTCTCGTTCGAAGCTCGGCGTCCAGCCGCGGGTAAAGCCGATGCTCATGGCAATCCGGGTCAATGCCAGTTGCTCGCGCAAATGACGGCAGTCCTCGATCAGCATGCCGATCGTGACGCGAACATCGCCGTTATGAAACGCCAGCGCTGCGGCAATCGCATCGGCCGGCTCGGAATATTGAATGTCATGCGCAATGGCATCGATCGTCGGCACGGCTTCTCCTATCCCCTGTGCAGAGACAGTGGATATCCTGTGGACAGATTTTCAAATTGGCGGCCGCATCGCCGTGCATGTTCTTATTATGTTCTCCTTGAGAGTCAATCACCGTTTTCGGAACCTATTTTTCACGATTCCGTTAGTAGTTATGTCTCACTGAGAGAAAGATCGAATGCTGGAGGCAGACATGAAAAGTGTGGTTGATAAGCTTCTCGCTGCGGCGTTGATTGTTGCCGGTGCCTTGACCGCGCTCCCATCTGCTCCATTGGCACAGTCGATGGACTTGTACATTGGACCGGGCGGCCCCGATTTGGAATTCCGAGATCAATATCGAAGGGACCATGAATGGCGAGGCGGCTGCAGCGAACGGCAAGCTATCCGCCGTGCCTACAGGCTCGGTATGCGTGATCCTGCGATAATGTCCATGGGACGCCGGCAGATCGTCATTGATGGTATCGGCCGGCGTGGTGAATATACGAAACTGCGCCTTGCAAATCGCGAAGGGTGCCCGCGCATAGGATGAGGCTTGGCGTCGTGCACGTCGCTGCAAGGCGTCCTGGCGCGTTGCAGGAACGCCAGCCCGATCGAGCCAGCAATTGTTTGTTATCGAGTTCCAGTCGATTGAATTGGGCGGGGCCAGCGCGGAAACACGAACCGAAGCACTGGCCCCTATGGCGCGAAGCCGACAGGCATAGCTTACCATCTCTCGGTTGCAGTAAACAACGCTGCAGAGGTCGTAAGAACTACCGCTTTAGGGTTATCAACAACTCCCGCGACGGATGCACGCCGCGTTCGCCGCGCTTTACCTTGATCGAATAGGTTCGGCTTTTACAGCCAAAGCGTTCTTGACGTGCCCTTTTTCGAGAGTCGTGGCCGTCAACATGCCGATCGATAAACCGGAATCCCCGTGCGTTGCCTCTTCGATGGGTTTGGTGCGAAACTCAGCCCAGCCACGAGGTCCTGTCCACGATGAAAGGATTGGGCCGCGGAGGAACCACCGGACCGTGGAGCACGACAGGAGGATTCCAGTGGGTAGGATATTGACACTCTTCGTTTCGCTTTGCCTGAGTATCCCGGCGTGGTCGCATGACATCTATGAAGTCGCTTGCTGCGCGGGGCGCGATTGCAGGCCGATACCGGCAAGTGACGTCAAGCCAACCGAGAACGGATGGCTCGTGCGGGCGACCGGCGAGGTCATCACTTACAATACCTGGCCCCTCAAGCGGTCTCCCGATGGCCAGTTCCATCGGTGTGCCGCCTTCAACGATTTTGGCCCCAAGGGGCGAACCAAGTGCCTCTACATCCCGGATATGGGGGAATGAGGCGGCATGGAAGGTAGGTGCCTTGCGGCGTCTACGGAATCGCGTGGGGAAAGCGGCGTTCGCTTGGTGCGCGCAAGGCGCAACTTGCTTAGCCTAAATACAATCAGTAGGCGTGCACGCAGTGGATACTCTGAGCCAATTGCCCCAATTCAACACAGGTCCAGCAGGCTGTTAACCGCCACTCTGCATCGTTATTGCAAAACGTCTTATGGATGCTCAGTCTGAGGCAAATCAGTCCCCAATCGGCACATGGAGATCGAACATGTCCCAGTCTGCTACGTCCGGCGTGGTTTTCGATGATGTTGAAGCGCTTTCCGGTGCCCTGTTCTCCTGGTGTGCGGAACGAAGCATTCACCTGCGCAGCCAGGAGGGCGTCAGTGCCGCTGGCGCGGTCATCGACCTGTTCTTTGCAGGCTACACGACGCAGGATGAAATTCTCGAGGCGCTGAGCGATCGGCACGGCCGCGAGGTGGTCTTCGCTTCGTAGGACGGCTCTAAAGCGCTGACGGTATATCGCATCAGCGCGGCCGAACGTACCATGTCGGCAGTGCATTCAGCTTTCGGGCGCGAGGACCGCGTGTGTGATCGTCAAACGATGAAGAAGTCGGCGGCCGTCAGGGCAAGGTTCGTGCTGATCGTCGCAAAATGCACGGAGCCTCCGGCGGCATTGCCATTGCTGTCGTAGAACAGTTTTCCGGTATCGGTCTCATAGATGATGTGGTCAGACCCGTCATGAGCGACGCCCGCCGCGCTTTTGTAAAATTGCGCCGATGTCAGCGTCCGGGTGCCAGTTATTTCCGTGAAGATCGCATTCTCGAGGCGTATCGTGTCGTCGACGACGTTAAAATCCTGGATCAAATCGACATTGGTAAATTTGTTGAGCTTGGTATTGAAGAAAAAGGTGTCCTTGCCGCCTTCGCCGCGCAAGAGATCGTTGCCCAATCCACCGGCGAGAAAATCATTTCCTTCGCCTGATCTCAAGAAGTTCGCCGCCGAATTGCCTGTCAGCTTGTCTGCCGCATTGCCGGTGCGTGCGCTTTCGATGCTGGTCAGCGTGTCGATTTTTCCGAAGCCGTCGATCGCCTTGCCCGTCTGAAGATTTACGGTTACGCCGCCTGTGCCGCCGCGCCGGTCGTCGCGATGATACAGCACCGTATCGGAACCGCCGCCGCCGTTGATCTTATCGCTCCCGCCGAGCCCCATGAAGACTTCGCTGACGCCGGAGCCTTTGAAGATATCGGCGAACTGGGTTCCGCGAAACTGTTCGAACTGCGTGAACGTCTCGGTGTTACCCCACGGGTCGATGACTTTTCCGGTGCTTGCATCCAGATTGATGCCGCGAAATGCCGACGGTGTCCAATAGGCGTCATCGAAATTGAGAGTGTCGAAACTGCCGCCATTGCCGTCATAGGTGTCCTTGCCTTCGCCGCCGTGCACGAAGTCGTTGCCAGAGCCGCCGATGAACTTGTCGTTGCCGCCATATCCGTTCAGGTCCTGCTCGCCGGCGCTGCCTTTCAGGGTGTCGTTTCCACTCATCAGGAATTGCGCGATCTCATGCGGGGTGGAGACATCGACGGCATCGGAGAACGTCTTGAGCAGGATATTCAATCCCGTCAGCACCTGCATCCTCGTGGTGCCGTCGTTGAGGTAGACCGCGATGGCAGTAATCGTCCCGCCGGTTGGCTCACCGCTGGAATCAAACGCGAAGCCGGTGCCGATCAGTTTCAGTTTCAATCCGTTCGAAAGGTCGTAGTGGATGGCCGTCGATGTCGTCGTGCCCCGGACTGCATCATTGGCGTTAACAATTTCCTCGAAAAATGGCATGTAGTCGAAACCCGGCAGCGGGGGGCTATAATGATCCGGATATATTCCACCTGGGAAAAACGATGTGAAAGTAGCCACGTAAATATCCTCCCGCCAAAACTTAGATAATTTTCCTAAATTAGTATTTCATAATATTATCGCGGTAAAGTCGCACACCTAGCGCCGGCGCTACGTCCAGAGTTGAAGTCCCTCCCACAGAAGTGTTAGGTGCGTCGCAACAACACATCTTCCGGCGGGCTCATGCTTCCGATCAGCGATACCTATGAGAACCTGCGGCGGGACTTCCGTTGGCAGATTCCGGAAAAATTCAATATCGGCACCGCCGTCAGCGATGTCTGGGCACAGCGTGAGCCGGAGCGCGTCTGTCTGCAGCATTTCAGTCCCGACGGGGCGCACGCGTCGCTGACCTACGGCGCCTTTGCTGCGCGGTCATCCTCATTCGCCCATGGGCTTCAGGCTGAGGGCATCGTGCCGGGAGACCGCGTCGCGATCCTTTTGCCGCAAAGCTTCGAAACGGCCATCGCCCATGCCGGTATCTACAAGCTCGGCGCAATCGCCCTGCCGCTGGCGCTGCTGTTCGGGGTCGAGGCGCTCGAATACCGGTTGCGCGATGCAGGTGCAGCCGCCATCGTCACCAATCGCTTCGGCCTGGAAAAGATCGCGGCCATCCGCCCGCGCCTTCCGGACCTGAAAAGCGTCGTGCTTGTCGATGCCAACGCGCCGGAAACCATCGCCTTTGCCGCGCTGGCGGAAGGTCATGCACCGGTTTTCGTCGCTGCCGACACGACGCCGGACGATCCGGCGATGATGATCTACACTTCCGGCACGACCGGGCCGCCGAAGGGCGCGCTGCATGGCCATCGTGTTCTGCTTGGCCATATCCCCGGCTTCCAGTTCCATCACGCTTTCCTGCCGCAGCCGGGCGACCGGATGTGGACGCCGGCCGACTGGGCCTGGGCAGGCGGGCTCTTGAATGCGCTGCTGCCGTCGCTTCTGCTTGGTGTTCCCGTCGTGTCGTCGCCCGGCCAGAAGTTCGATCCGCACATGGCCTTCCGCATTCTGGAGGAGATGGACGTTCGTAACGTCTTCATCCCGCCGACGGCCTTGCGGCTGATGAAGGCGGTCGAAAATCCCCGCTCTCTCTACAGGCTCAACCTGCGCACCATCGGCTCAGCCGGGGAATCGCTCGGGCGCGAAACCTGGCAGCAGGCGAGCGACGCTTTCGGCGTGCCGGTCAACGAGTTCTACGGTCAGACCGAATGCAATATCGTCCTGTCGTCGGCTGCCAATCTCGGCGTGCTCAAACCCGGCTCGATGGGCAAGGCGGCGCCGGGCCATGACGTTGCGATCATCGACGCGGAGGGCAGGGAGCTTCCCGCCGGCACCGTCGGTCAGGTTGCGGTGCGCCGGCCCGATCCGGTGATGTTCCTCGGTTATTGGCGCAACGACGCGGCGACGGCTCAAAAATTCATCGGCGACTGGATGACGACCGGCGACCAGGGCGTCCAGGACGAGGAGGGCTACATCACCTTCTTCGGGCGCGACGACGATGTTATCACCTCGTCTGGCTATCGTATCGGTCCCGGTGAGATCGAGGACTGCCTGGCCGGCCACCCGGCCGTCCAGCTCGCAGCCGCGATCGGCAAGCCCGACCCGGTGCGTACCGAAATCGTCAAGGCCTACGTGGTGCTGAAGCCCGGGCATGCGGCAAGCGCGGAGCTTGCCGCCGATATCCGCGATTGGGTCAAGACACGGCTGTCGATGCACGAATATCCGCGTGAGATCGAATTCCTCGATAGCCTGCCGCTGACCACCTCCGGCAAAGTCATCCGCCGCATCCTGCGCGACCGGGCGACTGCGGAAGCGTGACTATTTCGAACGCCGAGGGGCCAGCGACCTGATCTTGTCGCGCAGCAGCCGCGCCATGTTGCGGGTGTTGCGATAGAGATGGAGCTGGGCTGCGACCTGGCGCACATCGCGGTCGCGGTTCTGGGCAAGGCCGATCACCAGCGTACCCATCTCCTCCCGTTCCTCCCAGAAGCGGCTCATCACCGGATGATCGGGCGTTGCGCAGCTGTCCGAACGCGTGATGTTGGCGTCGTCGAGATGCCATTCGGTCAGTTCGGCCATCAGCAGCTTGCCGGGCGAATATTTCGCATAGCGCTCATCATAGGCCGTCTTCCAGGTATAGGCCTCGCCGGCCATCATGAAGACGATCATCGAGGCGATTGCAGCCCCGTCGAGGTCGAGCGTGTGGATGCGCACGCTATCGGCTTCGGCCAGGTTGGTGATCGCCTCGCGGGCAAAGGCGGCGCGGTAGCGGTCGAGCACCATGGCCGTGCCCTGGCTGCCCTTCCAGCCGCTCGCTTCCAGCGCCAGGAACTCCTCCATGCGCAGGCGGATATCGGCTGGCTGGCGGGCGACACTGTAGGAAACGCTGCCGAGTGCTTCCAGGTGATTCCACTGCCGGCGCAGCTCGCGGAAATGCGCCGGGCGGATCGCGTGCCGCAGATAGGTCTGCCCGTCCTGCAGGCTTTCCAGCATCGGCCGGGTAAAGGTGTCGGTTTCAGTCAACGGAAGGTTGCGGCCGATGGCGACGGCGCGGGCGAGCTGGGCGAACTTGCCCTTCAGGCGGACATCGGGAAGCACGAGCACGCCGGGCAGGCCAGCTGAAGGGCTGGCCAAGGCCTCATAAAGATTGTCGATGGTTTCCGCCGCCTCTTCGGCATCGAGCAGCGGCACACCGAGCGGCCCGAACGGATTGGACCAGGCGCGGATGATCGGCGCGCCGATCGAGAAGCCCGGCTTCTCGATCGAGAACGGCATCAGGAAGCGGATGCGGCTGCGACGCTCGTCATTGTCGCGGATCAGCGCCAGGCGGATGATGCGGTCTTCCAGGCGCGGCATGGCGGGCGCGAGGAAGCGGCCGGTAAAGAAGACATTCGGCTCCATCGCCCGGTTGGAGAGGAAATCGAGTTCCGTCTGAAGCTCATAGCCCTGGCGCGCCGGATAGAGGCAGAGCTGCCTGCCGGGGCGGCCGATGGCGATGGTGTTTTCGGCGATCGGACGATCGGGCGTTGGCGGCACCAGGCCGCCGAGAATGCGCGCCGACCGGCTGTTGGCATCGTCCGGAATGTGCTGGTTGCCGGTCATGGTCTGCTGGCCTCTGCTTTGATGGTTCTGGCGTGCGGATCGGCGAAGGCGAAGAGAACGATGCCGAAGGTGCGACGAACCGCGACATGAAGAAGGATGGCCTCGACGACCATTGCGCCCGTCGTGGCGAAAGCTGCACCTGTCAGGCCGAACATCGGGATCAACGTGACGTTGAGCAGCAAATTGGCAACGAGGGCGCCGGCATAGAGGGCGACGCACAGTGTCTGCCGACCGGCCATGGTAAGAAAGGCTTCGGCCGGGCCGACCAGTGCCTTGGCCATGATGCCTGCAAACAGGATCGCCATCAGCGGATAGCCGGAGATGAAGGCGGGGCCGAACAGCGACAGCAGAAAGGTGCCGCAAACAAGCACCATGCCGCCGACGCCGAGCGACGGCCAGAAGGACCATTTGGCACTTTCGACGGCGATGACAGCCAGTTGCTGGCGATCCGGACTGGCCATGGCCGCGGAAAAGCGGGGAGCCGCGGCCGCCTTGACGGAGAACATGACGAAATGCACCAGCGCCATCGTCTTCGCCGCGGCAAAGTAGATCGCCACACTTTCCGGATCGAGATAGAGACCGACGATGACGACGTCGGAATTGGTCAGCATGAAGCCGAACCCCTCGATCAGGAAGATCGGCACTGCGACGCGGATCCAGGTGCTGAATTCGATCCGGCGCGGCCCTGTGAGGTAGCGCCTGCGCAGCCGCCAGGTCAGAATGAAGAACTGGGTGACGCTGGTGAGATAGGTGGCGGCCATGGCGGCGATCATCGCGGTCTGCGCGGTGTGCGCCTCACCGATTGCCACGGCAAGCAGCATCAGGCCGAGGATGAGCAGGGGCCGGACGATATAGGTCGGGCTCAGTGCCGAAACCGCCCAGCTATGGGCGCGCGACGTCCCGTCCATCACATCGCCAAGGGCGATCATCGGCAGCGTGAAGATGCCGAGATAGAGCGGCACGAGATAGTAGCCGTTGACACGGTCGCCAAACAGCCAGAGCCCGCCAATGCCGACGGCCGCGAGCCCTGTCGCCGAGACCAGCGCAAAGATGCGCACCGTCGTTGTCAGCCCGCGGATTTCCGGCAGCGCGTCACGGGCGTGGTATTGCGGCAGGAAGCGGATGATCGCCGTGTGGAACCCGAGGCAAGAGAGATTGCCGAACAGCACCACCAGCACCCAGACGAAGACGAAGATGCCGTATTCGAACTCGCCCATGAGGCGGGCGAGGATGATCTGCGAAACGAAGGCTATGGCGGCGCTGACGACGCGGATGGCAAAGGCGACGAGCGCCATGCGCTGGGCAAGGTGCTTGGGATCATTGCTCGTCAGGACCGGTTCGAGCATTTCAAGCAGCGGCGACAGCCAGCCCCGCAATGTGGTCGGCAATAGTCGTCCAGCCGTTTGACACGCTGCCATGAACAAGGGAGTACCCGAAACTACGCAAAACAGGATGCCAGTCTTGCCAGAGCAGCGTTAACAAAGGGTGGAGAACAAGACCGCGGCGGCGCTGCTGACAACGACAATCGATATGCTATTGTCGGTTGCATTCGGGGGGCAGAAGCAGCGTGCGTGAAACCAGCCTGTGCAACTGGGAAGTCGGGCTTCCCGGCTGAGGCAATGGCCTTGCTGTCGAAACTGGAGGTGATCTATGTGGCCAAAACCATTTAGCATCACGCTTATGGTACGAAAAACCCGGGCGGGCTGGTCAATTGCCGTCCGGGTTAACCTCGTAAAATAAGCGAATAGGCAGGCGGGACTGCAATCCCGCCTGCCACTCCAGAAATAAGCGACATCGCTTATAAAATCAAGTTCTCGGCTTTCAAGCCTCGAAAGCACCGTGGCAGTGCTTGTACTTCTTGCCGGAACCGCAGGGGCAAGCCTCGTTGCGGGCGATCTTGCCCCACGTCGAGGGATCCTGCGGATTGCGGTTCTGCGGAGGAACGAAGTTCAGGTTGATGCTGTCGGCAAAATCGTCCTCGCCGGTCAGCGGGTCGATATGGTGGCCGACCATCTGCGGCGGCGCGGGCTGCGGCGCCTCTGCCGCTTCGCGTACCAGTTCGACGCGCATCAGTTGTGCGGTGACGGCCTGACGAAGATTTGTCAGCAACGCCTGGAACAGCTCGAAGGCTTCGGATTTGTATTCCTGCAGCGGATCGCGCTGGGCATAGCCGCGGAAGCCGATGACCGAGCGGAGATGGTCGAGATTGACGATGTGCTCGCGCCAGAGGTGATCAAGCGTCTGCAGGACCACGGAACGTTCGACATAAAGCATGATATCCGGGCCGAAACGTTCGGCCCGATCAGCGGCGGCCTTGTCGACCTCGGCGGTGATGCGCTCGCGAATGTCGTTCTCGTCGATGCCTTCCTCGGCCGCCCATTCGACGATCGGCAGGTCGAGGTTGAGCGAATTCTGCACGTCGGTCTTCAGCCCGGCGGCATCCCACTGTTCGGCATAGGCTTTTTCCGGAATGCGCTTGGCGACGATGTCCTCGATGACCTCGTGGCGCATGTCTGCGACGGTTTCGGAGATGTCCGTCGCATCCATCATCTCGAGGCGCTGCTCGAAGATCACCTTGCGCTGGTCGTTCAGGACGTCGTCGTATTTCAGAAGGTTTTTGCGCGTGTCGAAGTTTCGCGCTTCGACCTTTTTCTGGGCGCGCTCCAGAGCCTTGTTGATCCAGGGATGGACGATCGCCTCGCCTTCCTTGAGACCCAGCTTCTGCAGCATCGAATCCATGCGGTCCGAGCCGAAGATGCGCATCAGGTCGTCCTGCAGCGACAGGAAGAATTTCGAGCGGCCCGGGTCGCCCTGGCGACCGGAGCGGCCGCGCAGCTGGTTGTCGATACGGCGGCTTTCATGGCGTTCGGTTGCCAGCACGTAGAGACCGCCGGCGGCCAGCGCGATGTCCTTCAGACGCTGCACCTCGGCCCTGATGGCAAATTCCTTCGCTTCGCGCTCGGGGCCGTGTTCCAGGTCGCCGAGTTCGGCTGCGATGCGCATTTCCAGGTTGCCGCCGAGCTGGATGTCGGTACCGCGGCCGGCCATGTTGGTGGCGATCGTCACTGCGCCCGGCACGCCGGCCTGCGAAACGATGTAGGCTTCCTGTTCGTGGTAGCGGGCGTTCAGAACCTGGAAATTGGTGAAGCCCTCCTTTTTCAGCATTGCGGCGAGAAGTTCGGATTTTTCGATGGAGGTCGTGCCCACCAGAACCGGCTGCTTGCGCTCCTGCGAATCCTTGATCTCGGCGATGATCGCCTTGTATTTCTCTTCCGCCGTCCGGTAGACCTCGTCGTCCTCGTCGAGGCGCTTGATCGGCAGGTTGGTCGGCACTTCCACGACTTCGAGGCCGTAGATGTTGCCGAATTCCTCGGCTTCGGTCGACGCCGTACCGGTCATGCCGCCGAGCTTTTTGTACATGCGGAAGTAGTTCTGGAAGGTGACTGAGGCCAGTGTCTGGTTTTCCGGCTGGATGGTGACCTTTTCCTTGGCTTCCAGCGCCTGGTGCTGGCCTTCCGAATAGCGACGGCCCGGCATCATGCGGCCGGTGAATTCGTCGATGATGACGATTTCGTCGTTGCGGACGATGTAGTCCTTGTCCTTCTGGAAGAGCTTGTGGGCCTTCAGCGCGTTGTTGACGTGGTGGACGATCGCGACGTTCTCGACGTCGTAAAGCGTCTCGCCTTTCAAGAGGTTCGCTTCACGCAGCAGGTTTTCGAGCTTCTCGGTGCCATCCTCGGAGAAGTTGGCGGAGCGCTGTTTTTCATCGATTTCGTAGTCTTCCGGAGACAGGAGCGGAATGAACCTGTCGATCGTGTTGTAGAGTTCCGAGCGATCGTCGAGCGGGCCGGAGATGATCAGCGGCGTGCGCGCTTCGTCGACGAGGATCGAATCCACTTCGTCGACGATGGCGAAGAAGTGACCGCGCTGGACCATCTGGCTGCGCTCGTACTTCATGTTATCGCGCAGATAGTCGAAGCCGAGTTCGTTGTTGGTCGCGTAGGTGACGTCGCAAGCATAGGCCGCCCGGCGCTGGTCGTCGGTCAGGCCGTGGACGATGACGCCGGTGGTCATGCCGAGGAAGCCGTAGACGCGGCCCATCGTCGCGGAGTCACGTGTCGCCAGATAGTCGTTGACGGTGACGACATGCACGCCCTTGCCGGCGAGCGCGTTGAGGTAGACCGGCAGTGTCGCCACCAGCGTCTTGCCTTCACCGGTCTTCATTTCGGCGATCGACTTCTCGTGCAGGATCATGCCGCCGATCAGCTGGACGTCGAATGGACGCAGACCGAGAACGCGGAGAGCGGCTTCGCGAACAACGGCAAAGGCCGGAACCAAAAGGTCGTCGAGCGTCTTGCCATCGGCGAGCTGCTTGCGGAATTCAACGGTCTTTGCGGCCAGCGCTTCATCCGAGAGCGCTTTGGTTTCGGCTTCCAACGCATTGATGGCATCGACCTTGGCCTTGTAGCCGCGCACACGCCGGTCATTCGATGACCCGAAAATTTTGCGGGCGAGGCCGCCGAGACTGACCATAAGAATGGTCCTTTCCTGTATGTCGCCAACGCGGGGGAATTTCCGCGAAATACTATGAAACGCCCGGAACTGTTCTGGACGCGAGGTTGCGTGACAGATAAGAGGGGGGTCGAATTATGTCAACGGGAGTTGAGGCGCGCCAAGGCTACAGAACGGCCACAATCTGATGATGTGGAACGTTTTTCAGGCCGGCCGTGACCACGGTTCCGGATACCACAGGTGGAAGGTACGAGGATGTTGAAATACAAGATGCTTGCAGCGGTTGCTCTGATCGCTGTCCTGGCTGCCCAGGCGCCGGCAACCGCGCAGGATGCCGCCGATCCGGTGATCGCCAAGGTCGGCGACGTGGAGATCCACAAGTCGGAACTCGACTTCGCCATTATCGGTCTCGATCCGCAGCTCGCCCAGTTGCCGGACGATCAGAAGCGTGCCGCAGCCCTTTCGGGTCTGATCGATGTCAAGCTGCTTGCCAAGGATGCCGCCAAGGAAGGACTGCAGGATGATGCAGCCTTCAAGCAGCGCATCGCCTACCTGACCGACCGCGAACTGCATAACGCCTTCTTCAAGAAGCATGTCGTCGATGCCGTGAAGCCCGAGGAGGTCAAGGCACGCTACGACGCTGAAATCGCCAAGATCACGCCGCAGGAAGAGGTCAAGGCCCGCCATATCTTGGTGAAGACCGAGGACGAAGCCAAGGCGATCATCAAGGATCTCGACGGCGGCAAGGATTTCGCGACGCTTGCCAAGGAAAAATCGACCGACCCGAACAAGGCCGACGGCGGCGATCTCGGTTATTTCACCAAGGATCGCATGGTTCCTGAATTCTCCGAAGCCGCCTTCAAGCTCGAAAAGGGCAAGTACACGGAAGCGCCGGTGAAGACCCAGTTCGGCTTCCATGTCATCCTGCTCGAAGACAAGCGTAAGCAGGCTCCGCCACCGCTGGAGCAGGTCGAGCCGCAGGTCAAGCAGCTCGTTATGCGTGACAAGTATGTCGCCCTCCTGACGACCGCCAAGAAGGAAACCGGTGTCGATATCACCGATCCGGCGCTCAAGAAGGCCTATGACGACGCCAATAAGGCCGAGACCGCCAACTGATGACATCGGGGCGTGATCGCTCGTCTTTGAGCGGTCATGTCTTTCTGATGTAAATCCAATGCGAATTCCGCAGGTCCCGGGGGCTTTAGGCTCTTCGGGATCTCGTTTGTGGGCCCGCAGGCCGGGCCGTCACGTTTGAGCAGGTTTGATCATGTCCGGTTCCGTTTCTCCGCTTGCCCCGAAATCCTTCGCAGACATGCCGCCTGTGCGCGGTGTGCGCATGGCAACCGCCGCCGCCGGCATCAAGTACAAGAACCGCACCGATGTGCTGCTGATGGTCTTCGATGAGCCGGCCGCGGTCGCAGGCGTCTTTACCCGGTCGCGCTGCCCCTCGGCCCCGGTCGATTTCTGCCGCCACAACCTGCCAGGCGGCGTTGCCCGCGCCGTCGTCGTCAATTCCGGCAATGCCAACGCCTTCACCGGCAAGAAGGGCAAGGCTGCGACCGAACTGACGGCGCAATCCGCGGCGGAAGCCGTCGGCTGCTCCACCGGCGACGTCTTCCTTGCCTCCACCGGTGTCATTGGTGAACCGCTCGACGCGACGAAATTCGCCGGTGTTCTGATCGACATGACGGGTCAGGCGAAGGCCGATTTCTGGTTCGAGGCCGCCAAGGCGATTATGACGACCGACACCTATCCGAAGGTTTCCACCCGCAGCGCCGAAATCGGCAGCGTCACGGTCACCATCAACGGCATTGCCAAGGGCGCCGGCATGATCGCGCCGGATATGGCGACCATGCTCTCTTTCGTCGTTACCGATGCCGATATCGCGTCGGAAGCATTGCAGGTGCTGCTGTCGGAAGGCACCGGCCCGACCTTCAACTCCGTGACGGTCGACAGCGATACCTCCACCTCCGATACGCTGATGCTGTTTGCCACCGGTGCCGCCGGCAAGGATGGCCAGAAGCGGATCACCGACGCGGCCGATCCGGCGCTCGAAGGGTTTCGCGCCGCGTTGAACGACCTGCTGCGCGACCTCGCCTTGCAGGTGGTGCGCGATGGCGAAGGTGCCCGCAAGATGGTCGCAGTCACGGTCGAAGGCGCCGAAAGTGATCAGGCTGCCAAGCGCATCGCGCTGTCGATCGCCAATTCTCCTCTCGTCAAGACCGCTGTCGCGGGTGAAGATGCAAACTGGGGTCGGGTCGTCATGGCCGTCGGCAAGTCCGGCGAAATGGCCGATCGCGATCGGCTGGCGATCTGGTTCGGCGATGTCCGTGTCGCAGTCGAGGGCGAGCGTGACCCGTCCTATTCGGAAGCCGCGGCAACGGCCGTGATGAAAGAAGACGATATCGCCATCCGCGTCGAGATCGGTCTCGGCGCCGGCAAGGCGACCGTCTATACTTGCGATCTGACCAAGGAATATGTCGAGATCAACGGCGACTACCGGAGCTGATACTGACGTGCAGGACATGATTTCGAAAGCCGATCTGCCGAATGTTCGCCGGCTTGAAGCCGTGGGCTTTCGTGCCTGGCCGGCGACATCGGTGCATTATGACGGCAGTTGGCTGATCCGCCTGACGGCGGGGCATGACTCCAGGCGTCTGAATTCCGTCAATCCGCTCGATCCGTCCGACTACCGCGATCTGGAAACACGGCTTGAAAAGGCGGCGAAGCGCTTTTCCGAGTATGGCCGGCCGCTGACCGTGCGGCAGACCCCGCTGACGCCGCCGCAACTGATTGCCCATATGGATGAGACCGGCTGGCCGATGTTTTCCGAGACGATCGTCATGATGGCCGATATTCCGCCGAACGACACGACGGAAGCGATCGAGCACCTGCCGCTGCGCGATGTCGGCCGCTTCGTCGATGCCCGGCTGCAAATCTGCGGCGAGAACGGTCAGGGCAAGGCAGGCTTGAGCGATGTCATCAACGCCATCAAGCCGGAATGCGGCCTGTTTCTGTTTGAAGCGCCCGAACATGGCCCGATCGCGGTTTCGCTGGCGGTTCACGACAACGATCTCGCCGGAATTCTTCAGGTCGCCGTCGCGCCAGTCGTCCGCCGACAGGGTGTCGGCGCGTCGATCGTCAACGCCTCGCTGCGCTGGGCCCGCCTGCGCGGCGCTCGAACGGCTTGGCTCGCCGTCGAAAGCGGCAACGAGGCAGCGATCGCCCTTTATCGCAACTTCGGCTTCAGGGACGTCTACCGTTACGCTTATCGGCGTGCAGGAGTTTAAGCGATGGATACGGCAAGCAGGAAGATTTTGCTGGTAGCGGCCTGCGCCTTGGTCGACAGCGACGGCCGCATCCTGCTTGCTCAACGTCCCGAGGGTAAATCGCTGGCCGGCCTCTGGGAGTTTCCGGGTGGCAAGGTGGAGCCGGGCGAAACGCCGGAGGAAACGCTGATCCGCGAACTCGACGAGGAACTGGGCATCCGCACCAAGGTCGCCTGTCTCGCGCCGCTGACCTTCGCCAGCCATACCTACGACAGCTTCCATCTGCTGATGCCGCTTTACGTCTGCCGGCGCTACGAAGGCGTTGCCCATGGCCGGGAAGGGCAGGCGGTGAAATGGGTTCGCCCGAAGGCTTTGCGCGACTATCCGATGCCTCCGGCGGATGAGCCACTTATCCCCTATTTAATGGATTTGCTCTGATCAAATCCCCGAAATTTCGATTTCATTAATCGAACATTTATCACCCTCACGCAAAATCAGCTTCAGTGAAGTGCCGGTGTCGACGGTAGCGGGATGATTCCCGCGACTGGCACCGGTTGGTATCGGCGCGGACATGGTTTGGAGCGGTGAGAGTGAACCGTCTTCAGGTCAGCGCAGGCATTCGAGAGGCAGACGATGGTTGACGACGATTTTTGGAGAACGGTTCAGGACAAGGACTTGGTGATGAGCCAGAGCCGCCGGACCGGTGTGCTCAATCTGTCGCTGCTGTTCGGAACTGCCGTCATCGCGTTGACGCTCATCCTGACGCCAATGCTGGCGTCGAAGACGGATACGAAGGTGCTCGCGGATGCACCGATCGACTACGACAATATCTCGACCGGCTCCATTCCGAACAGCAACGCGACCAAGCGCTACACGGTGCGCCGGAGCGTGTTGCAGGAAATGCCGGGCGCCGTCTGCATCATAGATGGCGACGGGAGCAAAAGCGGCTGCTGATTGCCTCTGTGGGCCGGGCGTTTCCCGGCTCGCGTTCGCTGCCAGCCTGGGTCGATATCGACCCGATAATGACGTGCGCATACCTGTCCTTTTCGGGTGAACTCATCCGCGGGATGTGCGCCAAACAGGCTGGGAGCACATGAAGAAACTCACTCGTTTCCTTTCCGACACCTCCGGTGCCACAGCCGTCGAATATGGCCTGTTGGCCAGCCTCATCTCGGTTGGGATGATCGTCGGTCTCGGAGGGTTTTCAGACTCCCTGCTGGACGTCCTCGACACGATCAGCACCGCCATCAAGGACGCTCCCAAATAACGCACGACAGGCTTACTCTTTCAGCGGCAATTCGCGTGTGCTCAGAGCATCGGAAAGCCGTTGTTTCGCCGAGCCGGGCCTGAGCGGCTTTTGCTGGCTTTCATGCGGTGCCCAGCCGGAAATGTAGATGATCGAGAAGGTCGCGCGGATACGACCGTCCGGGTCGGAAAAACGATCCGCGTAGATTTCGGCCGCCCTCAGGAAAAACTGGCGGGTGAGGGGCTTGCGGCTGCGGGCGGCGAGCGGATTGGTCATGCCCATGGCCCGGAGGTCTTTCAGCAACGCAAACAAGGAATCGTAGCGTACGGTGTAAGTTTCGGTGTCGGCGACTGGCAGTGTGAAGCCGGCGCGCTGCAGCAGCGCACCGATATCGCGGACATCGGCAAAGGGTATGACGCGGGGGCTGGCGCCGCCGGTCATCTCGCTTTCGGCGGCAAGCAGCGCTTCCCGCAATTCCTGCAAGGTGCCGCTGCCGGGAATGGCAGCGAGGAAGAGGCCGTCCGGTTTCAGGGCCCGGCGGATCTGGATGAAGACGCCAGGTGTGTCGTTGGTCAGGTGCAGCGACAGTGGCGAGACGATGAGATTGGTCGATTCAGGGGGCAGCGGCACCGTTTCGAGCGACGCGACGGAAACGGTGCCATCGATCTTTGCGAAGACTGCATCGGTCTCGACGCGCTCGATGGCCGAGACTTTGCCGGTTTCGGTGAGGAAGCCAGCGGTCAGCCCGGTATAACCGTGCAGTTCCACGGCCTTGTCGAAATGGCGTTCGACGACGCTCAGGCGCTCGGCCAGCTCGCGGCCTGCGATTTCCAGCAGGAATTGCGCCTTCGGGTCGCCGTTGCGCAGTGCCCGTTTGCGGCGGGCTTCGATGATCGTTTGGTCGAAAACGATATCCACGGTGGCTCTCCAAAATCTGATCGCCCAAAAATCTGATCGCAATGAAACCCGCCCCATCGTAAAGTCAACCTCATGCGGGGCGAAGAGGCGGAAAATCCGGGGTGCAACTGGCCAGAGGCGCGCGGCGGTCGATGCCGTCTATCCGCCGGTCTGTAGCGGATGCGGCCGGATGGTCGGTCAGCATCGCGGCGTCTGCCCGGCCTGCTGGGCCACTTTGCGGCTGATCGAGCGGCCCTATTGCGAGGTTCTCGGCGTGCCGTTCTCGCATGATCTCGGTACCGGCATACTTTCGGCGGACGCTATCGCCAACCCGCCTGTCTTCGAGCGGTTGCGGTCCGTCGCCATTAATGACGGCATTGCTCGGTCGCTCGTTCACGGCCTGAAATATCGCGACCGCACCGATCTTGCCATCGATGGCGGCCTGGATGGTGCGCGCCAGCGATGGGACTGTCGAGGCTTGCCGCGATCATCCCCGTTCCGCTGCATGCCTATCGGCTTTGCGCCGCTTCAACCAGTCGGCCGCGCTTGCCCGCGCCATCGCCCGGCTTTCGGGAAAGCCCTATCTCGCCACCGCCTTGATCCGCACCAGGCGAACTGCGCGGCAGGTGGGGCTCGGCGCTGCGGCACGCGAGGACAATGTGCGCGGGCGTTCGCGGTGACCGAGGCCGGAAAGGCGACGGTGTTCGACAAGCGCATCGTCCTGGTCGACGATGTCTACACGACCGGTGCGACGGTTTCGGCGGCGACGCGGGCGTTGAAGAAGGCTGGGGCCTCGGATGTCACGGTTTTGACCTTTGCAAGAGCCATGTCCGGCCTTATATGACACGATAGGTGACGCTGGCACAGGGCCGGCGAAGGAGCAGGTCAACTCATGGCTTCGGTCGTCATTTATACCCGTCAGTTCTGCGGATATTGTTCCGCAGCAAAGAAACTTCTCGAAACCAAGGGCGTGACATTCGAGGAGCATGATGCGACCTACGCGCCCGACGTCCGCCAGAAGATGGTCGAGCGGTCGAACGGCGGTACGACGTTCCCGCAGATCTTCATCAACAACGCTCATATCGGCGGCTGCGACGACCTGCATGCGCTGGAGCGTGCCGGCAAGCTGGACGAGATGCTCGCCGCATAAGGAGACGCTTCGATGACGTTCAAGGCTGCAGCGATCCAGATGTGTTCCGGTGTCGACCCGGCGAAGAATGCCGAGACGATGGCCGGGCTTGTCCGGGACGCTGCGGCCAAGGGCGCTGCCTATGTGCAGACGCCGGAAATGACCGGCGCGTTGCAGCGGGATCGTGCGGCGATGAAGGCAGTGCTGCGTGAGGAGAGCACCGACCTCATCGTCGCTGCTGCCTCCGAGCTTGCGGCCGAACTCGGCATTCATCTGCATGTCGGCTCTACGGCGATCGGCCTTGCCGACGGCAAGATGGCCAATCGCGGGTTCCTCTTCGGTCCCGACGGCAGGAAGATCTGCCACTACGACAAGATCCACATGTTCGACGTCGATCTCGACAATGGCGAAAGCTGGCGGGAAAGCTCGGCCTATACGCCGGGCGGCACCGCGCGGCTGGTGAAGCTGCCGTTCGGCAAGCTCGGCTGCGCCATCTGCTACGACGTGCGCTTTCCCGAACTTTTTCGGGCGCAGGCCGCGGCCGGGGCTGAAATCATGTCGGTGCCCGCCGCCTTCACGCGGCAGACCGGCGAGGCACATTGGGAAATCCTGCTGCGCGCCCGGGCCATCGAGAACGGCATGTTCGTCATCGCCGCCGCCCAGGCCGGCCGTCATGAGGACGGTCGCGAAACCTACGGCCATTCGATGATCATCGACCCCTGGGGTGTTGTTCTCGCTTCGGCGGGTGGCACCGGCGAAGGCATCGTGCTGGCCGATATCGATATCGCTGCGGTTGCAGCCGCGCGGGCGAAAATTCCGAACCTGAAAAACGGCCGGGCGTTTTCGCTGGAGGAAGTGCCGCTGCCTGCAGCGGGAGGTGTGGCGGCTTGATCAAGTACACGCTTTCCTGTGACAACGGCCATTCCTTCGATGGCTGGTTTTCGTCGAGCGCCGATTTCGACCGGCAGGCGGAACTGGGGCTGGTTTCCTGCCCGGCTTGCGGATCCGTGTCCGTCGCCAAAGGATTGATGGCACCTGCGGTTTCGACCAGCCGGAGGAAGGATGAGACCAAGGTCTTGATGATGGATGCCGCCCGCAAGGAAGCGGTCGCCAAGATCCGCGAGCTGGTGACGGCGATTCGTGAGAACTCCGACGATGTCGGCGAAAAGTTTCCCGAGGAAGCGCGCAAAATTCACTATGGCGAAGCCGAGCAGCGCGGCCTGATCGGCAAGGCAACGGCCGACGAGGCGCGGGCGCTCATCGACGAGGGCATCGAAATTGCGCCGCTGCCGGTGCTGCCTGACGATGTGAACTGATGTCCGGCGACGGTCGTCACAATCTGGCGATCTATAATTTCGGCCTGCATGTCGGCCCCTGAAGGCGATCCCGCCGTCGAGGGCTTCGTTCTTCGCGAGACGGCTAATTTCGAGGCGGCGGCGCGGGCTTCCGGTTTTGTCGGCCGGTCCGGTTACCGCGGCGTACCGGGGCCGCGAAGCTGGGGTGCCCAGGTGTTTCCGCGGTTCATCCTCGGCAGCGGCTTCGACAGCGCCCCCTCGTCGCTCTCCGTCTGAAAGGACATCGAATCGCTGATGGCGTTCGCCTATAGCGGCGTGCATGCCGACGCGCTGAAACACGCGCGCAATTGGAACGTCAAACCGAGCTGGCCGCCCCTGGTGCTCTGGTGGGTTGACGGGCGGCATATTCCCGATTGGTCGGAAGGCGTCGAGCGGCTGGAGCATCTCCATGACAACGGCGCAACGGCACGAGCCTTCACTTTCAAAGAACCCTTCGCCGCCGATGGCGAAGCTTATGGTATCGACCGGCAGCGTGTCCGGCGGATCGCTGATGACAATGGCAAAGGGCAGAGCGATCTGCTTGCGTATGTTCAGTCTTTGAAAGTCTAGCATGGCGTCGGTAGGCGGGGATGTTGGGCTCGCCGTGAGGAGACCTTCGCACCGCTTTCGTCGATCTTCGCGCGGTTATCTTGGCGGATATGGGGAAATGGTCTTAATGTTCCAACTATATCAGACCGGAGGCTGGGTGATGTCGACTATTGAGAATGCCCGCACAGCTGATACATGCCGATCGCGCGATCTATGGGAAGAGGGCAAAGCAAGCGGCAAGCCCAAGCCGGTTGATTTCGACAACTTGCGCGAACAAGCCCGCCAAGACTTGGTTGCTGCTCAAATACAGGGCCGCTGAATCGGTCTGGCCTCTTCAATTGGAGGCCGCTATTGGTTGTATCTATCCGATTTTGAAGGCAGTCCATTTCCTCCGTCATTCCTGTGCCCGTCACAGGAATCTAGCCACGCGACGTCCGTCGCGTGAAAGGAGTCTTTTGCGCCGCAGACGCGGCGCTGCTGGATCCCCACCACAAGGGAGGTCAAGCCCGAGGATGACGGAGGAGAGGGAGCAGCCCATCGATCGTTAAACTGGTAGAGGTGGCCTCGCAGGGAGAAAACCCTCATGTCAAATAACCGCTTGACCTGAAGAGGGATTTTCTCCAGCGGGGTCAATCGATCACACTCTAGCATGGGGACTGGGCGCGGGGATGTTTGGCCTGCCATGCAAGCCTATTTGAGGCGCTCTACCATGTCGCCCGGTGGGTTGATCAGCCATTCCCTGTATCGCTCGTAGGAAAGCTGCAGGTCGGTAGCCAAGGTCAGTGCGGTCAATACGAAACATCGATGCTGCGGAAGCGGCGTTTCTTCTTCGGGATATCGCTCTCCTTCACGCCCTTTTTGCCATCGTCGCTGAGAACCTGGACGAGACCTTTTTCGGGGTAGAAGACGAGGGCCTCGGCGGTGAAATCCCTGGGAAATTTGGGCGGAAGTTTTACCGGCGCCTGGTCGCCCCCGCCCCAGGAATAGAGCGAAAATTTCTCACTCTTGTCTCTCTCCCCCTTGTCGATCTCCAGGCCCGCAAGGACGAGATAGACCGGTGGTAAAAGGCCGGTCCAGTCGATGCTGCGGATGCCGCGATCGCCGAGATCGAGCCTGTGCGGGTTGCCGAAGCGTGGCTCCTCGCCGCGCTCGGTCACGGCGGCGGGGTTCGTCAGGCGCAGGACCGGCGCCATCTTGTCTATGAGCGGTGCGCGAAAACCGATCAGCAGGTCGCCTTCCGGGGTCCCGGCGAGGCCCTCGATATTGATGTCGGTGCCGGGTCGGTGCAGTTCTTTCTTCAGATATCCGCGCAGACCTTCGAACGGCGTGCCCAAAGGTTCGAGTGTCGGGCCGTCCGGTGTTTGCGTTATTCTGCTTGCGGCGAGAATGGCACGGTCCCTGGCGTTTCCGCCGTCACCGGGCCGGGCGAACGAGCTTATCCAATAGACCTTGTCGCCGATGCGGGCGGCGGCCTCGATATCGGATTTCTCATTGCCGAGGAAGCGCTTGAATTTCAGCGCCTGCACGGGCTTGGCAAGACCGCGGCGATAGATCTGGAATGTGTTGGTTTCGTCGCTGGCAACGACGAAATGGCTGTCGTCGAGGGCGATGGCGGCCGAGGCCTCGCAGATGCCGATATAGTCCATCGGCTCCGCCTGCGCATCTGCAACCGGGAGAATGCCGAGGGATGGAATCTTCATCACGACATTCTCCCTTGCTGTCTTGCCGGTCAGGCCGGGCGCCTGGCCACCAGCATATAGTTGACGTCCATATCTTTGGAGAGATTCCACTGGTTGGCAAGCGGATTGAAGAAGACGCCGGTGCGGTCCGTCACGGTCATGCCGCTCGCTTCGATCGGCTTCTCGAGTTCTTCCGGACGCACAAGCTTTTCATATTGATGGGTGCCGCGCGGCAGCCAGCGCAGCACGTTCTCCGCGGCGAAGATGGCGAGCGCCGCCGCCTTGATCGTTCGGTTGATGGTGGCGACGAACATCAGGCCGCCGGGGCGGACCATGGAGGCGCAGGTGCTGATGAAGAATTCGACATCGGCGACATGCTCGACCACTTCCATGTTGAGCACGACATCGAAGGTCTCGCCGGCTTCGGCGAGCGCCTCGGCGGTTACGGCGCGATAGTCGACAGGAACGCCGCTGCCGGCCGCGTGGGTTTTGGCAATCATGATGTTCTTTTCCGACGCATCGGCGCCGACCACATCGGCACCCATGCGGGCCATCGGCTCGGACAACAGCCCGCCACCGCAGCCGATATCGAGGATGCGCAGGCCCTTCAGTGGCTGCTGCGCCTTGGCGTCACGGCCGAAATTTTCCGAGACGCGATCGCGGATATAGGTAAGGCGGACCGGATTGAACTTGTGCAGCGGCCGGAACTTGCCGTTCGGGTCCCACCACTCGGCGGCCATGGCGGAAAACCGGTCGACTTGCGCCTGGTCGATGGTGGTGCGGGCTTGTTCGCTCATGGCGTCTACTCCGTGCAACATGTGTCTGGTGAAGTCGGACGATCGGGGGCGAATGTCAAGGGTTGCTCTGGTCCTGCCGCAACTGGCGCGCCTTCAGGCAGCGGTCGAATTTCGGCAGGCGGTATTCTGGATGAGCGATCTGGTCCTTCTGGAAGTCGTCCATGATCCTCTCGAAGGTCTGGAAGCCCGATTCCTGCGCGTTGGCGATACAGGCTGGCAAGCGGGCGCAGGCATGACCGGACAGGCCGATCTCGCGCTGGATGCGGACCTTGCGGCCCTGATGGGCCGAGACCAGCATCGGGCCGGTGCAGGCCCGATCGCGGCCGCATTTGCGGGTCCTGCAGATCCTCCAGATCAGTTGGGCGGTCAACAGAGCACGGCACTGTCGCTCATGATCGGCGGAAAGGCGTTTTTCGTAATCGGTGAATTCCGGTTTGGACATGGGAGACTCCGAGGGGTGAGAGGGCGGCCGGGTGCGTTCACGCGGCGGTTTTTCGCCCGTGCTTCAAGTCATTTTCGGTTCGCCGGCCTCAAGGGCCAGGCGGGATCGGCCGGGGCACATCGTGTGCCTGGTTGAGTAGATAAAAGTGACACGCGATGTGTCCCGTCGCGGTGGTTTTTACCTGCAACTGCGGTTTCTCTGCGGGGATGGCGGCACCCTTTTTCCGGTACAGGGTGGCGCTCGCAGCTCTCGCTGCCGCGCCACGAAAGGCCTGTCTTTCGACACACCAGTCGCCGCTCCTCATGTGTGCCTCACAGGCACGCCCCGTCCTGTTTCAGACGAGAGGGAAACCATTTTCTGCAGGCCCCTGCGGCCGCGCCTGCGTTTCAAACACCGACCGAAGGCACCGGCCCCGCCTCGCCGGCAACGCTATCCGGTGTATCCGATGGCGGGACGAGGAGGAGTATGGCACAGGCGCAAAAGGCGGGGATGGACGGGGATGATTTTTGACGCGTTTGCCTTCAAACAATGCAGGGCATAGACGGCGTAAGGGCGCCACCCCACGCACCTGATGCGCGGGGTGGTTCAGGTCGCGCCGCATGCAATGGCGAATCGGTAGCATGATTTGAGATGCACGCATTCACCCAATTGGGTGATCGCGTGCCTGAAGGGCAGCGGTATAAATGCAAAGAGCCCGTCACTTGGTGGCGGGCTCCAAAATGGCTTGAGAATACATCGCCTCTTAACGCTCTCCCCGAGAGGGAATCAAAAACGCTATCGTGTTAAACGCCGTTCCGGTTTCGGCCAAGGCAACAGCATATTAAAATTAGACATTGCTCATGAAGAAGTCCAATCACCATTGTCGGGGATGTGAAAGCGAGCGTGATTTGCTGTTTTGCGAAGGTGGCCGGACGTCTCAGGTTCGGCTGATCGAAGCGCCGCCGTCGACGAGCATGGCCGTGCCTGTGGTGAAGCGGGAGGCATCCGAAGCGAGGTAGAGCACGGACTGAGCGATTTCTTCCGGCCTTGCCATCCGCTTCAGCGCATGCAGGCCTTCGACGAAGGCAAGGACTTCCGGTCCGGCGCCCGGGGCGTTGGTGATGCTCGCAGGTGTATTTGTTCCGCCGGGCAGGATCGCGTTGACGCGGATGCCCTTTGTGCCGAGTTCGGTCGCCAGAACCTGGGTCAGGCCGACAAGACCCGCCTTGGCGGCGGCATAGGCGCTCATGCCCGGCATGCCGGCGGAATAACCGACGAAGCTGGAGGTGAAGATCAGCGAACCGCCACCGCGCGCTTCGAGCGCCGGGACCTGATATCGCGCGCCGAAGAAGGCGCTGGTGAGGTTGGTTTCGATCGTCTCCCGCCATCCGGCAGGCGTCAAATCCGCGATCGGCGCCATTTCGCCGGTGCTGCCGGCATTGTTGAAGGCGATGTCGAGGCCGCCGAATTTTTCCGTTGCAGCAGCCACCAAGGCTTCCGCATGGGCTTCGTCGCGGACATCGCCGTCTATCGCGAGAGCCTCGCCGCCCTCCGCCTCGATTTCGGCGACGAGTTCGTCCAGCGCGCTTTTGCGGCGGCCGGAGACGACGAGGCGTGCGCCCTCGCTGGCGAAGAGCTTTGCCGTGGCACGGCCGATGCCGGAGCTGGCGCCGGTGATGATGGCGACCTTGTTGGAAAGCGTGGTCATGGTTGAATCTCCTCCTGGTGTTGCGGAGATTCAATCGCAACAAAGGCTGTCCGGCGCCACCCGATTCCTGCCTTGCTCCGTTTGTGCGATGCGACCCATGCGAAGACGGAGCGGGGGGCTGCTCTGTCATTTATTCGTAAGTAACGGTCTACCTTTAATCCCGATCCGGGGCGCCCAGTGGGAAGTAACCGCGGTACGGCCGGGCTTCATCCACCGCGCGGGAGAAGGAGGGGCGGGCGAGCAGGCGGGCGCGGTAGGCGCGGGTGTTCTCCAGCGTTTCCGGGATCGGATGCACCCAGTCGGCATAGAACAGCGCGGGGGCGGCGGCGCAATCGGCGAGGCTGAACGTGTCGCCGGCCGCCCATTCGGATGTGGCGATCGCGCCGTCGAGCCACACATAGGCGTTGTCCAGCATCGCCTTCGCCTCGCGGACGCCATAGGGGTCGCGGTCGGCTTCCGGGCGGATCTGGTTGAACACCACCCTCTGCATCGGGGTCATGACGTAGTTGTCGAAGAAGCGGTCCATCAGGCGGGTCTTGAGGGCAGCCCTGGCATCCGCGGGGATCAGGCGGACGGGGCCGGGATGGCTGAGCGCCAGATATTCGATGATGATCGTCGATTCCAGCACGGTTTCGTCATCGTCCTTCAGCACCGGCATGCGCTTCAGCGGCCAGAGCGCGCTCCATTCGGCGACGATCTCCGGCGTCTTCTGGTCGAGCAGGCGCAGCTCGAACGGCGTGCCGTTCTCGTAGAGCGCGATGAGCACCTTCTGGCAGTAGGCGGAGAAGGGGTGGGCGAAGAGTTGCGGTTTCATCTTGTCCTCCAACACTGATTTCAATCAGCAACTGGTTGCGTTGTAAAATAAGTGATCCTATATTGCAAGCAGTTTTAACATAGGGCGAACAATGGACATTGCACACCGGTCGGGATGCCCCATCAACCTGACACTGGAAATGCTCGGCGATCGCTGGAGCCTGATCGTCATCCGCGACATCATGTTCGGTAACCGCCGGCATTTTCGCGAGCTTCTCACGCATTCGGAAGAGGGGATCGCCTCGAATGTTCTGGCCGACCGGCTGAAACGGCTGACCGAAAACGGTCTGCTGTCGCGCCGGGATGACCCGAGCCACAAGCAGAAGGGGATCTACAGCCTGACCGAGCCCTCGATCCAGCTCGTGCCGCTGCTCGCCCAGATGGGCGCCTGGGGACGCAGGCACACGCCGGCGTCCGAAGAGCTGTCGATCCGCGCCGAGCTGCTGGAGGAGGGCGGTCCGGCGATGTGGGAGGCGTTCATGGCGGAGTTGCGGGCCTTGCATCTTGGCACGCCGGCGCCGGAGCGTTCGGTGTTCGGCGAGTTACAGGCGGCCTATCTGGCGGTGGTGGCGAAAAATTCGGGCGCAGCTGCCTGAGGCAGGTCTATGTGAAAAGACCCGTCATTCCTGTGCCTGTCACGGGAATCCAGCCACGGCGCGTCTGCGCCGTGAAAAGAGTCTTTTGCGTTCAATGACTTGAACGCACTGGATCCCCGTCGCAAGGGCTGACATGACGGATGAGAGAATGTGCCAAAACGAACAGAGGCCTGGCTTAGAGCCTTAAGCCCATAGACTTGAAGTTCGTCAGCGGTCCGAACCCGGTCGCTTCGACTGGGTCGGCGTCATCCGATCAGTACACCTCCGGCACGTACATTTCCGGCGGAACAGGGGCGCGGGTATAGTCGTCGTGACGGATGCGCTCGGGCAGGTCGATCGGCGGTTTGGGCACATCCTCGTAAGGGATCTGCTTCAACAGGTGAGCGATGCAGTTGAGGCGGGCCTTCTTCTTGTCGACGGCCTGGACGACCCACCAGGGGGCTTCCTCGATGTGGGTCCGCTCCAGCATCTCTTCCTTGGCCTTGGTGTATTCTTCCCAATGGACGCGGCTTTCCATGTCCATCGGCGATAGTTTCCACTGTTTCAACGGATCGTGGATGCGCATCTTGAAGCGGAATTCCTGCTCCTCGTCGGTGATCGAGAACCAGTATTTGATCAAGACGATGCCGGAGCGCACCAGCATGCGCTCGAATTCGGGCACGGTGCGGAAGAATTCGTCGAGTTCTTCCGGCTTGCAGAAGCCCATGACGCGCTCGACGCCGGCGCGGTTGTACCAGCTGCGGTCGAACAGGACCATCTCGCCCGCCGTCGGCAGATGCGGCACGTAGCGCTGGAAATACCACTGGTTGCGCTCGCGCTCGGTCGGGGCGGGCAGCGCCACGGTGCGGCAGACGCGCGGATTGAGGCGCTGGGTGACGCGCTTGATGGCGCCGCCCTTGCCGGCCGAATCGCGGCCTTCGAACAGCACCACGACCTTGAGTTTCTTGTACTGCACCCAGTCCTGCAGCCGGACGAGTTCATGCTGCAGCCGGAACAGCTCGCGGAAATAGACCTTGCGGTCGATCGTCGGCTCGGCCTCTTCCGACATGCCCTCGGCGACCAGTTCGTCGAGCCGGTCCTCCTCCATCTGCATTTCCAGTTCCTCGTCGAAGCTGTCGGCGATTTCCGCCTTGATGCGGCTGAGTTGGTCGATCATGTTCTCAATCCCCGTTTGTCGATGGCACAGGAGCAGGTCTTCGTGACAGGTATGTGACAGTGTTCGGTGTCTGCGGGGCGGAGACTGGTCTGGGGAAGGGGACCATTGGGGTGGCAAGTGCCACCGGCCGTATGCGATGGCTGTGGGCGGGCGGTCGCCTCGCTGCTTAAGCGGTCGTTCAATGTGGAGGGTCAAGTTGAACGCAGACACTTAACAGTGCGTGCACCAAACGTTCATTAACTTTTCGTGGCGATCCGCTAAAGTGTTTGCCGATAGCCGGAGAGGCCGCCTTGGACGCACGAACCGATCCCTCACCCACCTTGCCCGAAAACGTGCTGAGCCTGTCGGTGTCGCGGCGCGCATGGAACGGCGTGGGTGTCGACATCACCGAATATCACTGTGCGGGGCGGGCGTCTCATCAGCTTTTTCACGAGTCCGAAACCCGTCTCAGCGTTCTGCTGGAAGAGATCGGGAGCCCCTGCGAACCACGCCTGCGCGAAGACCAGCCGTGTCCGATCGGCTATATGCCGAGGCACATGCACTTTGCGCCGGCCGGCATGGAGATGTGGGGCTACAGTGCCGATACGCGCTTCGTCAAGGATGCAAACCTGACCTTCGACCTCGATGTGCTGAGTGAGCGGTTGGCGACCGACTTCGACGCCGATGCGACCGCTACGCCGCGCCTGCGCTTCTCCGACGATCGCATCTGGACCTTGGTCAAGCTGCTTTCCGACGCGGTGAACGACCGAGATCCATCGACCCAACTCTATGGCGACGGGCTGACGGCCGCGATCGCGGCGCGGCTCTTCGCCGAACCGCCGGAGCCCGCCGCGGACGGCAATGGCCTGGCACCCCGGCAGCTTCGGCGTATCGTGGAGCATCTGGAGGCACATCTGCCTCAGCGCATCGACCTTGCCAATCTGGCAGCACTGGCGGGCTTGTCGCAGTCGCATTTCAGCCGGGCATTCAAGGCCTCGACAGGGATGGCGCCGTATCGCTGGCAACTCGACGCGCGTATTCGGCGCGCGCAGGCCCTGCTGATCGATACCCCCGCGTCGCTCGACCAAGTGGCCGAGTCAACCGGCTTTGCCGACGCGGTGCATTTCGGCCGGACGTTCCGGAAATTCACCGGAGCGACGCCTGCGGCGTGGCGGCGCGAGCGGAAAAACTGATCACGATTCCATAGCGAATTCGGACTGGAAATCGCAGAATCGAACAGTGCATTCTACAAATTGGCAGAGCAATAGTTCCTCGACCGGACAGGCGAGAGAAATCGGATCGAGCGTTTGACGACACCCGACCTCTCGGAGCTCCTGATCCGGCAAGGTGGAAGATGATCGATCAACACAAGCCGGAAGCGCCCTTCGACTATGACGGCCGGATGCAGGCGAATCTCGTGCGTGTATTCGGTGAGAGCAATGCCGAGCGGCGGATCGCGGCCATCCGCGAACTCTATGCCGAAGACGCCGTGCTCTACGAGCCGGATACCTCGGCGACAGGCCATGTCGCCATCAATCAGGCGGTGGAAGCCCTATTGTCGAGCCTGCCGCCAAGCTTCGTCTTCACGGCAATTGGCCCCGTCGTCGGCCATCATGGCGTCGGGCGGCTGCGCTGGCAATCCGGGCCCCCGAATGGTCCCGTCGCTGTGACCGGCACGGATGTCGCCCGGTTCGAGGGCGGCTTCATCCAAACCCTCCACGTCTTTATCGACCCCACTGGCGCCTGAGCCGCCACTGCATATCCCAAGGAGTTCCCCATGCCCAAGACCGGCCTCGAAGCCCTGCTTCGCCCCGAAGACAGCATCCTCGTGCTGATCGATCATCAGCCCTACCAGTTCACCAATCTGAACAGCCACGAGCCGACGACGATCATCAACAACGTCATCGGCCTCGCCAAGACGGCGAAAGTCTTCAACGTGCCAACGATCCTGACCACGGTGATCGAGGAGCGCGGCGGTTACATCATCAAGGGTCTGCAGGACGTGTTCCCGGACCAGAAGCCGATCGACCGCACCTTCATCAATACCTGGGAAGATCCGAACGTCACAGATATCGTCAAGAAGAGCGGGCGCAAGCAACTGATACTGGCTGCGCTCTATACCGAGATCTGCCTCGCCATGCCGGCGATCCAGGCGCTCGCCGAGGGATATGACGTCTTCATCGTTACCGATGCCTCAGGTGGTGTCACGCTGGAGGCTCATGATATGGCCGTGCGCCGCATGGTCGCCGCCGGCGCGGTACCGATCACTTGGCTTGCCGTGCTGGGCGAATGGCAGCGTGATTGGGCGCGCGAGGAGACAGCCGCCGGCGTCGCTGGCGTCGTTCTCGAACATGGCGGAGCCAGCGCCGTCGCTCTTGCCTGGGAACTGCAGCTTCTCGCGGGGCGTGCTGGATCGGGCCACTGATCATGCCCACCGCGCCAGCGCCAATCCGCATCGGGTACTGCCTGTCGCTGACCGGTCCGCTCGCGGGCAACAGCCGGTCGGCTCGGCTCGCCCATGACATTTGGCGGGAAGACGTCAACAGACGGGGCGGCCTGCTTGGCCGTCCTGTCGAATTCGTTTGCCATGACGATCGTGCTGACGCTTCACTCGTTCCCGGCCTCTACGAACTGCTGATGGATGAGGGCAAGGTCGATCTCGTTATCGGCGGCTACGGCACCAACACCATATTGCCGGCAATGCCGCTGATCATGGAGCGGTAGCGCTTTTTCGTTGGGCTAATGGGTCTCGGCGTCAACAACGCGCTCACCTATCCGAACTACTTCGCCATGATCCCGACCGGACCGGATCCGAATGCTGCGCTCACCGAAGGCTTCTTCGCGCTCGCCGCGGAACAAAGGCCGCGGCCCACGACCGTAGCGCTGCTGTCGGCCGACGCCGCATTCTCCCGCAATCCCATTCTCGGCGCGAAGGCCAATGCCGAGAAGTACGGCTTTCGGATCGTCCATGAGGCCACCTATCCGCTGGCGACGGAGAATTTTGCGCCTCTTATTGATGCTGTCGCCGAGAGCAATTGCGATCTGCTGTTTCTCTGCTCCTACCTCGATGACTCGGTCGGCCTCGTGCGCAGCATCCAAGCCCACCCATTCCGTCCGAAGATGGTCGGCGCCGGCATGATTGGTCCGCAGAACACGGCGGTAAAAACCACGCTCGGCCCGCTACTCAACGGTTTCGTGAACTACGAATATTGGGTGCCGGTCCCCGAATTGATGTTCCCCGGGGTTCAGGAATTTCTGAGTACCTACCAGGCACGAGCCGACGAGGCCGGCGTCGACCTGTTGGGACACTACATGGCACCGCTCGCCTATGCCCAGATGCAGGTGGTTGCGCAGGCTGTGGAGGCCACCGGCGGTTTGAACGACGAGAGTCTCTCGGCATACGCACGAGGCGCGACTTTTGACACTGTCATGGGCGCCATCAAGTTTGGAGCAAACGGCGAATGGGCAGAGCCGCGGGTCTTGCAGGTCCAGTTCCAGGGAATAACCGGCCCCGACGTTGGCCAATTCAAGAATGGCTCGAGACAAGTCGTGGTGTCACCGCCGAACTTTGCCTCCGGCGAGCTTAATTTTCCGTATGCAGACGTTCTCCCTGGGTAGGGCAAACGCGAAAACCTTGCGAAGGTCTAAAACGGGCCACGAGTTCCCCCGGGCGGCATTTGCGATCGAATCCCGCGAAGAACCCATATCCTTCTCCATTGCACGCCGCTCCCAAGGCTGTTTTGGCGGAGGTGCGGGTGAGGAAACGGAGATGCGGTGCAGGTGGCAAATGGCGCCAACGGCATTCGAGGCTCGCGACCAGAGGTCGCTTCACACCACGTCGACATGCATCGGTCGCGCTTGCCGTCAGGACCCGCGCGACCGATCACAGAAACCGGCCTATCTCGACTTCAATCATTTCATTTCCCGCCAGCCTCCTGCAATTTCGCCAGGACCTGGTCGAGCGAAAAACTGCCGGGCTTCTGACGTGGCGGAAACTCGACGTAGGTTTGCAGGTGCTTTGCCACGTAGGCCTGCGCCGGGATGAGCAGGAAGGCATGCTCGACACGCCACTTGGCATAGTCGCCGGCATCCGATTGTGCCCGCTCGAATGGATCGGCACGCAGGTCAATAAGCTTCGGCAATCGCAGTGGCACAAGCGGATCCTGCCACACGTCCAGGCCTTCAGCCCGCTGTTCCAGGAATATCATCTTCCAGCGATCATAGCGCAGGCCGGCGAGGTTGCCGTCATCCGTCCAGTAGAAGTATTCCTGTCGCTTGCCCGGCCCGGTACCAGCGAGCACGTCGCGCTGGTCATAACCGTCGAGGTGGACCTTAAATGTCTTGCCGGCGGCCTCGTAGCCGGTCAGCAGCTTTGAGGTTATATCAGGCTCCCCAGCCGCGGCCACCAAAGTCGGCACGAAGTCCTCGTGCGAGGTGATGTGGTTGATTTCCGTTCCCGGCTTGATGACGCCCGGCCAACGCATGACGCACGGTACTCGATAGCCGCCTTCCCAGTTCGTGTTCTTCTCGCCTTTGAACGGCGTGGTGCCGCCATCCGGCCACGAAAAGACTTCTGCGCCGTTGTCAGTGGTCCAGAGGACTATGGTGTTGTCGGCGATGCCGAGATCGTCGAGCTGCTTGAGAAGCTGGCCCACCATGCCGTCGAACTCGACCATGCCGTCGGCCTCCAGGCCCAATCCCGTCTTGCCTTTCGATTCAGGCTTGAGGTGCGTGTAGATGTGCATGCGGGTTGAATTGAACCAGCAGAAGAACGGTTTATCCTCTTTGTGCTTTCGGTCGATGAAGTCCATCGCGGCACCGAGAAATTCTTCGTCTACAGTTTCCATGCGCTTGGTTGTCAGCGGGCCGGTGTCTTCGATCTTCTGCTTGCCCACACGCCCAAAGCGCGGATCCTCGCTGGGATCGTCGACATCGGTCGCCGTGCATTTCAAGACGCCACGCGGACCAAACTTCGCGCGGAATTGCGGGTCTTTCGGGTAGTCAGGATTTTCCGGTTCGTCCTCGGCATTGAGATGATAGAGGTTGCCGAAGAATTCGTCGAAGCCATGAACGGTTGGCAGAAATTCATTGCGGTCGCCAAGGTGGTTCTTGCCGAACTGGCCAGTTGCATAGCCTTGGGGCTTGAGCAGGTCAGCGAGCGTCGGATCTTTTTCGGACAGGCCTTCCTTGGCGCCCGGCAGACCGACCTTGAGCAACCCCGTGCGGAAGCAGCTTTGCCCGGTGATAAACGCGGCGCGCCCGGCGGTGCAGGATTGCTGGGCGTAGTGGTCGGTAAAGACCGCACCCTCGTCGGCGATACGGTCAATGTTGGGTGTCTGGTATCCCATCTGGCCTCGGCTGTAGACACTGGTGTTCCAGTAGCCGATGTCGTCGCCGAAAATGACGAGAATGTTGGGCTTCTTAGCCGGCGTGGCTTCGGTTTGTGCGTGCGCTGGTTTCGGCGCCTTCAAGCTTCCGAACGCCGTTGCAAGCGCTAGGGTGGTGGTTCCGAGCAATACGCTGCGGCGATTGAGGCTGAGTTCTGCAGAATCATGACGAGTGGGTAGTAACTTTCTGTCAGACATAGGTGCTCCTCCCCAGGAAGGACCGGATTGTGCGTTGTTGACAGCGACCAGGTTCCGGTACGCAGACCTGGCGTCATCATCGCGTGCGGAAATCTTTTTTTGTTCTGCCATGTCGCCGAGAAGACCTCAGGCATCCGCCGTTATTCTTCGACGAAAAGACTATGACAGTGTGTGCAATGGACTTTTGCAAATGCGGGGTTACCCCAAACGAGTTGAGCACCCCAAATTACAAAAATGCAAGTATGTTACAGTAACAAGCGCGGAAGTCTGTCTGTCCGCAGCAAGTACGGAAGGCTGCTTTGGACCTCCGAGCTGCCACTGTTGGACGGGCATAGCGCCAAGACGCCGCTACGCCAGAACCCACTTCCTTCTCCATTGCACCCCGCCCTCAATTTCGCTAAGAGACCGCCAACTTGAAAACAGACAGGCGCGGGTTGCCGCGCGGCATTTTCGACCGGTAGAGGCATATGGCACGCATCGTGATGAAATTCGGCGGCACGTCCGTCGCGGATATGGATCGCATCAGGAATGTGGCGCGCCATGTGAAACGCGAGGTCGATGCCGGCCATGAGGTTGCCGTCGTCGTTTCGGCCATGTCGGGCAAGACCAATGAGCTGGTTGCCTGGACGCGCGATGCCTCGGCGATGCATGATGCGCGCGAATATGATGCCGTCGTCGCCTCGGGCGAGCAGGTGACCTCGGGTCTGCTTGCGATTGCGCTGCAGAATATCGGCATCAATGCGCGCTCTTGGCAGGGCTGGCAGATCCCGATCAAGACCGACAACGCCCATGGCGCCGCACGCATTATGGATATCGATGGCACGGAGCTGATCCGCCGCTTCGGCGAGGGGCAGGTTGCCGTCGTCGCCGGCTTCCAGGGGCTTGGTCCCGACAACCGGATCGCGACGCTCGGCCGCGGCGGCTCGGACACCTCGGCCGTGGCGATCGCGGCTGCGATCAAGGCCGACCGCTGCGACATCTATACCGATGTCGATGGCGTCTACACCACCGACCCGCGCGTCGAGCCGAAGGCGCGGCGGATGAAGAAGATCGCGTTCGAGGAAATGCTGGAAATGGCGTCCCTCGGCGCCAAGGTCCTGCAGGTTCGCTCGGTCGAGCTTGCCATGGTATTCAAGGTCCGCACCTTCGTGCGCTCCAGTTTCGAAGACCCCGATGCGCCGGGCATGGGCGATTTCTTGAATCCCCCCGGCACGCTGATTTGTGATGAGGAAGAGATCGTGGAACAGGAAGTCGTCACCGGCATCGCCTATGCCAAGGATGAAGCGCAGATTTCGCTCCGGCGCGTGGCCGACCGCCCCGGCGTTTCGGCTGCGATCTTCGGCCCGCTGGCCGAATCCCATATCAATGTCGACATGATCGTCCAGAACATTTCGGAAGACGGTTCGAAGACCGACATGACCTTCACGGTGCCCTCCGGCGATGTCGAAAAGGCCTTGAAGGTCTTGAACGAAGCAAAGGACAAGGTCGGCTTCGACGTCATCCAGAGCGAATCAGGCCTCGTCAAAGTCTCGGTCATCGGCATCGGCATGCGCAGCCATGCGGGCGTGGCTGCGTCCGCTTTCCGCGCACTTGCCGAAAAAGGCATCAACATCAAGGCGATCACGACCTCTGAAATCAAGATTTCCATCCTGATCGACGGTGCTTACGCCGAATTGGCGGTTCGCACTTTGCATTCCGTCTACGGTCTGGATAAGAGTTAAGGCAAGCGGCGGCAACGACGTTTCGGCGCGCAGGTGCCGGAACCATTTGCCGCCCGCAGTTGTTGACTTTTCAGACAGGAGACGTAGCGCGATGAGAGACCTCTCGGCGGGTCCACGCGTCCTTCTCAAGCGGTTGCGCGAACTCATGGCGGAACCGCTTGAGCCGCAGGAGCGCCTTGATCAGATTGTTCGCCAGATAGCGCAGAACATGGTCGCGGAAGTGTGCTCGGTCTACGTGCTGCGCTCTGACGGCGTGCTCGAACTCTATGCCACCGAAGGTCTGAACCCGGGCGCCGTCCACCTGGCGCAACTGCAGATGGGGCAGGGCCTCGTCGGTACGATTGCCGCCAGCGCCCGGCCGCTCAACCTTTCTGACGCGCAGTCGCATCCGGCCTTCACCTACCTGCCGGAAACGGGCGAGGAAATCTATCATTCGTTCCTCGGCGTGCCGATTCTGCGGACCGGCCGCTCGCTCGGCGTTCTCGTCGTGCAGAACAAGGCAAGCCGCACCTATCGCGACGACGAGGTCGAGGCGATGGAGACCACGGCGATGGTGCTCGCCGAGATGGTCGCGACCGGCGAGTTGAAGAAGATCACCCGGCCGGGTCTCGAACTGGACCTGTCGCGGCCGGTCTCGATAGACGGCAACAGCTTCAACGACGGCATCGGCCTCGGCTATGTGGTGCTGCACGAGCCGCGCATCGTCGTCACCAATCTGCTGAACGACGACACCGATCACGAACTCGGCCGCCTGGCGGAAGCGCTCGGTTCGCTGCGCATCTCGATCGACGACATGCTGTCGCGCCGCGATGTGTCCATGGAAGGCGAGCACCGCGCTGTGCTCGAAGCCTACCGGATGTTCGCCCATGACCGTGGCTGGGTCCGCAAGCTCGAGGAGGCGATCCGCAACGGGCTGACAGCGGAAGCGGCGGTCGAGCGGGTGCAGAGCGAGACCAAGGCGCGGATGATCCGGCTGACGGATCCCTATCTGCGCGAGCGCATGCACGATTTCGACGATCTCGCCAACCGGTTGCTCAGGCAGTTGACCGGCTATGGTGCCAAGCTTTCGGCGAGCGATTTCCCGCCGGATGCGATCGTTGTCGCCCGCGCCATGGGTGCTGCCGAGCTGCTCGACTATCCGCGCGAGAATGTGCGCGGCCTCGTGCTTGAAGAGGGCGCGGTGACGAGCCATGTGGTGAT
This sequence comes from Pararhizobium sp. A13, assembly GCF_040126305.1. Lineage (NCBI taxonomy): Bacteria > Pseudomonadati > Pseudomonadota > Alphaproteobacteria > Hyphomicrobiales > Rhizobiaceae > Pararhizobium > Pararhizobium sp. A13. Next base: position 61,519 of record NZ_CP149510.1, on the reverse strand, counting down.
CGTCGCCCGGGCCATGGGCATTCCGGTCGTCGGCCAGGCGGCAGGCGCCGTGGCGCTGGCGGAAAACCGCGATGCGATCATCGTCGATGGCGATGATGCCAAGGTGCATCTGAGGCCCATGGCCGACTTGCAGCGGGCCTATGAGGAGAAGGTAAAGCTTCGGGCACGCCGGCAGGAGCAGTTCAAGGCGCTGCGCGGCGTCGAGCCTTTGACCAAGGACGGCAAGCGCATCAAGCTGCAGATGAATGCCGGCCTGATGGTCGATCTGCCGCAGCTTGTCGAGTCCGGCGCGGAAGGCATCGGTTTGTTCCGCACCGAGCTGCAGTTCATGATTGCCTCGACCATGCCGAAGATGGAAGAGCAGGAAGCTTTCTATCGCAATGTCATCAAGCAGGCGGGCGGCAAGCCGGTGACCTTCCGCACGCTCGATATCGGCGGCGACAAGGTCGTGCCCTATTTCCGCGCGGCGGAAGAGGAAAACCCGGCGCTCGGCTGGCGGGCGATCCGCCTGTCGCTCGACCGGCCCGGTCTTTTGCGCACGCAGCTGCGCGCCATGCTGCGGGCCTCGGCAGGCCAGGAGCTGCGCATCATGCTGCCGATGGTGACCGAGGTGTCGGAGCTGCGGACCGTGCGCGAGCTGTTGCAAAAGGAAATCCAGCGCCAGTCCAAAGTCGGCGAGCAATTGCCGCGCAAACTGCAGTTCGGCGCGATGCTGGAAGTTCCGGCCCTGCTGTGGCAGCTTGACGAACTGATGCACGAGGTCGATTTCGTTTCCGTCGGATCGAACGACCTGTTCCAGTTCGCCATGGCGGTCGATCGCGGCAATGCGCGGGTATCCGACCGGTTCGATGTGCTCGGCCGGCCGTTCCTGCGCATCCTGCGCGATATCATCCGGGCGGGCGACCGCAACGAGACCTCGGTGACGCTGTGCGGCGAGATGGCGAGCAAGCCGCTATCGGCGATGGCGCTGCTCGGGATCGGCTACCGCTCGGTGTCGATGTCGCCGACAGCTGTCGGGCCAGTGAAGGCGATGCTTCTGGCGCTTGATGTCGACAAGCTCTCGGCCATGCTGCATGCGACGCTGGACGACACGAAGGACCAGACGCCGGTGCGCCAGATGCTGATCGCATTCGCGGCGGAGAACGGGGTTCCGGTTTAGCGGATCGGAATTTGCCGCACCGACCCCCCTCTGTCGGCAACGCCGACATCTCCCCCTCAAGGGGGGAAATTGGTCGCGGCTATTTTGCCCTCCTGACGGCTTCAAGTTCTGCGAGGAATGGGTGAGGGAAAAGAATGAACTCCCCCCTTGAGGGGGAGATGTCACGAAGTGACAGAGGGGGGTAAACTCTCCCCGACTTACATAATTTGGACTGGCGCGTTTCGCGGCTGTCGTTACGGAGTAAACATTGGCCACACTTCCTGTTGAAAAAATGCGCGAGCTGGAGCGGCGCTTCAGTGAGATCGAGGCGCGCATGGCCGAGGGGCCGGCGGCGGATGTCTATGTGAAGCTCGCGTCCGAATATTCCGAGCTGCAGCCGGTGGTGACGAAGATCAGGCAGTACGAGAAGGCGCAGGGCGAGCTTGCCGATATAGAGACGCTGCTGTCCGACAAAAGCACCGATCGCGAGATGCGCGACCTGGCCGAGATGGAAGAGCCCGAGATCGAGGAGCGGATCGAGACGCTGGAAAAGGAGATGCAGATCCTTCTCCTGCCGAAGGATGCGGCCGACGAAAAGAGCGCGATCCTCGAAATTCGCGCCGGGACCGGCGGTTCGGAAGCGGCGCTTTTTGCCGGCGACCTCTTCCGCATGTATGAGCGCTATGCCGCCGACAAGGGCTGGAAGGTCGAGGTGCTTTCAGCAAGCGAGGGCGACGCGGGTGGCTACAAGGAAATCATTGCGACCGTCACCGGGCGCGGGGTGTTCTCGAAGCTGAAATTCGAATCCGGCGTTCACCGGGTCCAGCGCGTGCCGGATACGGAAACGCAAGGACGCATCCATACCTCGGCGGCGACGGTTGCGGTTCTGCCGGAAGCGGAGGACATCGACATCGAAATCCGCAATGAAGACATCCGCATCGACACGATGCGCTCGTCGGGTGCGGGTGGCCAGCACGTCAACACGACCGATTCGGCGGTGCGCATCACGCACTTGCCATCGGGCATCGTCGTCACCAGTTCGGAGAAGTCGCAGCACCAGAACCGCGCCAAGGCGATGCAGGTGCTGCGCTCGCGGCTCTACGACATGGAGCGGCAGAAGGCCGACAGCGAGCGGTCCGCATCGCGCAAGAGCCAGGTCGGGTCGGGCGATCGCTCCGAGCGTATCCGCACCTACAACTTCCCGCAGGGACGCGTGACCGACCATCGCATCAACCTGACGCTCTACAAGATCGACCGGATGATGATGGGCGAGATCGACGAGGTGGTGGATGCGCTTCTGGCCGACTACCAGGCGGACCAGCTGGCGCAACTGGGCGAGCAACGCGGATGACCGACACGCTCGACAGCCTGTTTGCCGAGGCGAAGGCGCGTTTCCTCGATGCCCATATCGGCGAGGCGGCGTTCGACGCGCGCATGCTGATCTCCGGCCTGCTCGACCTGCCGGCGGCGGCCTTCATGACACGCGGGCGCGAGGTGGTGGCGCCGGAAGATGCGCAGCGCATCCGCGCGGCGATTGCGCGGCGGGCGGCGCATGAGCCGGTTCACCGCATCCTCGGGCAGCGCGAATTCTTTGGGCTGACGCTCGGCATGTCCAAGGACACGTTGGAACCGCGGCCAGATTCGGAAATGATCGTCGAGGGGCTCATTCCGTTTGCCCGAACCATCGCCACTGCCAAGGGAAGCTGCCGGATCATCGATCTTGGAACCGGGACCGGGGCGATCTGTCTCGCCCTGCTCAGTGCGGTGCCGGAAGCAACCGGCGTCGGCTCGGATCTTGCCACAGGCGCCGTCGAGATGGCGCAAGCCAATGCCGTGCGCAACACACTCGATCACCGCTTTGCGGCTGTGGAAAGCGACTGGTTCGAGCAGATCGACGGCACGTTCGACATAATCGTGTCAAATCCGCCCTATATACGCACCGAAGTGGTCGCGTCGCTCGCGCCCGAGGTGCGGGATCATGATCCGGCGCTGGCGCTGGACGGCGGTGCCGATGGACTGGACGCCTATCGTATCATTGCCGCAAACGCCGCCGGCCATCTTGCCGAGGGTGGCGTCGTCGGGGTCGAGATCGGCTATGACCAGTTGCAGGTCGTGGGGCACGTTTTCGAAGAAAACGGCTTTCGAATCATCGACAGGATTCGCGATCTCGGCGGAAATGATCGGGCGATAGTGTTCTCCTTCGGCAACGAATGCCTGAAAACAGGCGTATGATGGAACGTTCTTTTCGAAAACATGAAGAAAAGGCTTGGAATTCCACGGCAGGCGGGCTAGGTTGCCAGCCACGCACTGGGCAGAAGGTCATAGACCAGAGATTCGTTCCGGTCAGACCTAGCCACAGGGATTGCTCTCACAAAAGAGTTGCTAAGGTTCGACAGTGCCTGGTGCGGGTACCTGTTAATTTGACTTTAACCAGCGACGGCGCCGCCAGAGGCGGTTGGGTCGCGGCGCGTGTCTGCTTGATCCGGAATCCCCGACAAGTCACGCAATCACATGATCATCAATATCAAGAGAATCCAGGTGAGTGAACGATGAGGCCAGGACAGCAAAACAAGCGCGGCCGTGGGCGTAATAACAACAATAACAGCAGCAACAGCAGCGGTGGTGGCAACAACAACCACAACCGGAAGGGCTCCAACCCGCTGACCCGGACCTATGACAGCTCCGGTCCGGACGTGAAGATCCGGGGCACCGCGCAGCATATCGCCGAAAAATATGCGACCCTTGCCCGTGACGCGCAAAGCTCCGGCGACCGGGTCGTGGCGGAAAACTATCTTCAGCACGCCGAGCATTACAACCGCATCATTGCTGCCGCCCAGGCGCAGATGCAGGAACGTTTCCAGCGTGACGACCGCAACGACTACAGCGACCGGAACGATTATCAGGATCGCGACGGCAACGAGCGCGACGACGATCTCGACCAGAACGAGGCCGACGAAAGCATGGGCGTCCAGGATCAGCAGCCCGAGCAGGAGCGTTCCCAGCCGGTTGACCGCCAGCCGCGCCAGCACGATGGCGAGCGCCAGCGCGACCGACAGCGCCATAACGACCGCCAGCGCCAGCCGCGTCCCGAACAGGCCCAGCCGCAGGCGCGCCCCGATCTGCAGCCGCAGCCGGTCATCGACGGTTCCGGCCCGCAGCCGGTGATCGAAGGCACGCCCGTCGAGGTTTCGCTGGAAGAAGAGGCGCCGACCGGCCGCGCGCCGTCGCGCCGCCGCGCCGCACCGCGACCCCGCCGCCAGCCGCGCCGTGGCGACGCCAGCGGTGACGAGGCTGCCGCGTCCGGTGAAGCCGGCGGTGAGCAGGGCGGCGAAGCGCCGACCCTCATAGAAGCTGCCGGCGAATAAGCCCAGGTAGGTTGCCGGATGGCGGCTGAAAAATGTCAGAATATTGAAGAACCCGGTCCGCTTCGCGGCCGGGTTTTTTCGTGGGGCAAGGGCGGCGAGGCATTTCTGACGGGCTCTACCAAGGCGCAGAGCTGATCGCCTAAGGCTTGACCGTTTCGCGGGTTATCTGTACGTCCTCATCATGGTTTTCAGAAGCCTGCCGCTCGCGGACGCTTGGTCTCGGTGAAATTCTGGCTTTGACGATATCTCTCACCCTCGATGCATTTCGTGCGGTGGGCAATGCGAGCCCCCTCCTTCAGTTCGAAATGCAATATTGAGGAGAGCGGGATGTCGTCAGACACGTCCAGCCAGAACGCCTATTTGACTGCCCCTCTTGGTGCAATTTTCACCAAGACGGCACTTCCCATCATCTTCGTGATGAGCATGAACGGCCTTTTGACCGTCGCCGATGCCGTCTTTCTCGGTATCTATGTCGGTCCTGATGCCGTCGGCGCCGTCACGGTCGTGTTCCCGGTCTTCATGCTGCTGATCGCACTTTCAACACTTGTCGCCAGCGGCATGGCCAGTCTTCTTGCCCGCCATCTTGGGGCCGGGCGGTTTATCGAAGCACGGCGCACATTGACGGGTGCGCATATCCTTGCACTCGCGATCGGTATCGCATTCATGGTCCTGTTTGCCGGCTTTGGCGAAAGGCTGGCTCTGGTCGTGGCCAATGGCAACGGGGTCCTGGCCGGGATGGCGCATGTCTACATCTCCATCATCGTGTTCTCATGTCCCATACCGTTTCTGCTTTCGGTCAACGCGGACGCGTTGCGTTGCGAGGGCCGGGCCGGGTTGATGGCGATCCTCAGCCTTGCAGTTTCGCTGGCGAACCTTGTGTTCAACTATGTTTTCATCGTCGGCATGGGGCTGGGCGTTGCTGGATCCGCTTGCGGGACCGTGCTCGCGCAAGGGGTGGCGCTTGGCTTGCTTCTCTGTTTCCGGTCGTTTGGGCGCACGGCGCTGCGCTTTTCTCTGCTACGGCGCAGCAATCTGGTGACGGGCTGGGGCGAAATCATTGGGCTTGGTGCGCCGCAAAGCCTCGGCTTCATCGGCCTGGCGCTCGTCTCGGCAACCATCATCGCGTCTCTCCAGATGGTAGCGGGCACACGATATGATGTTGTCGTATCGGCCTACGGGATCATTACCCGCGTCATGACCTTCGCCTTTCTGCCGCTATTGGGCATGAGCCAGGCGGTGCAGGCCATTGTCGGAAACAGCGTGGGGGCCGGGCTGTGGCAACGCTCGTACAAGAGTCTGCGTCTCGGCGTGGCCGTCGCGCTCGTCTATTGCCTTGCAGTCGAGATCCTGTTGATCGGTCTCGCGCGGCCGATCGGTTCGCTCTTCGTCAGTGACAATGCCGTCGCCGACGATGTTGCGCGGATCATGCCGGTGATGGTGGCGCTTTACTTCCTTTCAGGGCCGTTGATGCTGACCGCAGGTTATTTCCAGGCAATCGGTGATGTCGGGCGGGCGGCGATTCTCGGTTTGTCGAAACCGTATCTCTTCGCGGTGCCGCTGGTTATCGTCCTTGCGGCGGCGTTCGGTGAAGGCGGCATCTGGTTTGCCACGCCGGTTTCGGAAATCCTGCTCCTCGGTGTTACCATCGCAGTCCTTTGGAAGACCACACATCAGTGCGGGCTGGCCGCCGTCCATCGCCCGGAAAGAGAGGCAGAGCAGCCCCTTTAATTTCCAAAATTCCTCCCCCATATTCGCTTCAACGGGTTGATCCTGCGCAAAGCAGATATCGGCCGGAAACGACAGGCTTGCCTTTTCAGGGGGCCTCATCCCAACTGTCGGCGGTGCCAAGAACGGGCTGACCGATTACCGGAGGTAGACAGATGAATATTGAAAAATACTCCGAGCGCGTGCGCGGTTTTCTGCAATCGGCGCAGACCTATGCGCTGGCGCAAGGCCATCCGCAATTCACGCCCGAACATATCCTGAAAGTGCTGCTCGACGACGACCAGGGCATGGCGGCATCACTGATCGAGCGGGCCGGCGGCGACGCCAAGGCGGCCCGGATCGCCAATGACGCAGCACTTGCCAAGCTGCCGAAGGTTTCGGGCGGCAATGGTTCGCTCTCTTTGGCGCAGCCGTTGGCGCGCGTCTTTTCGACCGCCGAAGAGGCCGCCAAGAAGGCGGGCGACAGCTTCGTCACGGTGGAGCGCCTACTGCAGGCGCTGATCATCGAGACCTCGGCTGCGACATCCGGCATCCTGTCGAAGGCGGGCTTGACGGCGGGCAGGCTCAACCAGGTCATCAACGACATCCGCAAGGGCCGCACGGCCGACGGCGCCAATGCCGAAGCCGGCTTCGACGCGTTGAAGAAATATGCGCGTGACCTGACGGCGGATGCCCGCGACGGCAAGCTCGACCCGGTGATCGGCCGCGACGACGAAATCCGCCGGACGATCCAGGTGCTTTCGCGCCGCACCAAGAACAACCCCGTGCTGATTGGTGAACCCGGCGTCGGCAAGACGGCGATCGCCGAGGGTCTCGCCCTGCGCATCGTCAATGGCGACGTGCCGGAAAGCCTCAAAGACAAGAAGCTGATGGCGCTCGACATGGGCGCGCTGATCGCAGGCGCGAAATTCCGCGGTGAATTCGAGGAGCGGCTGAAGGCCATTCTCTCCGAAGTGCAGGCGGAAGCGGGCGAAATCATCCTGTTCATCGACGAGATGCACACGCTGGTCGGCGCCGGCAAGGCGGATGGGGCGATGGATGCTTCCAATCTGCTCAAGCCCGCGCTTGCCCGTGGCGAGCTGCACTGCGTCGGCGCGACCACGCTCGACGAGTACCGCAAGCATGTGGAAAAGGACGCGGCTCTGGCCCGCCGGTTCCAGCCGGTGATGGTCAACGAGCCGACGGTCGAGGACACGATCTCGATCCTGCGCGGATTGAAGGAAAAGTACGAACAGCATCACAAGGTCCGGATCTCCGATTCGGCGCTGGTTGCGGCTGCGACCTTGTCCAACCGCTACATCACCGACCGATTCCTGCCCGACAAGGCGATCGACTTGATGGACGAGGCCGCATCGCGGCTCAGGATGCAGGTGGATTCCAAGCCGGAGGAGCTGGACGAACTCGACCGGCGCATCATCCAGCTGAAAATCGAGCGCGAGGCCCTAAAGAAGGAGACCGACCGGGCCTCCAAGGATCGGTTGGAGAAGCTGGAGATCGACCTTACCGGGCTGGAAGAACAGGCCGATGCGCTGACGGCACGCTGGCAGGCGGAAAAGTCGAAGCTCGGCCTTGCGGCCGACCTGAAGAGGCAGCTCGACGAAGCCCGCAACGAACTGGCGATCGCCCAGCGCAAGGGCGAATTCCAGCGGGCAGGGGAGCTTGCCTATGGGGTGATCCCGAAGCTCGAAAAGGAACTGGAAGCGTCGGAAAGCCAGGATTCCTCCGCGCTGAACCCGATGGTGCAGGAAGTTGTGACCCCGGACAACATCGCCCATGTCGTCTCCCGCTGGACCGGCATTCCGGTCGACAAGATGCTGGAGGGTGAGCGCGACAAGCTGCTCCGGATGGAAGACGAACTGGCGAAATGGGTGGTCGGCCAGGGCGATGCGGTTCAGGCGGTGTCGCGCGCGGTTCGCCGCTCGCGGGCAGGGCTGCAGGACCCGAATCGTCCGATCGGTTCGTTCATCTTCCTCGGCCCGACCGGCGTCGGCAAGACGGAGCTGACCAAGGCGCTTGCCCGTTTCCTCTTTGACGAGGAGACGGCGATGGTGCGCATGGACATGTCGGAATATATGGAGAAACACTCGGTCGCCCGGCTGATCGGCGCGCCTCCCGGCTATGTTGGTTACGAGGAAGGTGGCGCGCTGACGGAAGCGGTGCGTCGCAAGCCATACCAGGTCGTGCTGTTCGATGAGATCGAGAAGGCGCATCCGGATGTCTTCAACGTGCTCCTGCAGGTGCTCGACGACGGCCGCCTGACCGATGGTCAGGGCCGCACCGTCGATTTCCGCAACACGATGATCATCATGACCTCCAACCTCGGGGCGGAGTACCTGACCCAGCTTGGCGAGAACGACGACAGCGACATGGTGCGCGACCAGGTGATGGATGTGGTGCGCGGCCATTTCCGGCCGGAGTTCCTCAACCGGGTCGACGAGATCATCCTGTTCCACCGCCTGAAGCGCGGCGAGATGGGAGCGATTGTCGATATCCAGCTGGCGCGCCTGCGGCAGTTGCTTGCCGACCGCAAGATCACGCTCGAACTCGACGACGAGGCCCGCGCCTTCCTCGCCGACAAGGGCTACGATCCGGCCTATGGCGCGCGTCCGCTGAAGCGAGCCGTGCAGAAATACGTCCAGGATCCGCTCGCCGAGCAGATTCTCCAGGGCAATTTCCCGGACGGATCGACCATCAAGGCCTTTGCCGGGTCGGATCGGCTGAACTTCAAGCTGCGCGGGAGTGCCGAAAAGGCTGCGGCCTGATAACATAACCATCTTGACGAGAACCTCTCCGACAATTCCGGGGAGGTTTTTCGTTTTCGGTTGCAGATGGCGGCAATTTGGTTTGGGCAACGCGAACCTTAAATGGCAACTTTGCGCCCATCACAAGAGCGGAAACAGGCACGGCACCTCCTCTCAAGGCAGGCTCATTTGGGACCGGGTATAAGTTCAGTCCTCCGTCCGTCGAGTATTTCCTCTGCGGTGAGGCGACCGATGAGCGGCGCTAGAATGACGCCGGGATGGCCCACTGCGATATAAAGACCGTGCACCTGTGGCAAAAAACCAAGGCGCGGCAAGCCGTCAGCGAAGATCGGACGGTCGCCGACGTCAGCGCTTGCAAGCATAACGTTGTCAGGCAAATCCAACTCGTCCCTCATCACGGCCAATGTCCGCTCTCCAATCGCCTGCGGGCCGTTCTCTGCGCCGTTTTCGACATAGGATTTTGCGACGAAAAGCGTGTTGTCGCCGGCTTGGCGAACTTCCAGGCGCGGTCCGCGCAGGATGCGGCTGACGACAGGCATGCTACAGGCATAGCGGAGGAGTAACGCTGGAGAGGTCTCGATGCCGGTATCGATACCGAGCTCGCCCGCAAGCACATTGATGGCGCTTCCAGCCGCCATCACAATGACGTCGGCCTTGAGGGTGCCATCCGAAACTCGGATGCCGGTTACCCGACCGTTCGCGGTTTCGATGGCGGCGACCTTTTTGCCAAACCGGGCCGAGGCGCCCGAGGCAAGAGCGGCGGTGACATAGGTTCCAGCCAGTCGTGTCGGGTTGAGAGCGAGGTCATTGCGTGAGAAGACCGCGCATTCCGGCACCCGGCGCAGACGCGGCTCCCATTCGGCAACGACACTCCGTTTCAACAACTCGACGTCCTCGCCCGCGCGCTGATGCAGGTCGGCAAGTTGCTCGGTCTCTTGTGGTGTCGCTCTCCATGTCAGCGAACCAGCGCGGGCATCGGAGAGGGCTTCGGGCAAGGCAGCTTTCAGAAGCTGATACTCGGCAACGGCCGCGCACCAAAGCGCGTAGTTGGTATGGCCGGGTGTACCATTGATGACGTTGACCCAACCAAAGGCGCGACCTGTGACGCCAGAACCCGGTTTCGGACTTTCATCCAGCAGCAAGACATCCGCGCCGCGGATGGCAAGGTTATAGGTGATGGCCGAGCCGAGAATACCTGCACCGATGACGGCGATACGTGGTTGGTGCATTCTCATGGAACGGCCTCAAAGTGAGCGGAAGTGGTCGCGTGGTCGGTAGGCATCGCGTACGGCGATGACATGGCAAAGAACCCGAAAATGATGCAAAATCGTTAGTACGCACCACCTTCTGTTGCGTGAAGTCACCGAACGGGCCTCACATCCGCTTCGTGCGCCAGAAGCGAGCTTTCAATAGCGGTTGTCAGGCGCGGCTTCATCTGCCGTGGGGCGGCTCATTCGGGTGCGGCGATACGAATGGGACGTGTTCCGACCGGAGCGCCGGTCGCCCGGTCGATGGTGACGGGATCGATCTCCGTTCCGGTCTCGGCGTCGAAGAACCGGGTCACCTTGCCGCCGCCGCGATGCTTGCGTCCCCATGCGCCGATCGCAAACAGCACCGGCAGAAAGTCGCGGCCGGCCTCCGTCAGCACATATTCGTCCCGTGGCGGACGTTCGGAATAGCGGCGTTTCTCCAGCAGTCCCTCCTCGGTCAGGCCGGAAAGCCGCCCCGTCAACATCGTCGGCGCGATACCGAGGCTCTTGCGAAAATCATCGAAGCGGGTCAGCCCCGCATGGGCGTCGCGCATGATCAGCATGCTCCATGCGTCCCCCACAAGCGCCAGGCTGCGGGCGATCAGGCATGGCTGGTCCGAAAGATTCTTCATGTCGGTATCTTTTTAGTAGTGACTTGCTATCAATTTGATAGTAACTGATTGTTCATCGATGTTCCACGACAAAATGAAAGCAGAAGCCGATGAGCAAGACAGAACGCGGCGTTGCCCTGGTCACGGGTGCTTCCTCCGGCATCGGGCTGGTGACGGCACAAGCGCTGCGGCGCGATGGCTACCGTGTCTTCGGCACCAGCCGAAAGCCGATGCCCGATACCGCGGATGGGATCACGATGCTGATCTGCGACGTCATCAACGATGCATCCGTGCAGAGCGTCGTCGACGAGGTTCTAAGCCGCGCAGGGCGGATCGATCTTCTCGTCAACAATGCCGGGATCGGACTGGTTGGCGGCGCTGAGGAATCCACGGCGGCGCAGGCGAAGGCCGTTTTCGACGTCAACGTGTTCGGCATCATACGAATGACAAATGCGGTCCTGCCGGTGATGAGACGGCAGCGTCGAGGCCGGATCGTCAACCTCAGTTCCATACTCGGGCTGATCCCCGCGCCCTATAACGCACTCTACGCATCGACCAAGCACGCCATCGAAGGCTATTCGGAGTCTCTCGACCACGAAGTGCGAACGCAGGGCATCCGCATCGTGCTTGTCGAGCCCGGTGTGACCCGCACGTCCTTCGAAGAGAACATCACGCGACCGGACCGGCCGCTTGCCGTCTACGATGCGGTTCGCGCCGACGCGGAGAGGCTGATGCGCGAGATCGTCGCGAAGGGCGATGCACCCGAGGTGGTTGCTAGAGCCGTCGTAAGGGCCGCCAATGCGGCATCGCCCAAACGACGCTACACCGCCGGAAAGGCTGCAGGACAGGTCCGCTTCCTGCGTCGCTTCCTGCCCGAGTCCTTCGTCGACAAGAACCTTCGGAAATTCAGCAGACTTCCCGATTGAGCTTTTATCGCCGCACTGCTGGCCCTGCCGGCTCACCACAGAAACGAAAGTCAGTCTGATGAAATCATTCCTGATCGATCGCCATGCGAAAGGCGGCGCTCTGCGGCTCGGCGAAAGTCCCGTGCCGGAGTTGCGTGAGAACGATGTCATGGTCGAGATTCATGCCGCCGGCGTGAACCTGCTGGACAGCAAGATCAGGGACGGAGAGTTCAAGCTCATCCTGCCCTACCGCCTCCCACTGGTGCTGGGCAACGATGTCGCGGGCGTCGTGGTCCGGGTCGGGGCCAAGGTCCGGCAATTCAAGCCCGGTGACGAGGTCTATGCACGTCCGGCCCAGGATCGCATCGGGACATTTGCAGAGTATATCGCCATGGACGAGGCCGATGTCGCGATGAAGCCGGCCAATCTGACCATGGAAGAGGCCGCATCCATCCCACTTGTCGCCCTGACGGCATGGCAGGTGCTGGTCGAGCGGGCCAACGTGCAGAAGGGACAGAAGATCCTGATCCATGCCGGTTCGGGCGGCGTGGGCACGATCGCGATCCAGCTTGCCAAGCATCTCGGGGCATACGTGGCCACGACCACGAGCACAGCAAATGTCGCTCTTGTGAAAAGTCTCGGCGCAGACGTCGTGGTCGACTACAAGAACGACGACTTCGAGAAAGTGCTGCAGGGCTATGACGTCGTGCTGAACAGCCTCGGCAAGGACACGCTGGAGAAATCCCTTCGTGTGATGAAGCCGGGCGGGAAGCTGATCTCGATTTCCGGTCCGCCCGATCCGGACTTTGCGAGGCAGAACGGCTCTGGCTGGCTGCTTCAACAGGTCATGCGCCTGCTGAGCTCTGGCATCAGGGGAAAATCGAAACGGCGAAGGATCAGCTATTCGTTTCTCTTCATGACAGCGAATGGCGGGCAGCTCGGCAAGATCACCTCCCTGATCGAGGCGGGTGACATACGCCCAGTGATGGACCGGGTCTTCCCGTTCGAGAGGACCAACGAGGCACTGGACTATGTCGAAACGGGTCGTGCGAAGGGGAAGGTCGTGGTCGCGGTGAAGTGACGTCTGGCCGGGAGTTTTGTAAGACACTTTGGGTCGCTTGTACGGCCAAGACCTTCCGACGCGTTTGGCCGACCAAGCGGCTGTTTTGGGGCAAGAAGCGGACGCCTTGTCCTGCTTTTTAAACCGAATGCCGACAAACAGAGACAGCGCCACCCAAAGAGCGCAGCGGATTTCGGCGTTCCCCTGGCTTGCAGTGTCCGGCTAAGGCAGTGATCGCCCATCCTTGAACGCTTCAGCAAACTCGGCAACGATCGCTTTTATCAAACGCCCGGTGATCCTGTCCTTCTGCCAAAGCGCAGTCATCTCGACAGGGGATGGTTCCCAGTCCGGCAGGACGCGGACAAGGGCGCCGGATTTCAGTGCGGCCTCAATCATGAAGGTGGGCAAGTTGGCAACACCAAGGCCTGCAATCGCGGCATCGATCAGTATGGTCTGTCGGTTTGCCGCAAAGCCGATCCTGGGATGCACCGTCGTCGTCACGCCGTCAGGGTTCCGCAGATCCCATTCGACCAGATCGCGCCGGATCGCCAGCGCAGGAATATCCTTCAAGTCCTGCGGCTCCTTCAAACCGGAATGTGCCGCCAGATAGTCCGGACTGGCGACCAGCATTCGTGGCAAGGTCGCAATCTTTTTGAACACAAGCCCGGAGTCTGCGACGGGCCCCATCCGGACAACGAGGTCGTAGCCTTCCTCGATCAGCGAGACCCTCCGGTCCGCAAGCGTCATCTCGATCATGACATCAGGATACCGGGTCTTGAACCGGATCAAGGCCGGGGCAAGAACAGCAGTGGCCATGTCTGGCGGCAGCGACAGACGAACCGTCCCCGACAGCGCCACCCGCTCATCCTGAACCTCGGCGACCGCTTCTTCGGCCAGCGTGAAGGCGTCCCGGCTTCGGTCATAAAGCTGCTGGCCCTGTTCGGTGAGCACGACGCCCTTCTTCGTCCGCCGCACCAGCCGGACATTTAAAGCCTCTTCCAGCGCCGAGAGACGGCGCGACAGCGTCGCCTTCGAGATGCCGGTGGCTCGTTCGGCCGCGCCCAGCCCGCCAGCTTGAACGATACGAATGAACAGCGCGAGGCCGTCGAAATCTCCGAATGTCTTCATGTTCCATTTATGAAACATGAACTGGGCATTTTTCAAGTCTACCGCGCAATTCGTTTCATTCATAAAGTTATCAGCGAGCGATGACGCTCTTTAAGCCAAGGAGATCACATCATGTCCAAGACATTTACGCCTGAGAATTCCGCGCTTCTTTTGATCGATCACCAGGTCGGCACGATGCAATTGATCAAGAACATCGACGTCGAGCAGGCCAAGCGCATGTCGCTGGCGCTCGCGAAGGCCGCCAGCATCCTCGGCATCCCGACCGTGCTGACCTCCAGCCAGGAAGACCGGCTGCAGGGACCGTTGTTGCCGGAACTGCAGGAGATCCTGCCCGACGCTTTCGAAAATCGCGTCAAGCGCGAAGGCATCGTCAACGCCTGGACCGACGCCAACTTCAAGGCCGCCGTCGAAGCGACCGGGCGCAAGAACCTGATCATGGCGGGTGTCACGACCGACGTCTGCCTCGTCTTCCCGGCGATCGACGCGGTTACCGAGGGCTACAACGTGCAGGCCGTCATGGACGCGTCCGGTTCGCCGTACGAACTTTCCGAGGACATGTCGCGCCGCCGCATGCAGGACGCCGGCGTCGTGCTGACGGCGACCAACACCATGATCGCGGAACTCGCCCAGAACTGGGGCACGCCGAACGGGCAGAAGCTCATCCAGTTGCTGTTCACCGACGTGCTTCCGCCCATCCAGTCGTAACCGATATCCAGCCCGCACGAAGCCAAGGAGTAAAGAACATGACCGTAGAAGCAACTGCCATCAACGGGACTGGCGTCGTTTCGCCCGAAACCCATCTGGTAAGGGCGCATGGCCCGTTCCAACTCCGTCGAATCCGCCCGGGTATTTCTCTCGGACAACGGGACGACGCGGGCTTCGGCGGGCTGGGCCTCATCGACCATGCGCGGCTGCAACCCGGCCTCGTCGTCAGGATGCACGAGCATCGCAACGACGAAATCATCAGCTACATGCGCATGGGCCGCATGCAGCACACCGATTCCGCCGGGAGAAGCGAAGTCATATCATCCGATCGGCTGATGGTGATGAACGCAGGCAGCGGCTTCTCCCACGAAGAGGAAGTCGTCGGCGACGATCAGATCGAGATGTTGCAGATCTTCGTCCGGCCATCGGCGGCGAACATGGAACCCGCCGTTCAGTTCATCGATCTGGAGGAGGCTGAGCGAAACCATCAATGGCGTCTGCTGACTGGCCCGATCGGATCGGCAGCGCCGAGCTTCGTCCGCCAGGCCGTCTACCTCTACGATGCGCACCTGTCGGCGGGTGGAAACATCGACCTGCCGTCCGTGGCCGGATTCGATCGCTGGCTCTACGTCTTTCGCGGGGAAGTGTCAGTGGGTCAACAGGCGGCTCAGACGCATACCGCGCTTATGATCGGCGCGGACGAAACCGCGCTCACCGTGACAGCGACCACGGAATCGGACCTTGTTGTCTTCCTCGTTGATCGCGGGGCAAAGTTCTCGCGTGGGGGAACCATGAGCGGTTGACATTGAAGGGCCGCCATTTGCCTCGGCGGCCCTCTCATCGGCGATCGAATGGGAGCGTAATTTTTCCCGTGACCTTAAACCGTCAGCCTTGCCTCCTCTTTTCCCCAGAGGGGAGAAGGTGCCCGAAGATCGGATCAGGGGGCGCGAAGCTCGCGAGAAACAGGCTACTGGGCGGCAGCCACTTCCGCGCTGCCGTTGTCCTTGGCGAGCAGTTCGTCGATGCGGCTGCGCTCCTTTTCGAACTGCGCCAAGACCTCGCCCTCGAGCGACTTGCCGCCGGGCAGGCGGATGCGTAAGGGGTCGACGCGGTTGCCGTTGACGATCAGCTCGTAATGCAGGTGCGGTCCGGTCGAAAGGCCGGTGGTGCCGACCCAGCCGATCACCTGGCCCTGGACCACCTTGGCGCCGGGGGTCACGCCCTTGGCGATGGCGCTCTGGTGGTTGTAGGACGAGACATAGCCGTTGGCATGGCGGATCAGCGTCTGGTTGCCGTAGCCGCCCGAATCCCAACCGGCCTTTTCGACGGTTCCGTTGCCGGCCGCGATGATCGGCGTGCCGCGCGGCGCCGACCAGTCGACGCCGGTGTGCATGCGCGAGAAGCCGAGGATCGGATGGCGGCGCATGCCGAAGCCGGAGCGGAAGGTGCCGTTCGGGACCGGATTGCGCAGCAGGAACTGGCGGATGCTCTTTCCCTGCTCGTTGTAATAGTCGATCGTATTGTCGTCGGGATCCTGGAACCGGTAGAAGCGTGTCTCGGCGTCGCCGAACTTGGCGTTGACATAGAGCAGTTCGCTGTCGTCGGTTGCCTTGCCGCTTTCGTCGGTGACCGAGAAGAAGGCCTCGAGCTTGTCCGTCGGCTTCAGCTGCGCCTGGAAATCGACGTTGCTCGCGAGCAGCTTGATGATCTGGGCAATCATCGTCGAATTCATGCCGTAGGAGAGGGCCGCACGGTAGACGCCATCATAGACGCGCGGCAGGTCGCGGCCGGCGGCGATCGCCGGCGTGCCATTGTCGTCGAAGGCGGTGGCGACGGCTTCCAGTTGCGGCGGCTCGTAGCCCTTTACGAA